>NZ_JBFAIP010000005.1:0-296716 GCF_040654775.1 Streptomyces sp. NPDC050636
CCCCTGGGCCCCCCCCCCCCCCCCGGTGCCCGGGCGCCGCCCCCCCCCCACCCGTGTGGGGGGGGGCCGGCGCGGTTCCGGACCGGTGGACGGTCAGAATTCGAAGACCTGGCCCTTGCCGTCGGTCATCGTGCAGGAGTTGGAGAAGGTGTAGGTGTACGAGACCCGGTGGCCTTCCCAGACGCCGTCCGCGGTGACCACGATGGGGTTCCACTCCTTCGTACACGCCCGGTTCGTCACCACCCCGGTCACCTTGGACAAGTCACCGGACGCCGCGCGCAGTTGGGCGCAGGCGGCTTTCGGGGCCGGGTGGGTTCCGGTCGCGGTCGGCCGGCAGCTGAGCGTCGCCGCCCGCTGGATCGTGGAGGTCGCGCGGCTCTCGCCCTGGCCGACGGTCAGCACCAGCTCCGTCGGGGCGTAGAGCCCACCTGTTCGCGCGGGCTGCGTCGGTGCGGCGGTGGCCTGTGCGGTGGTGGCCAGCGTGCCGAGAACCAGCGCCGCACCGAGTGCGATGCCCCCAGTGATGTACCGCATGACGGGAACTCCCTTGCTTGAAGGTGTAGATGACGGACGGGAGTCTGGCCCAACTGCACTTCAAACGCACCCCGTGCGATCACTTTGAGTCGATAGATGAAAGCTGAGGGTAATGGCGCGATCGGGTGCGGCGATTTTGTGGCGAAGTAGTGTTCCTATGGTGTGCGGCCAGCGGGGATGACGCGCCTGCGGTGGCCAGGGGCGGGCGTCGGATGGACCCGGAAGGGCAGAATCCGGCCGCCGACCGGTCGTTCGGGAGATTGTCGATCTCCGGCGATTGGCCGAAGAAAGGGCAGGAGGATACCTCCGTATCAATTCATCTGTGGCTCCGGCTTGTTAATTTGCCGTTTCCTTTGCCTGCCTGGCTCGGGTGGTTGCGCCGTCAGCGCCCGCCTGGCGCGCGCCACCAGTCCATGGGCGCCCCGTTCCGCATGACGCCGCGTCAGCTCGGCAGCTGCTTCCCGTCCCCGTGGTTCCTCTCCCCGTCGCCCCTCTCCCCGTCGTCCCTTTCTCCGTTGCTCGTATCCCCGCCGTCCGTTTCCCCGCCGTCCGTCTCCCCGCCGTCCGTTTCCCCGCCGTTCGTCTTGCGGAGCATCGCGAGGGCGACGGTGAGCAGGGTGCCGGCCGCTGCCCAGGCGGAGAGCACCAGCAGCGGCCCGGTCACCGCGTTGCCCCGGAAGTACGCGATGGAGCGCGCCACCCACGTGCCCGCGCCCGGCGGCAGCGCGGGCCCGATCGCCCGCCAGAACGGCGGCAGTAGCGGATACGGATAGGCGCCGCCCGCGCTCGGATTGCCCAGCACCACGATCAGCAGGATCGCCAGGCCGATGCCGATGATGCCCAGCAGGCCCTGGAAGGCGAGGGTTGCGGCGCCCACGGCGAAGACGATCAGGGCGCCCAGCCCCCACAGCCCGCAGAGGCTGCCGGGCAGTGCGCCGAGGACCGGGCCCACGATGATCGCCCCCGCCAGGCCCGCGGCGATCGCGTAGAGCGCGAGCGCGGCCAGCCGGATGACGGCCCGATGTCCGTTGGCGGGGCGCGCCCCGGCGCTGATCGCGAGGACCGCGGCGCACAGATAGCCGCCGACGCACCAGCCCACGACGAGGTAGAAGGACGACAGGCTGCGGCTGTCGCCGCCGTCCGCCGGTGTCACGTCCACCGTGCGTACCGTGCGCTTCTGGGCCTTCTCCGCGGCCGTGACGACGAGCTCGACCGCCTGTGACAGCGAGGCGCCGCCGCCGCTCGCGACGAGCAGCCGGTCGGTGCTGCCACGCGGATCGACGATCAGTGCGGCATCGATCGTCCGGTTGTTGATCTGCCGTCGCGCGTCGCGCTCGGAAGGTGCCGGGCGCGGGTCCAGCGGCGAGCCGGCCAGCCGGTCCAGCTTCTCCACCAGCTGCCCGCTGACCTGCGCGGGGGCGACCACGGCGAGCGGTACATCGGTCGGTTTGGGGTGGTGGAAGGCGCCGGTGTACGAGGTGATGAACGCGATCATCAGGCCCAGTACGCCGATCACCAGCAGCGCGGCCCGGGTCGTCACCGCGCTCTTCACCTCCTTGAGGAAGGTGGTGCGGGTGCTGCTGTCCAGCGTGGCCATGCGCCGCTCCTCGCCCTTCATGGCCCCGTCACGTCGGGGTCATGCCGGACCGCTCCGGGGTCATGTCGGGTCTTTTGGTCCATATCTTCCGGTCGGTGACGTGCTTGCGCAGATCGGGCGGGCTGATCGGCGGACGCGGATGAGGCGTGCCGCCTCCCCATGTGCGTGTTCGTACGAATGTTCGAGTGAGAGGTATGGTGGAGAGAGGAGCGAGGGGCTCGGGATTAAACGAGGTACTCAGGATCAGCTGGGGGCGGATGAGGTGCAGGAGGTGCAGATGCCAGGGTTCACGCATCTGCACGCCGCTTCGGGGTTCTCCCTGCGCTACGGCGCCTCCCACCCGGAACGGCTCGTCGAGCGTGCCGCCGAACGGGGCATGGGCGCCCTCGCGCTGACCGACCGGGACGGTCTCTCCGGGGCCGTCCGGTTCGCCAAGGCCGCCGCCGAAGCCGGTATCCGCCCGCTGTTCGGAGCCGAACTGGCCGTGGCGGGGCGTGAGTCGGCGCCCGCGGCCACCGCACGACGGCGTACCCCGGTGCGCGGCGGCGCCTTCCTCGACGAGTCCGCCGCCCGCGCCGTCTTCCTGGCCCGCGACGGAGCGGCCGGCTGGGCAGCCCTGTGCCGGCTGGTTTCGGCCGCCCACGCGGACCGGGCCGGCCACGCGGGCCGCACCGCCCGAGCCGGGCAGCCCGTCCTCCCGTGGAGCGCCCTGGAGTCCGTCGCGGGCGGGCTGAGTGTGCTGCTCGGACCGGACTCCGAGGTCGGCCGGGCGCTGTCCGCGGGACGCCCGGACCGCGCCGCCCGGCTGATCGCCCCCTGGCGCGAGCTGTACGGTGACGCGCTGCGCCTGGAGGTCGTCGACCACGGGCGGACCGGCAGCGGCCCCGGCTCGCTGCGGCTGGCCGCCCGCACCCTCGGCTTCGCCGTCGACCAGGGCATCCGCACCGTGCTGACCAACGCGGTCCGCTATGCCGACCCCGGCCAGGGCCCGGTCGCCGACATCCTGGACTCCGCCCGCCGCCTGGTGCCGGTGGACCGGCACCACCCCGAGGCGCGGGACAGCGGCGAACGCTGGCTCAAGGACACCGCCGCGATGAGCCACACCGCCGAGCGGATCGCCGAGGCGGCCGGATTCCGGCGCGGCCTCGCCCACCGGCTGCTCGCCATGACCGAGGAGACCGCCGGCGAGTGCCTGGTCGACCCGGAGGGCGACATCGGGCTCGGCCGCGTCCACTTCCCCGAACCCCGGCTGGTCGGCGCCGGGCACCGCACCGCCGCACGGGTGCTGCGCTCGCGCTGCGCCGCCGGGATGGTGCTGCGCGGCTACGACCACGACCGCGAGCGCTGGGCGCGGCTGCACGACGAACTCCGTACGATCGAACGGCTCGGCTACCCCTCGTACTTCCTGACGGTCGCTCAAGTCGTGGACGATGTACGGGAGATGGGCATCCGTGTCGCGGCCCGCGGGTCCGGCGCCGGATCCCTGGTCAACCACCTCCTGGGCATCGCGCACGCCGACCCCGTCGAGCACGGACTGCTGATGGAACGCTTCCTGTCCGAGTGGCGGGCGGCGCTGCCGGACATCGACATCGACGTCGAGTCCGCCCGCCGGCTGGAGGTCTACCGCGCGATCTTCGACCGCTTCGGCGCGGAGCGGGTCGCGGCGGTCTCGATGCCCGAGACCTACCGGGTGCGGCACGCCGTACGGGACGTCGGCGCCGCCCTCGGCATGGACCCGGCGCAGGTGGACCGGCTCGCCAAGGCCTTCCCGCACATCCGGGCCCGTGACGCACGCGCTGCGCTGGCCGAACTCCCGGAGCTGCGCGGCGTACGGGAAGCCGGCAGCGAGCGGCTGTGGCAGCTGGTGGAGGCGCTGGACGCGCTGCCCCGCGGCATCGCCATGCATCCGTGCGGGGTGCTGCTCTCGGACGCCACGCTGCTGGACCGTACGCCCGTCGTACCGACCAGCGGCGAAGTCCCCCATGGCCTTAAGGGCATGGGAGGCGCCCCCATCGCGATGTCCCAGTTCGACAAGGACGACGTGGAGGAGCTGGGGCTGCTCAAGCTCGATGTGCTGGGCGTACGGATGCAGTCCGCGATGGCGCATGCGGTCGCCGAGATCGGCCGGGCCACCGGACAGCGCCTCGACCTCGACGACCCGAAGCAGGTGCCGCCCGGCGACCCCGCCACCTACGACCTGATCCGCTCCACCGAGACGCTCGGCTGCTTCCAGATCGAATCGCCGGGCCAGCGCGACCTGGTCGGACGGCTCCAGCCCGCCACCTTCCACGACTTGGTGGTGGACATTTCACTGTTCCGGCCGGGCCCGGTCGCCGCCGATATGGTGCGGCCCTTCATCGAGGCCAGGCACGGCCGCAAGGCCGTCCGCTATCCGCACCGTGACCTGGAGGAACCGCTGCGCGAGACCTACGGGGTCGTGGTGTTCCACGAGCAGATCATCGAGACGCTGCGGATCATGACCGGCTGTGCGCGGGCCGAGGCGGACGAGAAGCGGCGCGCGCTGTCGCATCCGGAGCTGCAGGGCAAGGTGCGTGCCTGGTTCGCGACGTGTGCCGAGCGGCGCGGGTACGCGCCCGAAGTGATCGCGCGCACCTGGGAGATCGTCGAGGCCTTCGGCGCGTACGGCTTCTGCAAGGCGCACGCGGTGGCCTTCGCGGTGCCCACCTACCAGTCCGCCTGGCTCAAGGCGCACCACCCCGCGGCCTTCTACGCCGGGCTGCTCACTCACGACCCCGGGATGTACCCGAAGCGGCTGCTGCTCGCGGACGCGCGGCGGCGCGGGGTGCCGGTGCTGCCGCTGGATGTGAACCGTTCGGCGGTAGCGCATCGAATTGAACTGGTGTCCGGTGGTGGTGGGGCTGGTCCGAACGGCACTTCCGGTGTCGGCGCTCCCGTCATCGGCGCTTCCGGTGTCTGGGGGCTGCGGCTCGCGCTCTCCGATGTGCACGGGATGAGCGAGGCCGAGGCGCGGCGGATCGAGGCCGGGCAGCCCTACCACTCGCTCCAGGACCTGTGGCAGCGGGCGCATCCGGGCCGTCCGGTGGTCGAACGCCTCGCCAGGGTGGGCGCGTTGGACGTCTTCGGCGCCAACCGCCGCGACCTGCTGCTGCACATCGCCGAGCTGCACCACCGTCAGCGGCGCGCACCGGCCGGACAGCTGACGCTCCAACAGGAGACGGTGTCCGTGACCGATGTGGTCGAGCCGGTGGGTCTTCCCGACCTCAGCGATGTCGAACGGCTCAGCGCCGAGCTGGGCGTCCTCGGCATGGACGCCTCCCGGCACCTGATGGCCGACCACCGGGAGTTCCTCGCCGAGCTGGGCGCGCTGCCGGCCCGGCTGCTGCGCGACGCAAGGAACGGTGAGACGGTGCTGGTCGCCGGAGCCAAGGCGGCCACCCAGACACCGCCGATCCGCTCCGGCCGCCGCGTCATCTTCACCACCCTCGACGACAGCACGGGGCTGGTCGACTGCGCCTTCTTCGACGCTCCCCCAGGCCCTGGGGGCCTGGGAGGTACCCCCAGTCCCCTTGAGGCCTGTGCATACACCGTCTTCCACTCCTGGCTGCTGCTGGTGCGCGGCACGGTCCAGCGGCGCGGGCCGCGCAGCCTCAGTGTGGTCGGCGCAGCCGCCTGGAACCTCGCCGAGCTGGCCGAACTGCGCCGCGAGGGCGGCCTGGAGGCGGTCACGGCCCGCCTCGCGGCAGGCCCGGACCGGGCGGCCGGACGGGGGACGGGCGAGGGGGCCGGGGAGCCGGACGGCTCCAACGACGGCTCCGATGGGCCGGACGGCTCCAACGACGGCTCCGATGGGCCGGACGGCTCCGATGACCGCTCCGCCGACCGCTCCAGTGAGGCGGAGAAGGCGGGGAGCGCCGCTCCGGGGCGCACCATCCGGCTGGAGACCGGCTATGAACTGCACCCGTGGGCCGACCTCCAGCCTCCGGGCGAACGCGCCGCCACCGGCCGCAAGCTGTGGCACTCCAGCCCCGGGAGCGCGGGATGACCCCCACGCCGAGGCCGCCCGCCACGCAGCCGGAGCCTGCCCCCGGTGCAAGCACCGGCTCCACTGGAGCGGCTGACGCCGCGCCCCCTGCTGCGCGGCCCCCCGGCATGCTCCACGTACGCTTCCGGACCACTGACGACACACCTCTGAGCGCCGAGCAATACGAGCAACTACTGCGGCTGCTGGCGCAGTTCACCCCGACCATCGAGGCACTGCCGCCCGAAGCGGCGCTGGCCGATGTCCGCGGGGCGCTGCGCTACTTCGACCGGGACGCGACGGGCATCGCCGAGCTGGTACGGCTGCGCGCGCTGGCCTGGCACGGCGTACGGTGCACGATCGGGGTCGGCGCCAACCCGCTGCTCGCGCGGATGGCGGCCCAGGAAGCCGCACCCGGCGAGATCCGGGCCGTCCCCGGGGACACCGGATCCATCGCCGCGTTCCTCGCCCGCCGGCCGGCCTCGGCGCTGTACGGCGTCGGGCCCGCGACCGTGCGCACCCTGTGCGCGTACGGGCTCGACAGCGTCGACCGGATCGCCGCCGCGCCGCCCGCGACCCTGCAACGGATCCTCGGCGCGAAGACGGGCCGTGCGGTCTACGAACGGGCGCGGGGCATCGATCCGACGCCGGTCTCGCCCAATGCGTCCGCCCGCTCGATGGGCGCCGAACACCGCTTCGCCCACGACGAGCTGGACCCGGTCAGGCGCCGCCGGGCGCTGCTCTCGCTCGCCGACGACCTCGGGGCAAGGATGCGCGCGAGCGGGCAGGCGGCCCGCGCGCTCACCCTCACCGTCCGCTACGCCGACCGCTCCACGACGACCCGCACCCGGCGGCTGGCCGAACCGACCGCGCACGGGCCCGCGCTGACCGAAGCGGCCTACGCGCTGCACGCCGCGCTCGGGCTGCAGCGGGCACGGGTGCGGTCCGTCGCGTTGCGGGCGGAGGACCTGTGCCGCGCCGAACTCGCCGCCCGACAGCTGACGTTCGACCCGGTCGACGACAAGGCACATCGCATCGAGGCCGCCGTCGACCGCGCCAGGGCCCGCTTCGGAACCACAGCGGTACAACCGGCGTCAAAGCTCGGCGGCACCGGCCGCCAGTACCCGTGGCCCACGGCGAAGCCCGGCCCTAAGACGGTGCCGGGGCTCAACGGCAGACGGTAGGAGCAGGTGCCTGGGAAGGGACTAAGGGCGGGATTAAGCACGGTTTTAAGCACAGGATTAAGCACGGGATTGAGCACGGGCGCCAAGGGCAGGCGCCAGGTCTCCGTCAGCCCGCTGACCGTCGGCTTTCTGCCGTCGGCCGGCCGTTCGGAGCCCGCCGGTCATCAGCCGTAGAGCCGCTCCGCATACCTGGGGCCGTAATGCTCCTCCAGGGCCTCCAGGGGTATGTCCTTGGCCTCAACGCCCTTGACTATCCGGGCGCGTGAGGGCAGCGCGTCCGGCTCCCAGGTCTCCGGCTTCCACAGATCCGAGCGCAGAAACGCCTTGGAGCAGTGGTAGAAGACCTCCTCGACCTCTACCAGCAGCGCGAGCCGCGGGCGGTGGCCCTTGACGACAAGGCCATCGAAGAACGGGGCGTCGCGCAGCAGTCGGGCGCGGCCGTTGATACGCAGGGTGTCCCCGCGCCCCGGCAGGACGTAATTCAGCCCGACATGCGGATTGCTGAGGATGTTCACAAAGCCGTCCGCCCGCTTGTTGCCGGGGCGGTCCGGGATCACGAGGGTGGTGTCGTCCAGGACATGGGTGAAGCCCGCGGGATCGCCCTTGGGCGAGACATCGCAGCGGCCGTCCGCGTCCGAGGTGGCTATCAGGCAGAACGGCGACCGTGCCAGCCATTGGCGGTCGAGATCGTGCAACCGGTCGCGGGTCTTGTGCGCGGCATGTGCGCTGGGCTCGCCGATCAGCTCACGCAGCTCCGCCTCGGAAGAAATCTCCGCGATCCCCGTCAGATCTGCTGTCTCCACCGGTCTCTCCCCTCCGTGCATTTCCCCGGTCAACGCCCTGTCGGCAAGGCTGCCGACTGGCCTGCTGGCTGGACTGCCGACGTGCCATCGACGTGCCATCGACGCGTCATCGACTGTACGGGAGACCTCTGACAACCGCCCCTCCGGTGACGCACGGGGGGCATGGCGCAAGCACAGTTCGGGCGTCGCATACCCCGGACGTCCGGTGAGGGTTGTGTGGGACTTCTTTCACCGTCATGCGGCTGGCCCTCACTGCTTACTCGGCCGTAACTTAACTTTTAGTCAACAACTTTGGCCCTTGCGATCCGGATCGCAGGTGAACGGCTCACCGAGCTCTTCGGAGTCCCCTCACCCCGCAAGGAGCATCGTATGCAGCTGCGTTGGTCGCGCACGCTCACCGTCCTTCCCGCACTCGCCCTGGCCGCCGGTATCACCACGGCCACCCCTGCCTCTGCCGACGCCCCCACCGTCAGCAGCGGCTGGAACAACTTCGACTGCAAGCCGTCCGCCGAACATCCCCGGCCGGTGATCCTGGCGCACGGTACGTTCGGCAATTCCATCGACAACTGGCTCGGTCTCGCGCCCTACTTGGTGGCTCGCGGCTACTGCGTCTTCTCCCTGGACTACGGCCAGTTGCCCGGTGTACCGCTCTTCCACGGCCTGGGCCCGGTCGACGCGTCCGCACAGCAACTCGCCACGTACGTCGACCGGGTGCTGGCCGCTACCGGGGCGCGGAAGACCGATATCGTCGGCCACTCGCAGGGCGGGATGATGCCCCGGGTGTACCTGAAGTTCTACGGCGGCGCGGACAAGGTCAACGCGCTGATCGGGCTGGCTCCCGACAACCACGGCACCGATCTGGACGGCCTGACCCGGCTGCTGGACCTGTTCCCCGGCGCCAAGGACTACATCGACAAATTCACCCCGGGGCTCTCCGACCAGATCGTCGGCTCCGACGTCCTCAACCGCCTCAACGAGGGCGGCGACACCGTCCCCGGCGTGCACTACACCGTCATCGCGACCCGGTACGACGAGGTCGTCACGCCGTACAAGAGCCAGTTCCTCGACGGTCCCGATGTGCGCAACGTCCTGGTCCAGGACCTGTGCCCGCTCGACCTCTCCGAGCATCTGGCCATCGGACTCGCCGACCCGGTCGCCTTCCACGAAACGGCCAATGCCCTCGACCCGGCCCACGCCACCCCGACGACCTGCCTGTCTAACGGCTGACGGGGCGCGCCGGGCCTGACCCGGCTCGGCCGACCCACTGCACGTGCCCACCCCTCCCCGAGGGGGGTGGGCAGCGGGGACGGGCACGCGTCAGCTTCCCCGACGGACGGGCGGTCGTCCCTGCCACGGTGAAGGGTCACCCGGCCAGTAGCGCACCCGTGCACTGCTCCGCCAGTTCCTCCGCGTGCGGGGGCAGCGGGGACCCGTTCCGCAGGTGACGGCGGACCAGTGACAGCGGGACGTCGATGATGGCGAGCGAGACCCGTTCGATGTCCTGTGCGCCGCTCGCCCCCAAGGTGTCGGCGAGCTCCCGGACGGACGTGAGTACCCGCCGGTTCCCCTCGTCGGCGCGTCGCCGATGCTCCTCCGACCAGCTGTCCTGCCCGAAGTCGCGGGCGCCGTACAGGAGCAGCGCGGCTTCGTCGGGGTGCGCGCGGCTCCACGCCACGACATGCCGGGCCGCTGCCCGACCCGCTGCGCGCGGGTCGTCGGACGACTTCAGCGCCGCGAAGTAGCCCTCCTGGAAGCCTTCGACGGTTCGCAGCCACACCTCGGCGAGCAGGGCGGAGCGGCCGGCGAACCGGTGGTAGAGCGAGCCGCTGGGCGCGCCGGCGGACGCGGCGACCGCGGCCATGGTGACGCCGGCGGGGCCGGACTCGGCGGCCAGTCGGACGGCGGCGTCGAGGAGTAGCGGCGTATCGAATCGGGGTGGCCTGGCCATGTTCTAGAGGGTACCCTCCAATTGTATTGGAGAGACCTCTCCAGAACTCGGCGAGGGCGCATGGCCAGAGCCATGTCCAGGAACGCGGACATGACCAGGAACGCGGACAGGGCCATGGCCAGGCTCGCTCTGGGGAGTTCGGAGCCCTAGGAAGGGAGCGCGTGATGGGCGTCTACAACGTGCACGAGAGGGTGCTGCCGGTGCCCCGGGCCGAGGCCGGGCAGCTGATCGACGGCCTGTCCGGCGGCGCCGATCAGCTGTGGCCGCGTAGCGACTGGCCCCCGATGCTGCTCGACGGGCCACTGGCGCAGGGGGCCCGTGGCGGTCACGGCCCGGTTCGCTACACCGTGGCGGCGTATGTCCCTGGCCAGTGGGTGCGGTTCACCTTCAGCGGGCCGCGCGGTTTCCACGGCTTCCACGAATACACCGTCCACCCGCTGGACGAGGACCGCACACTGCTGCGTCACACCCTCGCGATGCGCGCCCGGGGCCCGGCCCGGTTCACCTGGCCGCTGGCTTTCCGGTCGTTTCATGACGCGGTCCTGGAGGACAGCATGGACCTTGCCGAACGTGCCTGTACGGGCACCGTCGCGCGTCCGTCCCGCTGGAGCCCGTACGTCCGTCTGCTCCGCCGGTTCGCCCGATGACCTGCCCCATTCGCCCGATGACCTGACGCACTTGGCTGCGGGCCTGCCCCGGCGGACGACCCGGCCAGGGGGTGGATCGGCTCACCGGACGGCCCGGCTCACCGGATGACCCGGCGCAGCGTCAGGAAGCAGAAGGAGGCGAGCGCCAACCCCACGGGAATCAGCAGCAGCCAACCGGAGAAGGCGAGTACCGCCGTCGTCAGCACGGAGCTTGCGAGCGTGCCGCACCACAGGGGAGTGCGGCGCGGGAGCAGCACCAGCGCGGCGGCCAGCCCGGCGAGGGTCACCGCCGCCAGGCAGGTGGCGGTCGCCCGCATCAGCAGATCCAGATCGGCGCCGCCGAAGCCGGCCGCCACGGTCACGAGGACGGCCGCCCCGCCCTGCACCGCGAGCGAGCGGCGCGGTACCTCGCCCGGCTCGCCGCCCTTGGCCAGCCGGCGGGGCGCCGCCCCGTCCCGGCCGAGCGCGGCGCCGAGCCGGGAGGCGCCGGCCAGATAGGAGTTGACCGCGCCGAAGGTGAGGAAGAGCGCCGCGGCGGCGGCCACCGGGCGGGCGGCGACACCCACGCTCTGGGTGAGCAGTGCGGTCAGCGGGGTGTCGGTGTCCGCCGCGGCCGGCCCCAGCGCGCCGATCGTGGCCACCGCGAGACCCAGGTAGAGCACGGTGATGACGATGAGCGTGTAACGGGTCACCCGCGGCAAGTCCCGTCGGGGATCGGCGAATTCACCGGACAGATGGCTGGCCGCCTCCCAGCCCGCGAACGCGAAGAACAGCACCGCGGCCGCCGAACCGACCGACGACCAGCCGCCGGGCATGAACGGCGTGAAGTGCGCGGCGGAGACATGCGGTGCGGCGGCCAGCACCGCGCACAGCAGTACCGCTGCCAGCAGCCCGCCGAGCAGCAGTTGCACCCGCCCCGACATCCGCAGGCCGACCGCGTTGGAGGCCAGTGACGCGGCGAGCACCAGCCCGCCGACCATCGCCGCGCCCGCGTCCCCCCAGCCGACCGCTTCGGCCACGTACTTCCCGCCGATCCAGGCCGCCGAGACGACGCCGATCGGCACCGCCCCGTAGAACCACCACCCCACCACGGCCGCCGCCCGTGGCCCCATCGCCCGGTGCACATACGTGGCCACGCCCCCGCCGTCCGGGAACCGCGCGCCCAGTGCCGCGAAGGAGGCGGCCACCGGCACACACATGGCCAGCAGTACGAGCCAGGCCAGGACCGAGGCGGGGCCGGCCGCCGAGGCGGCCAGGGACGGCAGGGTCAGGACGCCGGGGCCCAGGACGGCGCCGGCGCACAGTGCGGTACCGCTGCCGATACCCAGCCGCCGTACATCCGGCCGTGCGGAAGCGGGGAGTGTTGTCTGTTGTACGGTCACAGTCGCCGAAGGTAACCGTAAGAATGATCCATTTTGGCTGAGGCCGAATGAAATTCGGTGGATGCCGCACCATGGATGCCATGGACGACATTGATTCGGCGATTGTCCGCGAACTGCAGCGAGATGCACGGCAGACCAATCGCGAGCTGGCCCGCATTCTGAACATCGCCCCCTCCACCTGCCTGGAGCGGGTCCGCGCGCTGCGCGCCCGCGGTGTGATCACCGGCTACCGCGCGACGGTGGACCTGCGCGCCCTGAACCGCCCCGTACAGGCGCTGCTCACGGTCCGCATCCGCCCCATGAACCGCGAGGTCATCGAGCGCTTCAAGGCGTTCCTGACCTCCTTGCCCGAGGTCCTCAACGTCTATGTCGTCGCAGGCGGCGACGATTTCCTCGTCCATGTCGCCGTCCCGGACGTCGACCGGCTGCACGCGCTCCTGATGGACCAGGTCTTCAAGCGCCGCGAGGTCGTCGACTGCCGCAGCTCGGTGATCTATCAGCATGTCGCCAACGACATCATCGAGGCGCTACCGCCCAACGGGGCGTGAGGAGAGGGCCCGTGGCGGGACCGTTCGCGACACGACCGGCTCGTGACGGGATGGCACTGGCATAGGGCCTGTCCGATGGGTCAGGGTCGGAAAGGCCCTGACGCAGCGCGACGCCGCCCCCTGGGTGAAGAAGGGGGCGGCGTCGCGGGATGCCGGGGGCTGTCGCAGTCAGCCCCCGGCGGGACCGTACCGGCCATACCGGCCGGCGCGCCCGGATCAGCCGCGGTGCCGGGCGGCCTTGCGGCGGGCGGTGGTGAACAGGACCGCGGCGCCCGCGGCCAGCACGGCGGCGCCCCCGATGGCGAGCGGGCCGGTGGAGCCGTCGCCACCGGTCTCGGCCAGCCGCTGACCGTCGGCCGGCTTGGAGCCGCCGCCGTTGGGGTGCGGGCCGTCGGAGCCGGAACCGCCGCCCAGCGCCGGGTCGTCCGCACCGGTCGCCGGGGCCGCATCGGTGTGCTTGGTGCCGCCACCGTGGCCGTGCCGGCCCGTGCCGATGGACGACTTGCCGGCGCCCTCGGCTATCTGGGTGTCGGTCGGGGCGGACGCGGTGGGGGCGGGCGCGGCGGAGGAGCCGCTGCCCGAACCGCCGCTGCCCGAACCGCCGTTGTCCTTGCCGAAGACGACGTCGGAGCAGGTGTAGAAGGCCTCGGGGCTGTCCGAGCGCTGCCAGATGCTGTAGATCAGATGACGTCCGGACCTGGCGGGGACCTTGCCGTCGAAGACGTAGTCACCGTTGGTCAGCGTCGGGTCGGTGACCTTCGCGAACGGCTTGGACTCCAGGTCGGACCACTTCAGCGGCTTGGTCGGGTCGTAGCTGCCCTTGGTGATGTACAGCTCGAAGGAGCCCTTGTGCGGGGCGGTGGCCTTGTAGTGGAACGTGTGCTTGCCGGCCGCCATTTTGGAGGACGGCCAGTCGGCGCGCGGCAGGTCCAGGCCCTTGTACGTGGCGTCGTTGGCGCTGCAGAGCTTGCCGTCCGGGATCTTCTCCTTGGACTGGCCGCCGGCGTTGCCGTCGCGGACCCCGTTCCAGTCGTAGAAGGCCTGCGTGCCACCGGCGGCCACGGCGGCCTTGCACGCCGCGGACCGGGGGCTCTCGGGGCCCTCCGCGTAGCAGGCCGAGACCCGGCTGACCGGGTCCGTCATCGAACCGTGCGCGGCGGCCGGGCTCGCGGCGAGAGCGGTGAGCGCGAGCGGGGCGATGCCGACCAGTGCGATCCCGGTGGCCTTGCGACGAGCGGTCATCGTGGGGGTCTCCTTCATCAGGTACGTCGAGGGGGGCGGGGCGGGAGGCGGCGGTGGGGGGTCGGGACACGTACGACGGTGCCGCCCCCCGTTGAGCGGCGCCGACGGCACGCAAACCCGCCTCGCGAGAAGCACGCTAGCCACGCTGAACAGCCGATTTGAGGGCCGAAGGCGGATCCTGCGGATCGTTATGGTGCGCTTAAGACGGGACTAAGCGGGGGCACAGGCAGGCGGGGCGAAAACGGGCATCGGGGCCTGCCCGCCATACGGCCGCACGTCACCTCACCCGAATGCGTCACCCAGCAACCTGCGACGTCCCCACCGACAGATCTCACAGGTCCTCGCGCGGGCACCCGGGACCGGTTCACTCCCCCGGGGCAAGGGCGAGGGCTGGCTGGCCGGTAGCGCGCCTGCATGATCCCCAGATGCCTGATCTTGTGACACCGTAATGATCACTACTCATCCAGGAGAGCCATGCAACGTTTTCCGCTGGCCAGCACTCCGCCCGGCAAGGCACCGGGCCGGCCCCGTCCGGGCACGCGGTCTCCGTCCCGCCGGAGCCGTCGCCTCTGGTGGAGCTCGGCCACCGCCCTGCTGCTGCCCTGCGTACTGGTCGCGGCCGCTTCACCACCGAAGCACGCGACCGGACACGTGGCCCGCTATCCGGTGCGCGTCAGCGCCTATGTGGCCAACAGCGGCTCAGTGACCGTCTCGACGTATGACACCCGTCTGGAACGCCGGTTCGGCGCCGTCCAAGTGGGCCACGGCCCGACCGGGGTAGGAGCCGCTCCGGACGGCGAAGAGGTCTACGTCGCCAACAGCCGTTCCAACACCGTCTCCTTCGTCGACACCGCCTCCCGGCTGCCCACGGCCGTCGTGCGAGTCCAGAGCCGGCCCTTCGCGGCGATGCCGACCCGTGACGGCCACCGTGTGCTGGTGGCCAACTTCGGCTCCGACACGGTCTCGGTCATCAGCGTCCGATCCCACCACGTGAAAGCCACCGTGCCCGTGGGGCGGCTGCCGCACAGCATCACCACGGTGCCGGACGGACGCGCCTATGTGACCGATAACGGCGATGGCGCGGTGACCGTCCTCAGCAAGGACTCGCATGCGATCCGGGACATCCCGGTGGGGGACTTCCCCAGCGGCATCAGTTCGTCGCCCTCCGGCCACCGGGTGTACGTCTCCAACACCGGTTCCGGCACAGTGTCGGTCATCGACACCCACACCAACACCGTGGTGGCCACCCTGCCGGGCGGCCGGGCGCCGCTGGGAAACGCGGTCAGCCCCGACGGCAAGCGCCTCTATGTCGCCGATTCGGCCCGGGACTGCCTGCTGATCGTCGACATCCCCACCCGCCATGTCGTCGCCCACGTTCACGTCGGCGTCCAGCCGCAGGGAGTCGCCATCACCCCTGACGGCCGACGGGTGTGGGTGACCAACGAGCAATCCGACTCCGTATCGGTGATCGACCCCTTCGACCGGGAGGTCCGCGTCACCCTGCCGACCGGACACGAGCCCGAAGGCATCGCCATCACCCCACGCTGAGCTTGACGTCAGGGACCACCGGCTCGAAACCCGTGGATCAGGGCCGGTAGTGGCGCGTATCCAGGTCATCCTTGCGGGTGATCTGGAGAACTCTCCGGGGGGTGTACACGGCCCGCCCGGGAGGTCACGAGGAAGTCTGCGGTGTACCCGGGGAGATGCCGCAGGACACCGTCCGGCTCCTACGCCGTCGAGTACTCCATCGAGTGAATCACAGTGACGACGGGAACCGTCCAGGCGGGGCGAAAACGGGCATCGGGGGGCCATCGTCCGCCGGCCGCCCCCATCGCCCCTCCCACGCCATCACCCTTCCGCCTCGTCGCCCCGCCGTTGTCAGTGGCCGCTGGCACCATCGGGACATGAGCACCGACCAGGCTTCCGACCAGGCGTCCGGCCACGCTTCCGACCACACTTCCGACCAGGCCTCTGGCGAGCCCGCCGACCAGGCCGTCATCCCGACTGCCGACCAACCCCTCAGCCCGCCCGCCGGGCAAGCGGAATCGCCCCTGCCGACCCCCGACGCCGCCTACTGGGAAGCCGCCGCCGAGGCCTTCGACGACGAGCCCGATCACGGCCTGCGTGATCCCGCCGTCCGCGCCGCCTGGGACACCCGGCTGCGCTCCTGGCTGCCGTCCCTGCCCGGCGACATACTCGACCTCGGCTGCGGCACGGGGAGCCTGGCTCTGCTCGCCGTCGAGCAGGGGCACCGGGTCACCGGCGTCGATCGCTCAGCCGGCATGATCGCGCGGGCGCGCGCCAAGCTCGCCGGGCGGGACGCCGGGTTCCTGGTCGGCGACGCCGCCGAACCACCCGTGGGGGAGCGGCGGTTCGATGCCGTCCTGGTGCGCCATGTCCTGTGGGCGCTGCCCGATCCGGCGGCCGTGCTGCGCCGCTGGGCCGGTCTGCTCGTGCCCGGTGGCCGCCTGGTGCTGATCGAGGGCCGCTGGGGCGAGGCCGACCCGATAGGCATCCCGGCTAGCGAACTGGCAGCTCTCACCACACCGTTGGCGGAACGTATGCATCTGGAACAGCTCTCCCACGACGCCGCCCTCTGGGGCAAGGAGGTCAACGACGAGCGATACGCGCTGATTGTGCATACGGCGCCCGGCCCCCACCTCACCCCCGCCCAAGCCCGCGTACACACCGCCATTCGGCGCCCGACGGCCGGTAGCCGAGGGCATGGTTGATCGCGAGCATCGGGGCGTTGGCGGCGTCGTTGCCGGTGAAGGCTTCGGTGCAGCCGGCGTCCCGGGCGCGGCGCAGGGAGTCGGTCTTGGCGAGGCGGGCCAGGCCCTGGCCCCGGTAGGCACGGCGGGTTCCGGTCATGCCCGAGGAGTAGCGGCCCAGGCCGTCGGTCGTGGCCAGGCTGTAGGCCGCGATCTCGCCGTCGACGGTCACCACCGAGGTGAGATCGAGGTCGATGTCGGGATGCTCCCAGGTGTGCAGCAGCCAGTCCTCGTAGGCCATGGCGTCGCTCGCGACATCGCCCGGCTCGTCCGCGGTGGCCTCGGCGTCCGCCATGAACAGCGGATACGGGTCGGCCCCGAAGTCCGCGCCGGTGCACAGCCGGACGCCGGGCGGGCGGGTGGAGGGGAGCGGCGGCAGGTCGGCGGCGGTGAGGTCGAGCCGCAGGAAGCGGGCCGGCCGGGTGCGTCGGTAACCGCGGTGCTCCGCGAAGGACAGCGCGCCGGGCTCGTCGACCGCCCAGGCGAAGAGACGGGTGGCGCCGACCGTGGCCAGATGTTCCTCGGCCGATGTCAGCAGGGCGCCGCCGACGCCCCGGCCCCGGTGGTCCGGGTGCACCTGAGGCGTGGCCGCCGCCTGGCCCGGGACGCTGCTGTCGTGCAGCAGATGGCTGCGGACCGCGCCGACGACCCGGCCGTCCAGCTCGGCGACGAACAGCCGTTGACGCTGCGCCGCCGGGGCGGTGGCGACCTGCCAGGCGACGCCCTGCGGAGTGGAGATCAGCGACGGCAGCGCGGCGCGCCGCAGGTCGGCGACGGCCTTGGCGTCGGAGCGCCGGAAGTCGCGCACAGTGATCGTCATGGCCGCGGACGGTACGCCGCTGCGTGCCCCGCTGCCTCTCAATTTCCGCAGAGCGGTGTCCGGGTGGCTCATTCCGGACGGTCGCCGACGGCATACATGGCATCTGCATCTATTCGGGCGTACGGTGATCACCGCAGGCCACCGCGGGGATGCGGCGGCCCGCCGTAGACGAAGGAGGAGCCGCCAGCATGTGCGGAATTACCGGATGGATCTCCTACGACAACGACCTGACCACGCGGCGCCGCACGCTTGACGCGATGACCGGGACGATGGCCTGCCGCGGCCCGGACGCCGCCGGCACATGGCTCGGCACGCACGCCGCGTTCGGCCACCGCCGCCTCGCCGTCATCGACATCGACGGCGGCAGACAGCCCATGAGCGTCGAACGGGACGGCCGCACCCTGATCGTCACCACCTACAGCGGCGAGGTCTACAACTACCGCGAATTGCGCGCCGAGTTGGAGAAGCTGGGCCACACCTTCCGTACGCAGAGCGACACCGAAGTGGTGCTGCACGCCTACCTGGAATGGGGCGAAGCGTTCGCCGAGCGCCTCAACGGCATGTACGCCTTCGCGCTCTGGGACCCGCGGACCGAGGAACTCCTGCTGGTCCGCGACCGGATGGGCATCAAGCCGCTCTTCTACCACCCCACTCCCGACGGCGTCCTTTTCGGCTCCGAGCCCAAGGCGATCCTTGCCCACCCGGCCGCACGGCCCATCGTCGACGCCGAGGGCCTGGCCGAGCTGATCACTTTCACCAAGACCCCCGGCCACGCCGTCTACAAGGGCATGCACGAGGTGCGTCCGGGCCATCTCGTCCGTGTCAGCCGCCGCGGCCTGACAGTCAAGCGCTACTGGGCACTTGAGGCCCGCGAGCACACCGACGACCTCGGCGCCACCATCGCGCACGTCCGTGAGCTGCTCGACGACATCGTCGCCCGTCAGCTGATCGCCGATGTGCCGCTGTGCACCCTGCTCTCCGGCGGGCTGGACTCGTCCGCCATCACCGCGCTGGCCGCCCGCGCGCTCACCGCCGGGGGCGGCGGCCCGGTGCGCTCCTTCGCCGTCGACTTCACCGGCTATACCGAGAACTTCAAGGCCGACGACATGCGCGGCACCCCCGACGGCCCGTACGCCCACGCGCTCGCCGAGCACGTACGCTCCGACCACAACGACATCGTTCTGGACACCGCCGCCCTGACGGACCCCGGCCACCGCGCCGCCGTTCTGGCCGCCCGCGATCTGCCCAACGGCTTCGGCGACGGCGACACATCCCTCTATCTCCTCTTCAAGGCGATCCGCGAGCAGTCGACGGTCGCCCTGTCCGGCGAGTCCGCCGACGAGGTCTTCGGCGGCTACAGCTGGTTCCACAACCCCGAAGCCGTGCACGCGGATACGTTCCCCTGGATCGCCGCGGGCGTCGCCGGCCGGTTCGCCGGCGGCAACGCCACCCGCGAGGCGCTGCTGGACGCCGGACTGCTCGGCAAGCTCGATCTGGGTGGCTACGAGGAGCGCCGCTACCGTGAGGCGCTGACCGAAGTCCCGTACCTGGACGGCGATACCGGACTCCAGCGGCGGATGCGCGAGATCAGCTATCTCCACCTCACCCGCTTCGTGCAGATCCTGCTGGACCGCAAGGACCGGGCCAGCATGGCCGTCGGCCTGGAGGTCCGCGTCCCGTTCTGCGACCACCGTCTCGTCGAGTACGCCTTCAACACCCCCTGGTCGATGAAGACCTTCGACGGCCGGGAGAAGTCGCTGCTGCGCGCCGCCGCCCGCGACGTACTGCCCGACCTGGTCGCCGACCGGGTCAAGAGCCCCTACCCCAGCACCCAGGACCCGCGGTACGCCGAGGCGCTGCGCGCCGAGCTCAAGGAACTGGTCGCCGACCGCGATGCCCCCGTGCGACCGCTGCTGGACATCGGCGCCGCCACGGAGGCCACCGCCGACGGCGCGACAACCGACATCCGTCCCGGCGCCGAACTCGTCCTCGGCATGAACGCCTGGCTGCGGACGACGGGGACGACGCTGGAACTCTGACCACGGGATCCCGCGGAACTCCGTCCCGGAGCTCTGACCGCGGAGTTCGTGGAGCCGTAACCGGTCCGGAGGCGTGAACCGCGCAGGCGGAACGCCCAGTTCCCGGCACGGCGGGCGCTCCTGGCGCACAATGGGTGCGACAAACCGCGCACCGACGGATGCGAGCATCTCGCGCACCCGCCCGCCCCACCACCAGCACCAGGAGCGCCACCGTGTCCCCGCAGACCCTCACGATCACCATCGACCCGGATGCGGCCGACGCACCGTTCGAGCAGGTACGCACCCAGATCGCGGACCAGGCCAGGGACGGCGGCCTGCCGGTCGGCTACAAACTGCCCACCGTCCGCGGCCTCGCCGAAGACCTCGGCCTCGCCGCCAACACCGTCGCCAAGGCCTACCGCGCCCTGGAGACCGACGGTGTGATCGAGACCCGGGGCCGTAACGGCAGCTTCATCGCGGCAGCGGGCGACGCCGCCGACAAGGAGGCCGCCACGGCCGCCGAGAGCTACGCGCGCCGCGTCCACCGCCTCGGCCTGGACCGCCGCGCTGCCCTCGCCGCCGTCGAGAACGCGCTGCGCGCGACGTACGGAGCGAACACCTGACTCTTCCCCCCGGTGCGGTACCGGGCAGCACCCAGCGGACCGCCAAGGACGGCAGACACGGCCACGCACCACTGCAAACCCCACCCGCCACCCACCCGAAAGAAGCAGGATGCCCAGCCAGCACGCCCTCGTCCGCCGCCCCGGCCCCCGCCTCTCCGAGGGCCTGGTCACCCATATCGACCGGCAGCCGGTGGACCCCGCACGCGCGTTGCGCCAGTGGGAGGCCTACGTCCAGGTGCTGCGCGACCACGGCTGGCAGACCACCGAGGTGGCCCCCGCCGACGACTGCCCGGACGCGGCCTTCGTGGAGGACACCATGGTCGTCTTCCGCAATGTCGCGCTGATCGCCCGCCCCGGCGCGGACCTGCGCAAGCCCGAGACCCGCGGCGCACGCGAGGCGGCGGAGGCGCTCGGCTGCTCCGTCAACGAGGTCCGGGCGCCCGGGACGCTCGACGGCGGCGACGTACTGAAGATCGGCGACACCGTCTATGTCGGGCGCGGCGGTCGTACGAACGCGGACGGAGTACGCCAACTCCGTTCTGTCTTCGAACCGTTGGGGGCCCGAGTCGTCGCCGTACCGGTGAGCAGGGTGCTGCACCTGAAGTCCGCGGTGACCGCGCTGCCGGACGGCACCGTCATCGGCTATCCACCGGTGGTCGACGACCCCGCCGCGTTCCCGCGCTTCCTGGCCGTCCCGGAGGAGGCCGGCGCGCATGTCCTGCTGCTCGGCGGCGGCAGACTGCTGATGTCCACCAGCGCGCCCAAGAGCGCGGAGCTCTTCGCCGACCTGGGGTATCAGCCGGTGCCGGTGGACATCGGGGAGTTCGAGAAGCTGGAGGGCTGTGTGACATGCCTGTCCGTACGCCTGCGCGAGCTGTATGCCTGACCGCCATATCGTGACGGTATGAGCAATCTCGACCTCAAACCCGCGGCCAACCTGTGCGGCGGGAACGCCCGTACGGGCCCGGTCCGCGACGTCCAGCCCGGCAAACAGGTGCTCCTCGGCGAGAGCACTGTCGTCCGTCGGCTGCTGCCCAACCTGGGCCGGAGGATGGTCGGCGCCTGGTGCTTCGTCGACCACTACGGCCCCGACGACATCGCCGACCAGCCCGGGATGCAGGTGCCGCCGCATCCGCACATGGGCCTGCAGACCGTCAGCTGGCTGCGCGAGGGCGAGGTGCTGCACCGCGACAGCCTGGGCAGTCTGCAGACCGTACGGCCGCACGAGCTGGGCCTGATGACGTCGGGACGGGCGATCGCCCACTCCGAGGAGTCGCCCCGCGATCACGCCCCGATGCTGCACGGTGCGCAGCTGTGGGTGGCGCTCCCCGGTGAACACCGCAATGCCGCCCCGGCCTTCGAGCACCACACCGACCTGCCGGTGATCGCCGGTGGCGGTGGCCTGTCCGCCACCGTCATCCTCGGCGACCTGGCCGGCACCACCTCGCCCGGCACCACGTACTCCCCGCTCGTCGGTGCCGACCTCACCCTCGCCGCCGGCACGGACACCCGGCTGCCGATCGACCCCGACTTCGAGTACGCGGCCCTGACCATCTCCGGCGAGAGCGAGGTCGACGGAGTACGGCTGACGCCCGGCGCCCTCCTCTACCTCGGCTGCGGCCGCACCGAGTTGCCGCTGCGCGCCGATGTCGACAGCAGCCTGATGCTGCTGGGCGGCGAGCCGTTCACGGAGGACATTGTGATGTGGTGGAACTTCGTGGGGCGGTCGCACGAGGACATCGCCATGGCCCGCGAGGACTGGATGTCCGGGGCCCGCTTCGGTGAGGTGCGGGGCTATGACGGGGATCGGCTGGCCGCTCCCGAGCTGCCGCCGCTGCCGCTGAAGCCGCGGGGGCGGGTGCGCTGATCCGGCGCTGTGGGGGAGGACACGGGCGCGGCTGCTCGTATGACGAGCGGAAAGCGCCCCGCGGTCCATCCGCCACGGGGCGGAACGCGGGGCGCTTTCCCTTCCCGGCGCGGACTCCCCCCACGGGATCCGGCCGGGTGTCTGGTGGTTGCCGGGGTGTTTCCCCGTCCGGTCTGCCTAGCCGGCGTCTTCAGCCGGGTCGGAGGAGCCGCCAGCCGGGATCTCAGTGGCGTCCTGGTCGGGCGTCACATTCGTGCCCTGGTCACCGTTGTCGGGTTCATCGGTCTGTGTGCCATCGCTGGGTCTTTTGGACCATGGGCACTTACTGGGCTTGTCGGACTTTGGGGCGCTGCCGCGCTCGCCGGGCTGAACGCCGGTGTCCTGGTCGTCCAGGCTGCGCCCGGATCGGTGGTTGTTCGGATCGGACTGTGTGTAGGGGCTGTCGGCGCTCCCGTCGTATGCAGGGAGCCCGTTCACGGCGCTCGGAAGCGATGATCCGACCCCAGCGCCGAGTGCTATGAGGATCTCCTGGTACTCCGGGACCTTTCCGTCCGCGTTGAGCTTTTGGAGGTCATCCTCCAGCTTCCAGTCGGCGTCACCCTTGCTTTTCGCATTCCACAGGCCGTTTTGCTGCAGGCTACGGTAGGCGACGTCGTGTCGTACGCAGGCGTCCTCTGCAGGCCCGCCCTTGAGGTGTTGGGCAAGCGGCTCGGGGACGGAGCAACCATCGCTGTCCCACCGTATGCCGTCCTGATCCGGGGTCTTGTCCTTGGGATCGTGCTTCTTCGCCTCCGCCGTGAAGTCCTCAAGGGGGAGGTCCATCAGCTGATTGAACCTTTCCTTCGGAAAGGGCTGCTGAGGTGTCCCCGCCTGGGCGTTGGCGGCGATGAGTCCGATTCCGGTGATGCTGAGGGCTGCGGTGGCAATGCCGACCGACAGCCGCCGCCGCGGCGTACGCGGTATCAGTGCCGCGCGATGGGTTCCCATGGTTTGTCTGTCTCCCTTGCTGGTGGGTTCGCTTTTTCTTCTTGCTGTGGTGATGACTGGGGTGTGCGCTGGGGTGTTTGCTGACGGTTTCTGCGGGTGGTTTCTGCGGGCGGTTGCGCAGATGCCTGCGGAGGCGGTCCGCGCGCCGTCACGGTGGACCTTCGAACTTGTCGGGTGCGGAGGAAGGGCGGCGCCTGAAGAGGATGAGCATGACCGTTGCGCCGACTCCGGTCAGAGCGAT
Organism: Streptomyces sp. NPDC050636; assembly: GCF_040654775.1. NCBI lineage: Bacteria > Bacillati > Actinomycetota > Actinomycetes > Kitasatosporales > Streptomycetaceae > Streptomyces > Streptomyces sp. NPDC050636. The sequence goes on from NZ_JBFAIP010000005.1 coordinate 23,213, forward strand.
AGCGGTGTAGTGCCAGGCGAAAGCGCCGTACTGCCCGTCGGCGCTGACCGAGATCACCAGGATGGTCGCGAAGTTATAGGCGCCATGAATCCCGATGACCCCCCAAATGCCGCTTCGGTGAAGCGTGTAGAGGCCGGCGAAAACACCGAAGGCAAGGCTGTGAATGACCGCCAGAGTGGTATTCGCGCTCACGAGGAGATGGAGGCAGCTGAACAGTACGGCCTGAATCAGCACCGCTGCGGAGATATGCCAGCGGCGGGCCAGTAGAGGCAGCATCCAGCCGCGGAAGATGATTTCCTCCACACCGGCCTGGAACGTGCTCATCGTCATCCACAGGGGAGCGAACGCGATCAGCGTGGATGCCGGAACGCTGACGCGCATGGCGGTCCACCCCCTGGCGGCGGTGACGATCAGAGCGCCGACAGCGATGACCAGTCCCAGCAGACAGCCGCTGGTGAACTCGCGCCCTCGTTGCGGTGTGCCGAGCCCGAGCGCGGTCAGCGGCCGGTGCTCGCAGAGGATCACCCAGACGGCCAGTAGCGCCAGCAGCCCGCCGAATACGACGAGATCGCTCAGCGCCGACGCAGCCGCGCCCCGTGGACTCCACAAGGGACGGTCCAGGCCCTGTGTGATCGGCTCGCCCGCGATCCCCGCCAGTGTGGAGAGCAGGGCGTCGGCAAGGAACAGGCCGAGGTAGAGGAGTACGACCCGGCCTGTTCCGGGGGGAACCGCGGTGTCAACGGCGGGCGCGGGACCGATCCGCGGGGTGGTAGCACCAGGCTTGTACACGAAGTCTTCTCCTCATGGGCCGGCACGGTGCCCGGTCCGACGGATCCTGTTCGGACCGGGCACCTCCGCCGTGCCGAGATGCCGCCGTGCCGCAAAGCCGCCGTGCCGCAAAGCCGGAATGGCGAATGTGGGAATTCCGCCGGTCAGCGGCTGAAATCGCTGACCGGGTCCGGTGCGCGGTCTCCGTCGAGGTCGAAGATCTCCCGCTCGGGCTCGTCATCGGCAGGGAAGACAACCGGCTCGGACTCGCTGTCGGCCGGGGCGGTCGGGGAGTCTCCGTCCAGGTCGAAAATCTCCCGCTCGGGTGCGGGGTCCTCGGTCTGCGCGGCATCGTCGTCCGACTTCATGTTGTCGATGTCCACCGCCTTGGCTCCGCCCTTGACGACGTCCGAGCCCGGTCCGTCGAAGATCTTTCCGAAGAGCTTGAGGAGCGCCTTTCCGCTGCCCTTGAGTTGATGGCCGTCGACGGCGGTGGCGGGCGCGCTGTTCGGCGCGGACGCGCTCGCCAGGGTGGCGGCGCCGGCCGCACCGCTACCCAGGACGACGGCGGAGAGGGCGAGCGCGCTCACCGTTATTCGGCGTTTCATGAGAAGTTCTTCTTTCCTTCGGTTCTTTCGGGGGTTCCGCACGCACCTGTTGCAGATGCCGTACGGATAAGGGGGCCGACAAGCTGCTCGGCACTGGTATGCCGGGCTCTGCGTGGTCGATCCGCATTCACCATGCGCCGGCCGGGCGCGCGCGTCACCGTAGGTCGTACCGAAAGCTTCCACTGGCAGTCCGCAGTGCCGATACCGGCCGTACGGAATTCGCTTTAAGGGTCAACAAGTAAAGGTGTGTTGGGATGTGATGAGCGCCTATTCGAATGAGCCCGCAAACGGCAGGAGCCGGTCGCTCCATGCTGTGGAAACGGGCAGGCAGGATTGCCCATTCGGTCAACGGGAATGCCGAATGCCTCGCACGGTGCCGCGCTGACCTGCGTAAATATCAGGTGGGGCAGCGGCTCAAACGGGCAAGATCTCTTGATCTACGGGATCCTCGAAAGGTACCGGGTGGAGGTATAAATTCTGGTACACGCGGCCCCGCCAACCCCCATTCGCAGGAGCCCCTTTGACCTCTTTGAGCAAGGCGCCGTGCCGAGTCGACAGGGCCGGAGCCGATAACACCGGAGTCGATGATGCCGGGAATGTGCTGTGGCTGGACAGTCGAGACAGTCGAGCCATGACCGGCAGGCCGATTCCGCAATCATCCACAGCAGTTCGTACGTCCGGTGGTCGGCCGATCGGTTCGGCGCCGGCCCCGTTGCGGGCCCGTAAAGGACGCGTTCTCCGGCGTGATTGAGCACATAACCGAAGCCGACCGCGAAATGAGCGCCGACCCCTCCGGGCTGGTGGAGCGGGCCGTGGAATTCGCCGACCTGGCCTCGCTGGTCGAGGAGGCGAGCGGTGGCGGGGAGGCGCTGGCGCTGATCGAGGGCCCGGCCGGGGTGGGCAAGAGCACCCTGCTGGCGGTGGTGACCCGGCACGCCTCCCGACGAGGGCTGACGGTACTTCAGGCCAGCTGCTGCGGGCTGGAGCAGGGCCTTTCGTTCGGTGTGGTCCGCCAGCTGCTCGAACCGGCCCTCGACGCGGCCGGTCCCGGCGAACGGGCTTCGCTGCTGGCCGGGGCCGCCGGCATCGCCCGGGCGGTCTTCGAGCAGCAGACCGAGGACACCCAGTCCGGCACCGATCCGCTGGACGTGCCCTTCTCCCAGCTGCACGGGCTCTATCTGGTGGCGGTGCGGATGGCGGAGCGTGCGCCGCTGCTGCTCCTGGTCGATGACGCGCACCGAGCGGATCTCCGCTCACGGCAGTGGCTGACCTACCTGGCGCGCCGGTTGCGTGGCAGCCGGGTATCGCTGGCCGTCGCGGTGCGCACCGGTGAGAGTGCGGCCGACGATGCGCTGACGGCTCAGCTGGCCGCCCATCCCGGATGCCGGCGCCTGTGGCCCGGACCCCTGTCGCCGACCTCCGCCGCGCAGTGCATCGGAACGGCGGTGGGTGCTGAACCCGGCCCCGAGGTGGCCGAGTTGTACGGACTGGCCACCGGCGGCAATCCGTATCTGCTGCGGGCGCTGGCCGACGACCTCGCCCGCAGCGGCGTTCCGCCGACGGGTCCGGAGCTGCCCAGGGTGGCCGCGCTGACGGCCCGTTCCCTGGTTCACCACCTGCCGGTTCTGCTGCGGCGGCACTCGCCCGCGGTCCCGTCGGTGGCCGCCACGGTGGCCGTACTGGAAAGCATTTCCAGCATGGCGCTGCTGCGGGAGGTCACCGGGCTCGACGATGTTGCCGTGGCCGGCGCGGTCACCGTCCTGGAGCAGGCCGGTCTGCTGGAGCCGGGGCCGCCGTGGCGGCTGCGCCATCCCCTGCTGCGGGAGGCGCTGCTGGCCCAGGCGGATCCGGACCACCGGCACGAGCTCCCCGCCCGTGCGGCCGGCGCCCTGCTGGCTCTCGGCGGGGACGAGCGGGAGGTGGCGGGGCTGCTTCTCGCCACGGAACCGGAGGGACAGCAGTGGCGGGTACGGGTGCTGCGGGAAGCCGCCCAGCAGGCACTGGACCGGCACGATATGCACAACGCCGGCGCGTACCTGCGGCGGGCACTGCGGGAACCACCGGCTGAGACCGACCGTGCCGCGATCCTCGCCCAACTGGGCATTGCCGAGGTCCACACGGACCCGGCGGTCGCCGCCGAGCATCTGCGTACGGCTGTGGACGAGGAGCCCGAACCGGCCCGGCGCGCCCAGCTGGTCCCGCACCTGGCCGAAGCGCTGACCCGTACCGGCCGGGCCGAAGAAGCCATCGGCCTGTTGGATGCGCTCGCCGACGAGATCCCCGAGGCCGACCGCGAGTCCCTGTACCGCCTGTGGGCGCAGGGCATCCTGCTGCTGTTGGAGGAGACCCCGCGGTTGGCGGATGTGTGGATCAACCAGGGCGGCATCGGCGACGACCTGCCCGGTGACACTCCTGGACAGCGTCTCCTGATGGCGGCGCTCGCGCTGAAGAACACCCTCACCGGGCAGTGCGCGCGCACCACCGCCACGTTGGCCGAGCGCGCTCTGGCCCGGTTCGGCCCGCCCGCGGATCCCGTGCTCACCGGTGCCTTCGGCATCATCGCGCTGCTGCACGCGGATCGGCTGGACGAGGCCGCGGGCTGGTACCAGCGCGTGGTGGGTACCGCGTTGGAGGGGCAGCCGCCGCCGCTGCGGTCATGGCTGCTGTCCATCCGGACCGAGGTGGCCTACCGGCTGGGAGACCCCCGCACGGCCCTGGGCTACAGCAGGCAGGCGCTCGACCTGGCACCGGCCGACCAGCGCTACCGGCCCTTCTCCACTTCCCAGGCCGTTCACGCCCTGCTCGACCTCGGTGATGTCGCCGAGGCCGCCCGGGTGTGCCGGGGCCCGTTCGAGGGACCGGTGGGCAGGCACTGGAGCTGGACGCCGCTGTTCGCCGCGCGGGCCCGGCTGCGGCTGGCGCAGGGCCAGCCCCGGGCCGCCCTGGCCGATCTGGAGGAGTGCGGCAGCCGTCAGATGGCGGGTGGCTACGACAACCCCGCGCTGGTCCCATGGCGCTCCGAAGCCGCCCTGGTCCACCGGCACCTCGGCGACCGTGCCACGGCGACGCGCTTGGCCCGGGAGGAACTGGAGCTCGCTCGCGCATGGGGCAGTCCGCGCACCGTCGCGGCGAGTCTGCGCGGCCTCGGACTGCTCCGTACCGGCCCGGCTGCGATCGACTCACTGGCCGAAGCGGTCACCCTGCTGGAATCGATACCGGCGCGCGTCGACCTCGCGCACGCCCTGACCGACCTGGGCGAGGCCCTGCACAAGGACGGGCACGTCAAGGAATCCCGTGCTCGGCTCCGGCAGGCCCTCGACCTGGCCGACACATCCGGTGCCGCGCCGCTGACCGAGCGCGTGTACCGGGCGCTGCTCGCCACTGGCGCCCGCCCGCGCCGTAAACGGCTGTCCGGCGTCTCCGCGCTGACCAGCAGGGAATGCCGTATCGCCACCCTCGCTGCCGAGGGGATGACCAACCAGCAGATCGCCTCGACGTTGTTCATCACCTGCCGAACCGTGGAGTTCCATCTCACCAGGGCCTTCCGCAAACTCGACATCAACGGACGAGGCGACCTTGCCCGGGTGCTGGGCGGCATGGAGCCAACCGGCCTGGAGCAGCCAACCGGCATGTCCCACCGCTGATCACCGCACCAAGCCCCCGGTGCCCTGCCGATGACCGCCCGCGGCGCCCCGCGTCGACCATTCCGGCCATCGCGCCGCCGGCGCGCTTCTCGGTGTCCGCGGCTGCCTCGCACGATGCCGCTTCGGCGGTTGTCGCCATCACATGCAGTGCGCCTCCTGCGAAGACCCACGCGAAATCACCGAACATGACCGGTCGGTCTCGCTGTGCCGTCCGCAGGTATTGGCGATGCCCACCGCAGGAACCTGCCGTAGATATTTGCGGGGCGGGGCCCAGAGACAGGCACAGCTGTATCCGCAATCCGTTGTGTACCCGGCGGCGGGCGTCATTGACTGGCACTCCCTTCACGACCGACCAGGAAGGAGGCAGGCCGCAGAAATGTCTGATCTTCAGCAGGTGGACGTCATGGCCGGCGCCGACTCCGTCGCGACGTCCGGGCCGGGAAGCGGTCAGGAAGCCGTGCCGTGGGCCGAACTGTCCGACGCGGCACTCGTCTTGATCCTGCGCATCCCCGCGATACGCGTGCCGACGGGCCGACGGGTATCCGCGGCGGAAAGACGGATATCCACGGAGGAAATCCGGGCCCGCAGAAAGAGGATCGGAAAGGCCGCGGCCGAACTGCGCCGACGTCACCTTCCCGCCCTGCTCGACTATGCCCGTCTGTGCGGAGGTGCGGCATCCGCCGAGTCCCTGGCCCTGGAGGCGTTCCAGAGCGCCGTGCGCGACATCCGTACCGCGCCAGGTGTCGAGCAGCCGTTGCGGTACGACCTGCTCCTTCATGTCCCGCAAACCGCGGTCCGGTGGGCCGCCGCCGGCCGACGAGAAGACCTCGCTCCTGACTTCGTCGCCTGGCTGGATGAGGCCGCGCGGGGCGGCCCCGGCCAATCGCCCGCCGTACGGCCATGGGTGGACGACAGCCGGGTACTGCGGGCCTTCCGCCGGCTACCGGAGCGAGCCCGCGTCGTCCTGTGGCACGCCGTCGTGGAGCACGACGACCTCGCGGAGACCAGCCGGTTCCTGGGCGTGCAGCCGAGGACCGTGCACCTCGTCGGGCAACGTGCTCTGGAGCATCTTCGCCGGGTCTGCCTGCAGGTACACGCCGACCATCCCGACGATGAGCAATGCCGCCGTTTCGGCTCGCTGTTGGAAGCTGCCACCCGCCGCGGTGGCGCGCGCGCCAGTGATGACCTCGATCAGCACCTGGCCGAATGTCCCTCCTGCTCTCGTCTCCGCGCCGATCTGGCCGCTATGAACGAGCATCCGGACGCGGTGCTGGCACAAGCCCTGCTTCCCTGGGGTGGTGCCGCCCTGGTGGCCGGGAGGCGCCCCCGCACTCATGGCCGCCACGCGGCTGCCCACGCCGCCCACAAGACCGTATCCGCCTCGGGCGCCGGGCGGCTGCGTTCCCTTGCCGGCAGGTTCCCGGCGGCGAGCATCACAGCGGCCGTGGGGCTGACCGTCGCGGCCGCCGCCCTGGTTCCACTGCCGATGACGGGCGGCAACACCGGCTCCGCCGCCGGCCCTCCGCCCGGGGACACCTCCCGTTCCGCCCCCGACGCGAGGGCGACCGCCACCCCTGCGCCTGCCGTCAGCACGACACCCGAACCCAGAGACCCGCCATCGCCCAGGCACTCGGCCGAGCCCGCCAAGAGCCACGCACCGTCCCCCCGGCACAGCGCTCCCGCCCGTCCGAGACCCGCCCCGGTGCACGCACACGCGAAGGTCCGCACGTACACCGAGCTCATCAACGGCCGGTCCGGCCTGTGCCTGGACGTGCAGGGCCAGTTCCCGCAGTACGGCGCGGACGTCGTCGCCCGCACCTGTGCGGGCACCCCCACACAGAAGTGGCATGTCACCGGCGACGGGTTCATCCGCAACTACGCCGACCCCGGCTTCTGTCTGGATTCCGGTGGCAGTGTCCACGGCTGGGTCGGGGTGTGGAGTTGTGCCTTCTCGGCGGACGAATCCGAACACGACAAACAACTCTTCGGTCGTGGACCGGATGGCTCGCTCATCCCCCTGGCCAATCCCGTATTCCCCGACCGGCGCTTCGCCCTGACCCCCTCCGGCGAGAGCTCAGGCTGCGGAGTCGGTATTGCGGCGGTCCACTCCGAGCCCAGCCAGGCGTGGCGTACCGGGGCCGTGGCCTCGGTACCGATCACGTAGCGTAGCGATCGGGCGAGCCTCGCCGGCCTCCCCTCACAAGTACATCCCCCTCACAAGTACATCTCCCCTCACAAGTACATCCCCGCATCCGCGCCCGATTCCTGGGCCGGGACCGATGCCGGGCGGGTGCCGCGGCGCAGTGCGTACAGTTCGGCGAGGGAGGCGCCCTCGCGGCCGATGCCCTCTTCCGTGCCGAGCCAGTTCGCCGCTTCCCTGCGGTTCAGCGGGCCGACCTCGATACGGGCCAGACAGCGGCCGGGGCGGACCACCGCGGGGTGCATCCGTTCCAGGTCCTCGTTGGTGGTGACGCCGACCAGGACGTTGCGGCCCTGGCCGAGGAGCCCGTCCGTGAGATTGAGCAGCCTGGACAGGGCCTGGCCCGCGGTGTGCTTGGCCTCGCCGCGGATGAGTTCGTCGCAGTCCTCCAGGAGCAGCAGCCGCCAGCGGCCCTTGCCGGTGCTGTCGTCCTCGCCGATGGCGATGTCCATGAGGTAGCCGACGTCGTTGAAGAGGCGTTCCGGGTCCAGTACGCAGTCCACTTGGCACCAGTCGCGCCAGGAGCGGGCGAGCGTACGCAGCGCGGAGGTCTTGCCGGTACCGGGCGGGCCGTGCAGCAACAGCAGCCGGCCGGCGATCTCGTCCGGTGCCACCTTCATCAGCCGGTCCATCGCCTCGGCCACCGGCGCGGTGTAGTTGGGCCGGATCTCCTCCCAGGTGCCGGCCGAGATCTGCCGGGACGTACGGTGCGGCCCGCGGCGCGGCGAGTAGTACCAGAAGCCCATGGAGACGTTGTCCGGCCGCGGTTCCGGCTCGTCCTCGGCGCCGTCCGCCGACTGCCGCAGCACCTTCTCGGCCAGCTCGTCGCTGACGGCGGTGACCGTCACATCGGCGCCGCGGTTCCAGCGGGAGATCAGCAGCGTGAAGCCGTCGCCCTCGGCCAGGGTGGCGCTGCGGTCGTCGTCGCGCGCGGAGCGCAGAATCCGCGCGCCGGGCGGCAGCAGCGTAAGACCGGACTTCACCCGCTCTACGGAACAGCTGCGGGCGTAGGGCTGGTCGCCCGTGGCGAAGCGCCCGAGGAAGAGCGCGTCGACGACATCGGAGGGGGAGTCGCTGTCGTCCAGGTTGAGACGGATCGGAAGGGACTCCTCGGCGGCGGGCGGCTGGATGCGATCGGCACACATGCGGCCATGATCCGCCATACCGTCCCCCACGTACACGGATTATCAAGGCTAGTCTTGTCCGCTGTGCGACGTCTTGGTGGGAAACGTCAGCGTCAGCGGCAACGTGGGGTCTCGGCGGTCGGGATGGGGGTCGGGGTCGTCGTGGGGGCGGGTGTCCTCGCGATGTTGTTGCTGGTGTGCGGAATTCCGTTTGATACGCGGTCGCCGCATGCGTCGTCTGCCGCGCGGCCCGGCATCGGCTGGGGATTCACCCACACCCAATTCAGCGCGGACCAGGGTACGGATCGTGCCGTCGAGCGGGCCGAACGGCTGTTGTCCGCCAACCCGGTGCCGCAGAATCAGCACATCATGGGCTGGGGTGCGCGGAATCCCGAACCGAGCCCGGGGCATTATGACTTCACCGATCTGGACCGTCGTATCGCATTCGTTCGCCGGACCGGTGGCACACCTGTGCTGACGCTGTGCTGCGCGCCGGACTGGATGAAGGGCGGCCGGGCCGGCGACACCGACTGGAGTGCGCTGGAGAAGGCCCCCGACCCGGCGCATTATGCGGACTTCGCCGCCCTCGCGGGGAAGATCGCCCGACGCTATCCGGACGTCCGGAACTTTGTTGTGTGGAATGAATTCAAGGGGTTCTTCGATGATTCGCTAGGGCGCTGGAATTATGAGGGGTACACCCGCCTTTACAATCTGGTCCACCGGGAAGTCAAGAAGGTGAATAGGGATAACCGGGTGGGCGGGCCCTACGTGGTGATGGACAGTCAGGTTTCTGGGGACGGAGAGTATGCCTCCGAGCTGAAAGGGACCTGGGGGACGGTCGATCGACGTTCGCTCGACGCCCTCACGTACTGGAACCGGCACAAGACGGGAGCGGATTTCGTCGTCGTCGACGGATCCAGTTACAGCAAGAGCCATCGCTACGCGCCGGACCCGTTCGCGGCCACCCGGAAATTCGCCGATGTGGGGCGCTGGATCCGCAAGGAGACCGGGCTGCCGTTGTGGTGGGCCGAGTGGTACGTCGAGGTCGCGGACGAGAACGACAAGCGGGGTGGCTGGACCGAGCGGAAGCGGACCGCCGCGCAGGCCACCGCGCTCATCGAGATGGCGGCGGGCGGCGCCACCGGCGGCTTCTACTGGAACCCGCAGAACGAGGGCGCCGACTGCCCGGGATGTCTCTGGCGAAGTACCGAACTCGCCGATGGTGGGCGGGAGTTGGCGATGATGCGGCTGCTGTCCCGGTTCTCCCGTGCCTTTCCGCCGGGGACGCGGCCGGCCGATGTCGACGTGGCGGGGGACGGCCGTTCGGCGGTCCGGGCGCTGGCCGGTGGCCGGACGGTGCTGGTCGTCAACACCGGGAGCCGGCGGAGCTCGGTGACTGTCGACGGGCAGGGCGTGGCACTCGACGGCTATGAGGTGCGGTGGCTCAAGCGGGCAGCCTGATGTGCTGCCCGTGCCCGTAGCTCAGCACCCCTCACGACATCGTCATGAATCGATGGACGAGTGACGCGAGAAGGACGAGCAACGGTGCGATTGCCAGCCGGAACGAGACTTGTAGCCAGCGGCGTTGGCGCGCGCCGGGTACGCAAGCGACCCGAAGCGCCTCGCGGGCCGCCAGCAACAGCATCGCCACGACCGCCGCAAGCGCGCCGATCACCGACCACGGCGTCCAGGTCACCTGCGGTCCGGCCGGGCCCGGACGCGGCTGCGGCACCTCGCCCACCGGTTGCCGGACCGGCTCGTACACCGCCGCATGCTCATTGGACAGCACTCGCCGCAGCTCCGGCCGCCGGTCCAGGGCCGCGCGCAGCCGCCGCTCCCAGTGCTGCCCGTAGCCGGCGTCCAGCCGTAGTGACTCCGACTGACCGTGGTTGACGATGAGATACGACCGTGGCCCGGCGTCCCGGAGGGCCGCGATGACGGGGGCTGTCAGGGTCGGGTCACGGGGGGCCGGGGTCGGTACGTACTGAACCCGGTCCATGTCCTTGGCGCCCCAGGGCATCGCCGGGGTGACGTGGTTGACGGGGTCGTCGCTCAGCCACAGCAGCCGGACCGTCGGCCGGTCATGGGCGTAGACGTACTCCATCGCCGCGACCTCGCCGGGGCGGATCCGTTCGAACGGCTCGTTGCCCCAGCGGGCGACGAGGAAGCCGAAGGCGAGGACCAGGCCCGTCAGCAGCGCGGCCAGCAGACCGGGTGCCGGGCGCCGACCGGTGCCGATGTGTGGGAACAGCGCCAGCGCCGCCAGCACGCACGCGCCGGGCAGCGCGAACAGAAAGACCCGCAGCGCCATCTCGCCGCCGTAGGACTGCATCCCGAAGGCCAGGAACGGGACGAAGGTCAGAGCCAGTAGCGAGTGTTGGGTGAGGCCGACCGCTCGTCGGCGCAGCACACCCCAGCAGGCCAGTGTCAGGACCCCGCCCGCCAGTGCCACCCGGGTGTAGAGGACGAGCATGTGGGTGCTGTCGCCGCCGCCGATCCGGTCCGTTACGGAGGAGGAGACATTGCCGCCGATGCCCCCGAGGCCGCCGAACAGCTCGTCGAAGTGTCCCGACCAGTACGGCTCGGCCAGAAAGCCCACCCATGACGCGACCATGACGGCCAGCAGCAGCGGGAGGCCGCGGAGAGTGGAGCGGCGGAGCAGCACCAAGGCCGTCAGGACGCCGAGCATCACGAACGGGGTGAGCTGATGGCCCGCGACCGATGCTGCGAACAGCGCGATCAGTACGGTGAGGAGGAATACGAGCCGTCCGCGGTTGGCCGGTTGTGCCGTCGCCTCCGGACGTCGGAACCACACCAGCAGGATCGCCACAAACGCGAGGTAGAGGAGATAGGTGAAGCCCTGGGGCGAGAAGTAGTCCTGGCCCACCCAGCCGCACAGGACGAACAGCCAGGCCGCGCACCACTTCGCCCGCCAGCTCACCCGGATCGCCTTGAGAAGGAGGAACAGCGGGGCCAGAAAGAGGAGTTGAAGGGTCAGCGGCCACCAGCGCAGCACCTCGGTGAAGTCGGTGATGCCGCACGCCTCGGCCACGAACTGCGCTGCCGCGAAGAACCCCGGCCAGCTCCAGCGCGCGTCCAGGTCCGGTACCGCGGAGCCGGTTCTGCCGAGGTGGTCGAGGAAGCCCAGATGCTGCCAGGCCGTCGCGAAGCGCGGCTCCGTCTCCAGTACGGCGGGGAGGGCATGCAGCGTCACCACCGTCACCAGCAGTACGGCGGTCAGCAGGACGCGCCGCGGCCGGGACAGCCACAAGGCGCAGCCGAACGAGGTGACCAGCAGGGCGACTCCGGCCAGCGTCGTGGCGGGCAGCACGGAGACCAGACCGAGACCGTTCATCCGGTCCAGGTCGGCGTCGCCCATGCCGCGGAGCGGCAGCCAGAACAGTGCGAGTGCGGCGGCCAGCAGTACCCATACCGCTGCGCTTGGCCTGGGCCGACAGGCAGTGCCCGTACGTTGCCGGGTACGGCGCCGTCGCTTCTTGTCGCCGCTGCGCGGGGCTGCCGGGCGCCGCGCCGGTCCTTGGACGCCGGAGTCCGCGTGCGGATCCGGCCCGTCCGCCCGCACCCCGTCGCCGAGATCCCCGTACACCGCCAGATCCGCCAGATCGCCGTCCGGGGCGAGGCTGTCCACCGGGACCCGGGCGAGGGGCGTGTACGGATGCCCGCGCAGCACCCGGCCGAGCCGGACGGCGGCGATCGAGACGATCAACGTCAGGGCGCAGACCTCGGCGACCCCGGCCCCCGCCAGCCCCATCCGCGGCAGCAGCACCAGCGTCATTCCGAGCACGAGGACGCACAACAGGCCCTGCATGTAGGCGAGTCCCGTCGTCCGGCTCTGTGCGCGCAGCACCGCGAAGTAGACCTCCATCACGACGCGCAGCACCGCCCCGACGGTGAACCAGCGCAGCAGCGGCGTCGCCGCGTCAGCGTATCCCGGGCCGAAGACGCCGAGGATGTACGGCGCGAAGAGGAAGAGGAGGAGGCAGGCCGGGACCATGATGAGGGCCATCCGCCGCAGGGCGGCGCGGGTGTGCTGCGCCAGCCGCGCCGGATCGTGCGCCCCTTCCACGGTCAGCGAGGCGCCCATGTTGATGGCGAGCACGTTGACCGTTCCGCCGATGGTGGCGGTGATGTAGAAGTATGCGTTGTCCGACGTGCTGACCTGCGAGGCCACCAGCACCGGGATGAGATGGACGACGGCGAGGGAGAACAGCGAGCCGGTGTAGTCGCCGGCCAGGAAGCGGCCGATCTCCCGCAGGGACGGTGGCCGAACGGTCCGCGCCGTCGCCCACGCCTGCCGCGGGACCAGCCGCCGGAACACCAGCCAGCCCAGCGGAATCACGGACACCGCGATGGCCGCGACCCAGGAGACGAACACACCCGCCGTGGGAATCGCGGTGGCGAACGCCACCAGCAGCCCCAGCTTCACCGCCGAGAAGAGGAGGTTGCCGACCGGTACCCACAGCGCGCTGCGCAGTCCGGTCAGTACGCCGTCCTGAAGGGTGAGCAGTGACCAGGCGACGACGGCCAGGATGAAGCCGAGGCCGTTGAGCGGGCCGTGCAGAAAACGGTAGGAGGGGCCCCACAGGTCGAGGGTGAGAAGGAAGACGGTCGCGGCGAGCGCCACCACGACGGAACTGCCCGCGTACGTACGGAAGATCAGCCGTCCGGCGGCCCGTCCGGCGACCGGGAGGAAGCGGGTCAGCGCGCCGGTCAGCGTCAGTGCCGTCAGCCCCGCCAGCAGCTTCATCGCGGCGATGGCCGCCGAGCCCTGGCCGACCGCCGCCTCCGTGTAGTAGCGCGCCGCGACCAGCCAGAACCCGAGGCCGAGCAGCCCGGATATACCGGTGTTCAGCATCAGTGCGTAGGCATTGCGGAACAGTGGATTCCGGGAGTCCCGTGCTGGTTCGCCCGGCTTCCGGTCGCCGTCCTGCCGCTCCCGTTCCGTGCGCCCGAGCCCATCGGCCCGGGTGGTCGTGTCCGTCACGGCTCCTCTGCCCTTCCTTCCGTCAGAGGCGCGCGCCGTACGGTTTTCAGCCGTCGGGCACACACAGCCGGACCGCGTGCCGCGCCCTGCGGACCACTGCGTACCCCTTGGTGAGTACCCGATCCCGGGCGAAGACACGGGCGATACCGCGACCCTCGACGATCCGCGCGAACTCCTCGGTGCTCATGCCTCGTCGCACCGTCAGTCGCGCCAGCGCGTACGGCCCCTGGTGGCGGTCCGCGAGTGCATTGCCCACCGCGAGCGCCTGCCGGAAGCCCAGCCCGCGCACCGTCCGGCGCACCCGGCGGCTGGAGTGGCCGTACGGATAGGCAAAGGACTCCGGCACCGCCCCGGTCTCCTTGGCGATGATCTCCTTGCAGCGCAGCACCTCATGGCGCAGCCGCTCGTCGCCGAGCCCGTCCAGCCGCGGATGACTGTGGCTGTGCCCGCCGATCTCCGTGCCGGCCGCGGCCAGTTCCCGCACCTGGCCCCAGGAGAGCATGGCGTCCAGTCCGCCGCCGCTGTCGTACGGGCCGCGCAGCCACCCCGTCGAGACGAAGAGGGTGGCCGCGAAACCGCGCGCGGCGAGGGCCGGCAGTGCATACCGGTGTACGCCTTCGTAGCCGTCGTCGAAGGTGATCAGCACCGGTTTGGGCGGCAGCGGGCCGCCGCCCCGCCAGGACGCGGCGAGTGCGGCGGTGGTCAGCGGGGTGAAGCCGCGTTCGGCCAGCACCGCGAGCTGTTCCGCGAACGCCCCGGGTGCCACGGACAGCTCCCGTATGGCGGGCGTCGGTGCCGCCTTCACCGCGTGATACATGAGAATCGGCACCTTGCACGGTTCACCGGTCATGCCGGCGCCCCCTCGCCGGTGGCGTCAACTCCCTTGGGTAATACGGGATGTCGTCTGCGTCTCCATCGTGTCCGCGCCGACCCCCACACATAGCCGCCCACCGCGCATGCCACCCCCGCCACTATCGCGCCCGCCCGTCCGGCTCCGCCCGGCCGCCGCAGCAGTGCGTCCCGCACCCCGCGCAGCACGCCCGCCGGCAGCACCCGGGTCGTGTAACGCCGCTCGGTCGCCAGCCCGTCCCGCGCGCCGACGTTCCGTGCCACCAGCGCCTTGGACAGGCCCTCCGCGTACGCCCGGCCGCGGAAGTAGCCGAAGCGCTGCCGTGCCGCCGGGACCCGGTGATGGATGACCGACCGGTCGTCGATCAGCAGCACCGCCTCCGGGAGGGTGTGGCCGATCCGGATGCACAGCTCCGTCTCCTCGCCACCCAGCGGGCGTCGGTCACCGTCCCGGCCGATGCCGTGCGCAAAGCCGCCGACCAGGTCGAACGCCGCTCTGCGGAAGGAGGCGTTGCCGCCCAGGACATTGCGGACCCGCACCTTCCCCGGTGGCAGGCCCCGGTACGTACAGCCCACCACCCAGTCGAATTCGGCGGGGAACCACAGCGGCCGGCGGCCCGACGCCCACACCGGTTCGGTGCGTCCGCCGACCGCCATCACCGCCGGGTCCGCGTAGCCCTCGGCGAAATGCCGCAGCCAGTCCCGCTCGGCCACCGCATCGTCGTCGAGGAAGGCGATGACCTCGCCGGTCGCCGCCCCGATACCGGTGTTACGGCCCGCGGACAGCCCGCGGGGGCCCGAATTGGCCATGACGTGCAGGGGAGTCGATGATGCCGCGGCCGGCATGCCCCCGCCCCCTCTCGCGAAATGCGTACGCAGCCGGGCGAGCAACGCCGGATGGTGGTCCACTACCAGCAGCACTTCATGAGCGGGATGCGACTGGCCGTACACCGAGGCCACCGCGGCCAGGATGTCGGCCCAGCGGTCCTCGGTGTAGACGCAGATGACCACGGAGATCGGCAGGCTCACAGCGCGTCTCCGGTGATCAGGGTGGGGGCGGTCCGCTTCCGTCTGGCGCCGCGCTCGCGCAGGATCACCTTCAGGACCCGCAACCCGTCGCGCACCGCCCGCAGATTGCTGACGCCGTGGATGCGGAGGTACTCGTGGCTGGGGATCTCCTGCACCCGCAGCCCGGCCTTGACCACCCTGATGTTCATCAGCGTCTCGACCTCGAACCCGGCGCAGTCCAGGGCGATGTGGTCCAGGCAGCGCCGCCAGAAGGCGTTGTAGCCGTAGCACAGATCGGTGTAGCGGGCGCCGAACTTGGCGTTGACGACGGCGGTCAGCACCCGGTTGCCGAGCTTGCGAACCGGCGTCATGTCATCCGTGCCGCCGCCGTTGGCGAAGCGTGAGCCCTTGGCGAAGTCGGCCCCGGCGACCAGCGCCGAGACATAGCTGACGATCTCGTGGCCGTCGGCCGACCCATC
Organism: Streptomyces sp. NPDC050636; assembly: GCF_040654775.1. Lineage (NCBI taxonomy): Bacteria > Bacillati > Actinomycetota > Actinomycetes > Kitasatosporales > Streptomycetaceae > Streptomyces > Streptomyces sp. NPDC050636. Next base: position 38,898 of record NZ_JBFAIP010000005.1, read on the forward strand.
AGCGTCGATCATGACGATGATGTCGCCGGTGCAGGCGGCGAAACCGCTGATCAGCGCGTCGCCTTTGCCCTTGCCGCGCTGCTGCACAACGGTGATCCCCGGCCATAGTCCACGTGCGGTCCGGACCGTGTCGTCGGTGGAATTGCCGTCGACCAGGACCACTTCGTGAATCCAGTCCGGCAGCGTTTTGAAGACGTACGGGAGATTCTCCGCCTCGTTCATCGCCGGGATCACGACGCTGACGGGCGGGGCGATGGCGAGGTGCGAGGAAACGGGCCGGTAGACGGTCTGGTCGGGCGACAGCGTCAGCGGCGGTTCGGCCGCGTCGACAGGGCGGAGGAACGAGCTCACGGGTGGTTCCCTCCCGTCCGGTGGACCGCCCTCCCCTGGGCGGTCCGGCTGTGTGTCCGGTGCGAAAGGGGGGTTCACACCTTGCTCGACGGCAGGCATCGCCGTACGAACAGGGTGAGATGGCATACATGGTTCTGGCCGCGCGGGACCCCCCACCGCGCTTCGCGCCGGACGTTCATCGTGTCGTCCGCTCCCTCCCCTGGAGCGGCCCGGCAATGATCGTCCGATGCGGGTGGATGTACGACGATGTTGATGAATGGGACTCTATGGCAAGATCTCCAACCACAGATCCCCTTTGGCGTAATTGACCGGTAGACAGTGAAGTGCGCCCGCGTACAAGGCCGTTCGGATGCACAACCTCAGCGCCCCGACCGCAGGCGGCCCACCTGTTTGAGCAGCCGGCTCGCCGGTTCGCGGAGCTCAGGGCGGGCCAGTACGGCATTGCGCAACGCCCGCACCGGCGCCCGCCGCGCCCAATGCCCCAACGCCACCGGGTGAGGGCGCATCACCCATCCCTCCGCCACCCGGATCTCCCGCGACTTCAGGGAGTCCTTGTACTCGGCCTCGCCGCGACCCAGATCGAGATACGCCATCGACGCCGCGGCGGCCTCCTCGACCATGTGCAGATGCAGCACCAGGCCCGGGGAGTACTTCGCGAACTCCGGGTTGTACGCGGGAAACCAGCAGGACAGCACGGACGCGGAGCGCGGCCCGAAGTGCGCCGCGATCGGCCGCTCGCCGGCGTACAGCACCGACAGCAGGCCCGCGAAGGAGTCGCTTCGGGTGTGGAAGAGCTCTTGGACGAGCCGCACGATCCAGTCGTGTGCGAAGCGGTCGCTGCGTCCGGTCCTGCGGTACTGCGCGGACTTCCAGCGGGTGAGGGTGAGCAGCGCCGCCGGGTCGCGTTCGTCGTGGACGTAGCGCACCGGCCCGACGTCCCGGCGGAGCTTGCGTTCCTTGGCGAGGGTGGTACGGGTGAACTTCGGCGACCGCTCGCGGAGCCGCCCCATATACGCCGCAAATCCATCGTGGATATCGATGACGGGTGAGGCGTGTGGCTTCAACGACCTGTTCTCAAAAGGATTCTGACCCTCCACCAGGTGATCGAACTCCAGCATCGACAGCCCGCAGGCGTGCAGCAGCTCCCGGGCGTCCCACCGGAGACCGGGCCGGTGCACCAGCCCCTGCGCGTCCGAGACGCCCAGGCCGATCGCGCGGCCCACGCCGAGCGCCGAACGCTCGAAGGGCAGAAACGCCACCGGCCGCCCGTCCTCCCGGATCACCGCGATCCGCACCCCGCTCCGGCAGCGGCCGACGGCCAGCGCGAACTCGGGGGCGAGGAACGGGTTCGCTAGGTGCGGCGATCCCAGTGACGACGCCTGGGACTGGAGGGCGGTCCAGGCGCTCCGGTCGGCCCCGGTCAGCTCGTCGGGGCGATGCACCGTGATGTCCACGTCAGCCGGCCCGGTTCGCGGTGACCCGGTCGATCCGGTCGATCCGGTCGGTCTGGTCGGTCTGGTCGGTTCGGTCGGTTCGGCGGGGTTGGTCGGTCCGCCCGGTCCGCCCGGCCCTTCTCCGGACCGCCGTCAGCAGCAGAACGGCACCGCTGAACGCAGCCATGGCGACCACCCCGCCGCGCACCGACCAGATATGCAGCGCCAGCATCGCCTGCGCCACCAGCAGATTGACGGCCAGCGCGCCGGCCGCCGCGACGACGGCGCGGCCGAGCGGATCCATCCGGCCGAGCGCCGCGCCGATCGCGAGGGCCGGAGCCACCAGGAGAAGGAAGAGGGTGGACGGTGCGCGCAGCGGCGAGTCGATATCGGCCAGCGCCAGCACGGCCCCCATCGCGGCGATGCCGAACGCCGCTCCTGCGAGAAACCATGCGGGCCGGCTGGGCGGCCGGTCGTCGGGCGGTGGCATACCCGCTGGTCTGTCGCTGTTGATGGTCTTGGTCTGCATTGGCAGCCTTGCCTCCTATAAGCGCCGGATGCCGGGCCTCAATGTCACGCAGCGCTCCGACACCCGTCAAGACGGTAGGGGGAAGCGTGCGGGGGTGGCGCCGAGGCGGTGCGGGGCGCCGGGAGACGGCGCAACGGCGGCAGCGCGCGCCGAATGCCCGGAGACTGCCGGTCCGGGCACACGGGCTGAGGGCCCTGGACGACGCGCCGCCCAGGGCCCCCTGTAACAGCATTACGGGATGAGCTTCAGGAGCTTGTTGGGCGAGCCGGTGCCGGGGTCGGTCACGACTCCGGAGGTGGCGCCGTCCGTCAGGGCCCTGGCGACCTGGGCCGGGGTGGCGGTCGGGTGCCCGGCGAGGTAGACCGCGGCGGCGCCCGTCACGTGCGGGGTGGCCATCGAGGTGCCGGAGATGGTCTTGGTGGCGGTGTCGTTGGTCTTCCAGGCGCTGGTGATGCTGCTGCCGGGCGCGAAGATGTCCACCCGCGAGCCGTAGTTGGAGTAGCCGGCGCGCGCGTCGGCGGAGGTCGTCGCGCCGACCGTGAGGGCCTCGGGGACGCGTGCGGGGGGAGAAGTTCTGCGCGTCCGCCCCCGAATTGCCGGCGGCGACGGCGTAGGTCACCCCGCTCTTGATGGAGTTCTGCACGGCGGTGTCCAGGGCCGCGTCCGGGCCGCCACCCAGTGACACATTCGCCACCGAGGGGCCGCTGTGGTTCTTGGTGACCCAGTCGATGCCCGCGACGACCTGAGCGGTGGTCCCGGAGCCGGAGTTGTTCAGCACCCGCACCGCGACGATCTTCGCCTTCTTGGCGACGCCGTATGCGGTGCCCGCCGCGTTCGCCGCGACATGGGTGCCGTGGCCGTTGCCGTCCTGCGCGGTGTCGTCGTTGTCCACTGCGTCGTAGCCGTACGCCGCCCGCCCGCCGAAGTCCTGGTGGGTGATGCGTACTCCGGTGTCGATGACGTAGACGGTGGCGCCGGAGCCCGCGGTGTCCGGGTAGGTGTACTTCTGGTCGAGCGGCAGCTGCGCCTGGTCGATCCGGTCCAGGCCCCAGGACGGCGGGTTGGTCTGGGTGGCCAGGGCGTGCACCGTACGGTCCTGGAAGACCTGGTCGACGGCCGGATCGGCGGCCAGCCGTCTCGCCTGGTCCGCGGAGAGCGCGGCGGAGTAGCCGTTGAGCGCGGCGGTGAAGGTCCGCCGCACTGTGCCGCCGTACCCGGATATCAGGCTTCTGCCGTCCGCGGAGGCGGCTTTGAGGCCGGTGCCGCGCTTGAGCGTCACGATATAGCTGCCGTGCACCGCGTCCGCCGCGCCGGCTCCCACGACGGTGCCTTCGGCGGGCGCCGCGTGGGCAGGGCCGGAGAGCGCGGTGAGTGTGCCGAGGGCGGCGGCCGCCGAGGCCGCGGTGAGCGCCGCGGTGATCCGCAGCCTCGCCGGACGCCTCGGTGCGGTATGGGGGGTGGTGGAACGCATCACTGCCATCGCGAGGTGGTCCTCCTCATCGGTGGTGCGCCGTGGTGCGCGCGCCAAGGGGGGTGTGGCGTACGGGGTGGTACGCACCGGGCGTGACGGGGGATTCCGTTGACCGCCCGTCAAAAGATTCGGGGAGCCGCCTCCGTGCAGCAAGGTTTCCGACGGGATGTCATATGCACGTCACGGGCAGGCAATGACATCGACGTGAAGATCCGTACGCATCGGTGGATTTACCGTGAACTCTCCACCAGTTTTGACATGGACACTTCCGACTGCTGATGAGTTTTGCTACGACGGATGAGGCAGAGATCCTGCTATGGGAGGTTCCATGAGACTGTCCCGTTTCGCGGCCATCACGTCCGCTTTCTTCCTCACCTCGGCGCTCGCGCTCACCGGCGCGAGCGCCGCCGCGTCCGCCCAACTCACCTATGCCACCGGCTATGTGGCCCTCGGTGACTCCTACTCCTCAGGCGTCGGAGCCGGCAGCTACGACAGTGGCAGCGGCTCCTGCAAGCGCAGCACCAAGGCCTATCCGGCCCTCTGGAGCGCCGCGCACACGCCCTCCTCCTTCTCCTTCACCGCCTGTTCCGGCGCCCGTACGGGTGATGTCTTGAGCGGGCAGCTCGGCCCGCTCAACAGCACCACCGGCCTCGTGAGCATCACGGTCGGCGGCAACGACGCCGGATTCGCCGACACCATGACGACCTGTGCGCTACAGGGCGAGAGCGCGTGCCTGGCCCGGGTCGCCGAGGCCGTCAAGTACATCAACAACACCCTGCCCGGCAAGCTCGACAACGTGTACGACGCCATCTCCGGGAAGGCCCCGGCCGCGCGCGTCGTCGTCCTGGGCTATCCGCACTTCTACGAACTCAACGGCAGCTGCGCCGCCGGTCTCACCGAGAAGTCGCGCGCCGCGATCAACGGTGCAGCCGACGAGATCAATGACGTCACCGCCAAGCGCGCCGCCAACCACGGCTTCACCTTCGCCGACGTCAACAGCACCTTCGCCGGCCATGAGCTGTGCTCGGGCAGCCCCTGGCTGCACAGCGTGACCTTCCCCGTCGAGAACTCCTACCACCCCACCGCCGCCGGTCAGTCCGGCGGCTACCTCCCCGTGTTCGCCTCCGGTGCGCGCGAGTTCGACTCCGCTGAGTAATCCGCCACACTCCGGCGTCGAGGAGGGGCCGTGATCCGGGCCCTCCTCGCGCCTTCCGTCGGCCCGTCAGGCGCCCATCAGGTGTCTGCGGGGCCGCCCGTCCGGTTCCGACGGATGGTCAACTCGCCCTGGTCTACGCCGTGTACGCGATGTTCCGTATGGTGTTCGACAACATCACAGCGAGGCAGGTGAATCCGTTGACCGGTCTGCACGTGTGTCCTCCAAGAGAGATAGGGTTACCCTGCCCGGGCCGGGTGCCCTCGTATGGGTGGGGAGAGTCATGGAACAGATAACAATGCGCAGCAGGGCGAGAGTCCCTGCGATCAACTGCGGAAGCAGCGCATCCAGCGCGCGCCTGGAGCGCCATCTCGCGGTGCTGGGCGGTCCCGCCGTCCCGCAGCGTGAGGTGGAGGGCGCGACGTCGCTCATGCAGGAGCTCACCGCTCGTGACCACTCGGGCACAAGGAAGAGCCGCGGCGCCCGGGTGTCGCTGTTCGCGCCGCTGCGCAGGCTGCGGCGGTCGCTCTTCGGTGGCCACAGCTGAAACGTCCCTGAAGCGGTACCTCAGGCGACCACACCGTCCCGGCAAAGCGCTGCGATCCGATCGCTCGTCAGGTTCTGGGCGTCGGCAGCGCGTCGGTGTGCTCGCCGGAGGCAGGGGTCCTTGCCCTCCAGGCCCGGGCTCGACTCTCTTGCCACCCGTCCTTTGTGACGGGTGGTTTATGCGTTCCAGGAGGGGATTCCGCGCAGCCTCACAGGAGCGCGAACTGACCCTCCGGCCCCTCTTCGTGATGGTCGAGGACGGACGCCGGCCGGCGCGCGGCGACCGGCGCCGGAACGATGCCCGCCGCTCGCAGCTCCGCCGCCCCGATCGCCGGCCCGTCCGCCGCCCGCCGCCGCAACTCCTCGCCCTGCGGCACCAGTTCGGCCAGCAGCGCCAGTACGGTGATCAGCTCCAGCAGCTCTGACGTCCACTCCTGCGACCAGGTCGTGGGACGCAGCGCCGCCAGCGAACCGGGCTCCGGCGGCTCGGTTCCCGCGCCGCCCGCGCCGGTCCGCTCCTCGAACCACGCCTCCAGGACACGCACCCCGCCCGCGTGGAAGCCCCAGGCGCCCGGCGGTACCGGCGAGATCCGGCCGCTGCCCAGCAGCAGCGCCTCGTCGTCGGCGTCGTAGCCGATCGTCTCCGGCAGGCCGCGGGCGGGGAGCGCGGCGCGTACGTACGGACGGCGGCCGCCCGGCATCCGCGGCCGCTCACCCATGCGCCCGCCGGCGGAGTGCCCGCCGTGGGTGTGCAGCCACAGCAGCCGTTCGCCGAGCGCGACGCCGGCGTCCCAGACCGCCGGGTCCGCGGTGAGCGGGACGGTGCAGCCGTCGGGGGAGTGGTGGGCGGTCGCCACGATCCAGGCAAGGAGGTGCACCGGTTCCGCCGGGCGGTCCAGGCGGCGGGCGAGGAGGCCGAGCAGGCCCGGCGCGAGGTTCGGCTCACCGCCGCCCGGCCGCCGGTAGAGCGGGTGGATCCGGCCCGGACGCCCGCCCGGCGACCGTCCGTCGGGCAGGAGCGCGGAGCACACCACCGCGGGGCCCGGAACCTGCGGCACCGGGCCCAACTCCACCGCGAACAGCTGCGGCCCGTCCGCCACCCGCCACAACTCCGGCCGCGCCGCGTCGATCAGCCGGTGGTCGGGCAGCAGCCACTGCCGGTCGAACGGGCCGTGCAGCATCCGTACCGGCTCGGGGCACGGACCGCCCGCGCGGGACAGCCGCCCGGTGGGCGCCGCCTGCCCCGGCAGCTGCCCGACGGCCGAGTGCAGGGTGCGGGCCCGGGACGGCCGGAACAGCCGCTCGCGTGCGGTCGCGTCCTCGGCGGCCACCAGCGCGTTCCAGCGGGCGCGGAGCACCGCCGGATCCGGCCCCCGTACCCAGGAACGGCCGAGCCGCAGCGGCGCCACGGACCACGGCATCAGATCGGACAGCCGTGGCGCGTCCTGCATCGCCGTCACGCGGAGTCCCTCCCGGACCGTTCGGTTGACCCCGGCATGGTAACCACGGCCCGGTTATCCCTACCCGGGCCCCGCCCCGGTACCCCGCGTACGCAGGCGGTCTTCCGCCAACTGATCTTGACGGGTACGTTCCTCGCCGTACGCCCGACGCACGGTGCGGACGCAGTGCCGCCCTGCGCGCCGGGACCTGCTCAGGGGAGGACCGTCATGACGGACACCACCTCCCCCACGCCTGAACGGCGCGGGGGAACCCCCATGGACGTCCGGGCCGCCGCGCGGCTCGACCGGCTGCCGCCGTCCCGGTGGCACCGCCGGATCACACTCATCGTCGGCATCGGCGCTTTCTTCGACCTTTACGAGATCTTCCTCGGCGGGGTGCTCGGCGCGGTCCTGGCCGAACAGTGGCACCTCGGGCACACCGACAAATCCTGGGTGATCGCGTCCGGCTTCCTCGGTATGTTCGTCGGCGCGAACGTGCTGTCCGTGCTCGCCGACCGGTTCGGGCGGCGCCGGATGTTCATGGTGAACCTGGGCGCGTACTCCGTCTTCTCGTTGCTCTGCGCCTTTGCCCCGGACCTGCACTGGCTGCTCGCGCTGCGCTTTCTGAGCGGCCTCGGGCTGGGCGCCGAACTGGTCCTGGTGGACACCTATCTCGCGGAGTTCCTGCCGCGCGCGGTGCGCGGCCGCTATATCGCCTACGCGTACACCCTCGGCTTTTTCGCCGTCCCGGTCGTCGCGCTGCTCGGCGCCCGGCTGGTGGCCGCGCACCAGCCGCTGGGCATCGACGGCTGGCGCTGGCTGCTGGTCGCCGGTGCCCTGGGGGCCGCCTTCATCCAGCTGATGCGCCGACAACTGCCGGAATCCCCACGGTGGTTGACGATCCACGGGCGAGGTGAGGAAGCCGGCCGGATCGTGACCGGCATTGAGGAACGGGTGGCGCGGGAGACCGGCGTCAGCCTGCCGTCCGTGCCGGCAGTGGAGGCCGTACCGGAACGGAAGGTGCCGCTGCGGGACATGTTCGGCACCGACTTCCGGCGGCGCACCGTCATGTGGTGGATCTTCCAGGTGCTGCAGACCGTCGGTTATTACGGTTTCGGGGCGCTGGCGCCGGTGGTGCTCACGGCGAAGGGCCACACCGTCACCGAGTCGCTGCTGTACGCGGCGCTGAGCTTCTGCGGCTACCCGATCGGCTCGGCGCTGTCCCTCCCGCTCATCGACCGGATCGAGCGCCGGACGCTGATCATCGCGGCGGCGCTGGGCATCGCGGGCTGCGGTCTGGCGTTCGGCTTCGCCTCCGCCTCCTGGGCCGTCGTCACCTTCGGCTTCGCCCTGACGGTGTGCAGCAACATCTTCTCCAACGCCTTCCACGTCTACCAGACCGAGCTCTTCCCGACCGGCCTGCGCAGCAGCGCGATCGGCATCGCCTACTCGTTGTCCCGGCTCACCTCGGTCGTGCTGCCGTTCATCGCGCTGAGCGTGCTGGCCGACCTCGGCGCGGCCGCGGTGTTCACCGGCTCCGCGGTGCTGATGGTGCTGCTGTGCCTGGATGTGGCGCTGCTGGGGCCGCGCAGTACGGGACGGAGCCTGGAGCGGATCTGACTACAGGGCGGAGCCTGGAGCGGATCTGAGCCGGCGCCGGCCCGCCGGCGTCAGTGCGCGTCCAGCGTCACCGTGAAGGAGAACCGGTCGCCGCGGTAGTGGATCCGGGCGACATCGACCACCTGGCCGGCCTCGTCGTAGGTGATGCCCGTGTAGTGCAGGATCGGGCTGAGCAGCGGGACCTGGAGCAGGCCGGCGGTCTCCGGATCCGCCAGCCGTGCCTCGACGGTGTCGGTGATCCGGCTGATCCGTACGCCGACCGCGTCCCGCAGCACCTTCGTCATCGGCCAGCGTTCCAGGTCCGCCAGGTCGATCCGGGCGGCGACATCGGGTCGGACATAGTTGCGCGCGTGGTTGGTCGGCTCGCCCGTCTCGTCGTCGCTGCGCAGCCGTCGAAAACCGGCCACCTCCGTCAGGTCCGGGAAATATCCGGACAGTTCGGTGGGCACGGGCACCGGCCCGTGCTCCAGCAGGTCCGTGCGCATCCCGGACTGCTGGGCCACGATCGCGTCCACCGAGCCGAGCAGCCGCACCGGCGCACCGCGCTGCGCGCCCGGCTCGATAAAGGTGCCCCGCCGCCGGTGCCGGCTGATCAGTCCCTCCGTCTCCAGTTCCTTGAGGGCCTGGCGCATGGTCAGCACGCTCACGCCGTAGTGCACGGCGAGCGCGTCCTCGGTGGGCAGCCGCAGCGGTGCCTCGGGAGAGCGGCCCAGTATGGAGGCGCGCAACGACTGCGACACCTGGTACCACAGCGGCAGCTTGCGGTTCAGGGCGAGCGAGTCGGGAGCGAAGGTGGTCACAGAGCGTTCCCCGGTGTGCTGTAAGTGCAGGGAGGGTCCCGTGTCACGGGCGGAAGTGGCGCTGGAGACCCTGCCATACGTCGTCGTAGCCGCGCTGCAGATGTCCGGCATCGCGGGCCTGCTCGGTGAGCGTCAGCGGCCAGCGGGTCTCGAACATGAAGGCCAGGCCGTCGTCGATCTTCTGCGGCTTGAGCTCGGCCGCGCTCGCCCGGTCGAACGTCTCCCGGTCGGGACCGTGCGCCGACATCATGTTGTGCAGCGAGCCGCCGCCGGGAAGGAATCCCTCCGCTTTGGCGTCGTAGGCGCCCTCGACGAGCCCCATGTACTCGGTCATCACATTGCGGTGGAAGTACGGCGGCCGGAAGGTGTCCTCGCCGACCAGCCAGCGCGGCGCGAAGACCACGAAGTCCACGCCCGCGAGACCCGGGGTGTCGGAGGGCGAGGTGAGGACGGTGAAGATCGACGGGTCGGGGTGGTCGTAGCTGATCGACCCGATGACGTTGAACCGGCGCAGGTCGTAGACGTAGGGCACATGGCTGCCGTGCCAGGCGACGACGTCCAGCGGCGAGTGGTCGTAGGTCGCCTTCCAGAGGTTGCCGCAGAACTTGTTGACGACCTCGAAGTCCCCCTCGACGTCCTCGTAGGCGGCGACCGGGGCGAGGAAGTCCCGTGCGTTGGCCAGGCCGTTGGCGCCGATCGGGCCGAGGTCGGGCAGCTGGAAGGGCTGGCCGTAGTTCTCGCAGACATAGCCGCGGGCGTCCGCGTCCAGCAGCTCGACGCGGAACCGGACGCCGCGCGGGATCAGTGCGACATGCCCCGGCTCGGCGCGCAGCAGGCCCAGTTCGGTACGGAGCAGCAGCCCGCCGCGCTCGGGGACGATCAGCAGCTCGCCGTCCGCGTCGCTGAACACCCGCCGGGTCATGGAGGAGTTGGCGTAATACAGGTGCACGGCGATACCGGTGCGCTGGGCGGCGTCGCCGTTGCCGCCCAGCGTCCACAGGCCGTCCAGGAAGTCGACCGGGCCGGTGGGTTCCGGGAGCGGGTTCCAGCGCAGCCGGTTGGGGTCGGGGACGCACTCGGTGAACGGCGCCGAGCGGAGCGTGCGCTGCTCGGCGCGGACGAACGGCGGGTGCGCGGCCGAGGGGCGGATGCGGTAGAGCCAGGAGCGGCGGTTGTGGCGGCGCGGCTCGGTGAACGCCGACCCGCTGAGCTGCTCCGCGTACAGCCCGAGGGGGGCGAGCTGGGGGGAGTTGCGGCCCACCGGCAGTGCGCCGGTGACGGCCTCCGAGCTGTGCTCGTTGCCGAAGCCGGGGGAATAGGAGAGGGCTGTCAGCCCCTCGGTCTTCCTCGCCTGCTCGTTGCCCGTGCCTGTCATCGCGCGCTCCCGCCGCTCAAGGAATCCTATGCAAGACCTTAGGATTGCGGTCGGGGCACGTCAACGATGGGGGAACCTCCCTGTTCGAGCGAAGTCGGGGGCGATCACCCGCCGCCCGCCCGGCCGGCGGGCAGGATGGACGGGTGCAGCAGCCGACTCCCCAGCCCGCCCCGCAGCCCACCCCGCTCCGCCGCGTCCCCGTCCAGCAGCGCAGCGCCGAGCGCCTCGCCCGCATCCTCGACGCCTGCGCCGAAGTGCTGGAGGAGACCGGATACGAGGACCTCAGCACCCGCGCGGTGGCCGGCCGCGCCGAGGTCCCGATCGGCTCGGTATACCGCTTCTTCCCCAACAAACGGGCCATGGCCGAGGCGCTGGCCCTGCGCAATCTCGACGCCTACGCCGACCGGATCACCGCCCGCCTGACCGCCCCGGACGAGCCGGTGGCGTGGCGGCACGCGATGGATGTGGTGGTCGACGAATATCTGGCCATGAAACGGACGGTGCCGGGCTTCGCCCTGGTGGAGTTCACCGTCCCCGCCCCGCGCGAATCCCGGCAGGCCAATTACGAGGTCGCCGACCGGCTGCTCGCGCTGCTCGCCGGAACGCTCGGCCTGGACGCCGCCGACGAGCGGCTGCGCACCGCCTTCCTCGTCGGCGTCGAGAGCGCCGACGCGCTGCTGCAACTGGCCTTCCGTATAGACCCGGCGGGGGATGCGGCCATCGTCGCCGAGACGAAGCAGCTGCTGCGGGCCTATCTGGCGCGATATCTGGACGGGGGCGAACAGAGCCGTCCGGACGGGGGCGAACAGAGGTAACCGGACGGGGCCGGAGCGCGGCGCCCGGACGGGGCGGGGTAACAATTCCCGCCACCCGCTGCCGCTCATGCCTACCGGTCGGTATGGTCGATCCGTACGCGCACCCCCATCACCGGCACCGTCCCCGGGAGGGACCGATGAGTCGTACCGCCCTGCGCATCTGCCCGCTCTGCGAGGCCACCTGCGGGCTGAGCGTCACCCTGGACGGCGACCGGGTGACCGCCGTCCGCGGCGACCGCGACGATGTCTTCAGCAAGGGATTCATCTGCCCCAAGGGCGCCGCCTTCGGCCGGCTGGACGCGGATCCCGACCGGCTGACGCACCCCCTGGTGCGACGCGACGGGGTGCTCCGGGAAGCCACCTGGGACGAGGCGTTCGCCGCGGTGCAGGCGGGGTTGCGGCCGGTGATCGAGGAGCATGGTGCGAACTCCGTGGGGGTCGTGCTCGGCAACCCCAATGTGCACACCGTCGCCGGCGCCCTCTACCCGCCCGTCCTGCTCGCCGGTCTCGGCTCCCGCAGCGTGTTCACCGCCTCCACCGTCGACCAGATGCCCAAGCATGTCTCCAGCGGACTGCTCTACGGAGACGCGCTGGCGATCCCCGTACCGGATCTGGACCGTACCGACCACCTCGTCGTGATCGGCGCCAACCCGATGGACTCCAACGGCAGCCTGTGCACCGCCCCCGACTTCCCCGGCCGGATCAGGGCGCTGCGCCGCCGCGGCGGACGGCTGACCGTCATCGACCCGCGGCGCACCCGCACCGCCAAGCTGGCCGACGAGCACCTCGCCATCCGCCCCGGTACCGACGCGCTGCTGCTCTTCGCGATGGTGCGGGTCCTCTTCGAGGAGGGGCTGGTGGACCTGGGGGAGCGGGCGGCGCACATCGGCCAGGCCGACGAGGTGGAGCGGCTGGCCGCCGACTTCACACCCGAGGCGGTGGCGGCGCTGTGCGAGGTGCCCGCCGAGCGGATCCGGGGGCTGGCCCGCGAGCTGGCCGCCGCGGACACCGCCGCGGTGTACGGACGGATCGGTTCGACCACCGTCGAGTTCGGCACCCTCACCAGCTGGCTGGTCGATGTGCTGAACATCCTCACCGGGAACTTCGACCGGCCCGGCGGCATCATGTTCCCGCTCTCCGCGACCGGGGCCCCGCCCCGCCCGACCGGACCCGGCCGCGGCTTCGCACTGGGCCGCTGGCGCAGCCGGGTCTCCGGCCACCCTGAGGCCAAGTCCGAGCTGCCCATCGTGGCCCTGGCCGAGGAGATCGACACCCCCGGTGAGGGGCGCGTCCGGGCGGCCATCGCCATCGCCGCCAATCCCGTGCTCTCCGTCCCGGACGGCGACCGCCTCGACGCGGCGCTCGCCTCCCTCGACTTCATGGTCAGCGTCGACCCGTATCTCAACGAGACGTCGCGGCACGCCGATGTCGTACTGCCGCCGCCCCCGCCGACCCGCAGTGCCCACTTCGACTTCGCCTTCAACGCGCTGGCCGTCCGCAACCAGGTCCGCTACACCCGGCCGGTGCTGCCGCCGGCGGACGGGCAGCCCGACGAGTGCGAGATCCACGCCCGGCTGATCCTGTGCATCGGCGGCCAGGACGGCGCGGACCCCGGCCTGGTCGACACCATGGTGATCGACACGGCGCTCGGCAAGGCCGTCGCCGACCCGCACTCCCCGGTGCACGGACGCCGACCGGCCGAGCTGGCAAGGGAGTTGACCGGCCTGACCGGCGCCGAACGGCGGCTGGACATGATGCTGCGGCTCGGCCCGTACGGCGACGGATTCGGCGCCGACCCCGAGGGGCTGACCCTGGACCGGCTGTTGGAACGGCCGCACGGCATCGACCTCGGCCCGCTCACACCTCGCGTCCCCGGCGCCCTCAAGACCCGCAGCGGCGCCGTCGAACTGTGCCCGGAGCCGATCACCACCGAGGCGGCCCGGCTGCGTGGCCGGCTCGGCGATGTCCCCGACGGCGTGCTACTCATCGGCCGCCGCCATCTGCGCTCCAACAACAGCTGGCTGCACAACGTCCCGGCCTTGATGGGCGGCAGCAATCGCTGCACGGTCCAGGTGCACCCCGACGACGCGGCGCGGCTGGAGCTCACCGACGGCGGCCTGGCGCGGCTGAAGGGGGACGGCGGCGAGCTGGAGGTGCCGGTGGAGCTCACCGACGCGGTGCGCCCCGGCGTGGTCAGCATGCCGCACGGCTGGGGGCACGACCGGCCCGGAACGCGGATGGGGGTGGCCGCGGCCGACCCCGGCGCCAACGTCAATCAACTCAACGCCGGCCGGCTACTCGACCCGCTCTCGGGTACCGCGGTGCTCAACGCACTGCCGGTGCTGCTCACCCCCATCCGCTGAGATCCGTATTGACCTGGGGTTTTGCTCGTATTGCTCGCGCGTCAAGGTCTTGTTAACAAAACTTTGCCGGCCCTAACGTCGCCTGAACCGCCACCCCCCGGCAGATGTTCAAGGGCGAACGTGAGGTACCCCTAATGCTGACAATCCTCGGATTTGTCATGATCGCCACCTTCCTGGTGCTGATCATGATGAAGAAGATGTCACCCATGGCCGCGCTGGTGCTCATCCCCGCGCTGTTCTGCGTACTGGTCGGACAGGGCGCCCACCTGGGCGACTTTGTCCTCAAGGGCATCGGCGACCTGGCTCCCACGGCCGCGATGCTGATGTTCGCCATCATCTACTTCGGGGTGATGATCGACGTCGGGCTCTTCGACCCGATCGTCCGAGCCATCCTCAGGTTCTGCAAGGCCGACCCGGTGCGGGTGGTCGTCGGTACCGCGCTGCTCGCCGCGATCGTCTCGCTCGACGGCGACGGCTCCACCACCTTCATGATCACCGTCTCGGCGCTCTACCCGCTCTACAAGCGGCTGAAGATGAGCCTCGTGGTGATGACCGGTGTCGCCGCCACCGCCAACGGCGTGATGAACACGCTGCCCTGGGGCGGCCCGACCGCCCGCGCCGCCACCGCACTCAAGCTCGACGCCGGCGACATCTTCGTCCCGATGATTCCCGCCCTGGCCGTCGGCCTGATCGCGGTCTTCGCCCTCGCATACGTCCTCGGCCGCCGCGAGCGCAAGCGGCTGGGCGTGCTGACCCTCGGCGACACCCGGCTGGTCACCGACACCGTGCCGGAGAAGGAGGCCGAGCAGGTCCTCGTCGGCGCGGGCGCCGGCGGCAAGAGCGGCGCGCCGGCCACCGCACAGCACGTCACGGGCGGCTCCGCGGGTACCGGTTCCGACGACGGCAGCCAGGACCCGGACCTCCAGACCCTGGACCCGAACCGTGCCACCCTGCGCCCCAATCTCTACTGGTTCAACGCCGCGCTCACCGTCGCGCTGCTCACCCTGCTGATCATGCAGACCCTGCCGATCCCGGTGCTCTTCCTGCTCGGCGCGGCCATCGCCCTGACCGTCAACTTCCCGCAGATGAAAGACCAGAAGGCCCGCGTCGCGGCGCACGCCGAGAACGTGCTCAACGTCTCGGGCATGGTCTTCGCCGCCGCTGTCTTCACCGGTGTCCTCACCGGCACCGGCATGGTCGAGCACATGGCCCGCTGGCTGGTGAGCGGCATCCCCGACGCGCTCGGCCCGCACATGGGCATCGTCACCGGCATCCTCAGCATCCCGCTGACCTACTTCATGTCCAACGACGGCTTCTACTTCGGCATCGTTCCGATCCTCGCCGAGGCCGGTGCCGCGCACGGAGTGGCCCCCATCGAGATCGCCCGCGCCTCCCTCGTCGGCCAGGCCCTGCACATGTCCAGCCCGCTCGTGCCCGCCGTGTACGTCCTCGTCGGCATGGCCAAGGTCGAGTTCGGCGACCACACCAGGTTCACCGTCAAATGGGCCGCGCTGACCTCCCTCGTGGTCCTGGGAGCGAGCCTTCTCTTCGGCATCGTCTAGAGGATCGGCATCATCGCGATGACCGCGACCGCCCCCGAGAGGCCCGGCAGGAGCTGGCTGCTGCGTCTGGTCATCACCTTCTCCTTCGCCCAAGGAGCGGTGAGCATGGCCAGACCGGCCGTCTCCTACCGGGCCCTCGCGCTGGGGGATTGGGGTCTCCCCTGCTCGAACGTAGTTGAGAGCTTGGGGAAGATGGCGCCGTCGGCGTCATCACCGCCGTCTACGCGCTGCTGCCGCTGTTCGCCGCCGTCCCGCTCGGCCGCAGTACCGACCAGGGCCGCTGCGCCCCGTTGCTGGTCGTCGGCGTGGGCCTGATCAGCGGCGGCTGCGCGCTCAGCGGGCTGGCCGGCTCGCTGCCCGCGATGGCCGCCTGGAGCGGGGTGATGGGCCTGGGACACCTCTGCTTCGTCATCGGCGCCCAGTCGATCGTCGCCCGCCGCAGTGCCCCCGAGGAACGCGACCGCAATTTCGGCCACTTCACCATCGGTGCCTCGCTCGGCCAGCTCATCGGCCCGGTCGCCGCCGGACTGGTCATCTCCGAGCACGACGGTGCGATGGCCCGGACGAGCGCAACCGCGCTGATCGTCTCCGGCGCCGTCGCGGCCGTCTCGTACGCGTCCCTCTGGCGCCTCGAACAGCGCACCCGACCCGTCGCCGCCGACCGCGCGGACCGTACGGGCGGGCCGCCCGTCCCCGTACGCGGCATTCTGCGCACCCGGGGCGTGGCGGCGGGCATCTTCATGAGCCTGGCCGTGCTGTCGGCGACCGACATCCTCACCGCCTACCTGCCCGTCATCGGCGAGGACCGCGGTATCGCCCCCACCACCATCGGCCTGCTGCTCAGCCTGCGGGCCGCGGCCACCATCGCCTGCCGGCTGGTGATGACACCGATGATCCGGTGGCTGGGCCGCACCGCGCTGATGGCCGGCAGCTGCGCGCTGGCCGGTCTGCTCTGCGGCGGCATGGTGCTGCCCGTGCCGGTCTGGGCGCTGGCCGTGATGCTGACGGCGCTCGGCTTCTGTCTCGGCGTCGGCCAGCCGCTGTCCATGACCACCGTCGTCCAGGCCGCTCCCGACGGGGCCCGCAGTACGGCCCTGGCGCTGCGCTCACCGGCAACCGGCTCGGCCAGGTCGCCGCCCCGGCCGGTGCCGGTCTGCTCGCGGGACTTGCCGGTACCGCGGCACCGTTCGTCATGCTCGGTGTGCTGCTGCTGGCATCGGCGGGGACGGCCGCCCGGTCGCCGCGCCGTACGAGAGCCCCCGAAGCGACCGTAAGCGAACCCGAAGGGAACCGTAAGCGCAGGTCGGCAGGGTGGTGTGCACAGCGGGACCGGTAGTGGACCGGGCCCGGCACAGCATCCAGGGAGCAACACTGTGAGCAACCCGAACAACTCCGGCGCCCCCGTGACCGTCCTCGGACTCGGCGCGATGGGCCGGGCGTTGGCCGGTGCCTTCCTTCGGGCGGGCCACCCCACCACGGTCTGGAACCGCACGCCCGGCAAGGCCGATGAGCTCGTCGCGCAGGGCGCGGTCCGCGCCGGCACGGTGGCCGAGGCGGTGACCGCGAGCCCGCTGGTGATCGTCTGCGTACTGGATTACGCCGTGACCCGGACGATCCTGGAGCCGGTCGCCGGGCCGCTGTCCGGCCGGGTGCTGGTCAACCTCACCTCCGACACCCCGGAGCGCTCCCGGTCCGCCGCCGCATGGGCCGCCGGGCACGGCATCGACTACCTCGACGGTTCGATCATGGTGCCGACCCCCGTGATCGGGAAGCCCGACGCGATGATCCTCTACAGCGGCTCACGGCCGGCGTTCGAAGCGCACGAGGCGACGCTCAAGGTGCTCGGTGGCCGGGCGCTCTACCTCGGAGCCGACCACGGCATGGCCGCGGTCCACGACCTGTCGCTGCTCGGCTTCTTCTACTCGGCGATGGCCGGACTGGTGCACGCCTTCGCGCTGGCCGGCTCCGAGGGCATCGCGGCCCAAGAGTTCGCGCCGTATACGGAAGCGATCGTCGGCATCCTGCCCGCGATCGCGGCGGCCATGGCCGAGGACCTCGACCGCGGCACCTTCTCGGGCGACGAGAACAACATCGTCATGGAGGCGGCGGGCATCGCCCACATCATCGAGGCGGCCACGGACCGCGGCCTCGACAGCGATGTGCTCACCGCCGTCAAGAACCTCGCGGACCGGACGATCGCCGCAGGCCACGGCGACGCCGGTTTCGTCAGCGTGATCGAGGCGATGCGCAGGCCGTCGGCGTGACCGTGGCGATGCGCGGGCCGTCGGCCGGAAGGCGCGCCCGCCGTCTCCCGCACGGCTACCGTGACCGAGGGCACCCTAAGAAGTCCCTGGCGTCGCAAAACTACCGACGCTAGTTTAGTGGCGTCCCCCAGGTCTCGCAGGGGACGGATGACCACCGGCGGTCGGGAGGACCACGACGTGAAGCAGCACGACGCGATGTACATCGACGGAAGCTGGCGACCCGCGGAGGGGAGCGGCACGATCGATGTCGTCAACCCGGCCGACGGGCGGGTCATCGGCGCCGTCCCGGCCGGTTCGGCGCAGGATGTGGACGCCGCCGTACGGGCCGCCCGTGCCGCGCTGCCCGCCTGGGCCGCCACCCCGCCCGAGGAGCGCGCCGCCCGTCTGACCGCGCTGCGCGACCAACTCGCCGCGCGTGCCGAGGAGATCGCCGAGACCATCACCGCAGAGCTGGGCTCGCCGATCTCCTTCTCCAGGCGGGTGCAGGCCGGTCTGCCGATCGCGGTCACCGGCTCGTACGCGGAGCTGGCGGCCTCGTACCCCTTCGAGGAGAAGATCGCCAACTCCACCGTGCTGCACGAGCCGGTCGGTGTGGTCGGTGCCATCACGCCCTGGAACTACCCGCTCCACCAGATCACCAACAAGGTCGCGCCGGCGCTCGCGGCGGGCTGCACGGTCGTCCTCAAGCCCGCCGAGGACACCCCGCTGACCGCCCAGCTCTTCGCCGAGTGCGTGGATGCGGCCGGCATCCCGGCAGGTGTCTTCAACCTCGTCACCGGACTCGGCACGGTCGCCGGGCAGGCGCTGGCCGAACACGAGGGAGTGGACCTGGTCTCCTTCACCGGCTCGACCGCCGTCGGCAAGAAGATCGGCGCGGTCGCCGGTGGTGCGGTCAAGCGCGTCGCGCTCGAGCTGGGCGGCAAGTCCGCCAATGTCATCCTGCCCGGCGCCGACCTGGCGAAGGCGGTCGGCGTCAACGTCGCCGACGTCATGCGCAACACCGGCCAGTCCTGCAACGCGCTGACCCGCATGCTGGTGCACGCCGACCAGTACGACGAGGCCGTGGCGCTGACCGAGGCCGCGGTGGCCGAGTACCGCCCCGCCGACCCGGCTTCGGACGACAGCCGGCTGGGCCCCGTCGTCAACGCCGGGCAGCTCGACCGCGTACGCGGCTACATCTCGCAGGGCATCGAGGAGGGCGCTCGCCTGGTCACCGGCGGCGCGGACGTCCCCGAGGGCATCGAGCAGGGCTACTACGTACGCCCCACCGTCTTCGCGGACGTGCTCCCGGAGATGGCCATCGCCCAGGAGGAGATCTTCGGTCCCGTCATCTCGATCCTGAAGTACCAGGACGAGGAGGAGGCGCTGAAGATCGCCAACGGCACCGTCTACGGCCTCGCGGGCGCCGTCTGGGCCGCCGACCAGGACACCGCCGTGGCCTTCGCCCGCCGCCTGGAGACCGGCCAGGTGGACATCAATGGCGGCCGCTTCAACCTCCTCGCCCCGTTCGGCGGCTACAAGCAGTCCGGCGTCGGCCGCGAGCTGGGCCCGCACGGCCTGACCGAATACCTGCAGACCAAGTCGCTGCAGTTCTGACGCCGCGGGTCGTCGGGGTGGCCTCCCCGACGACCCGCCTCCCCTCCCCGTACCCCGCCCCGAGGAGATCCCGTGGTCCGCGCCGCCGTATTGCCCGCCGTCAACGCCCCGCTCCAGGTCGCCGAGATCGACCTGCCGGAGCCCGGCCCCGGCCAGGTCCGCATCCGCCTGGCCGCCGCCGGCGTCTGCCACTCCGACCTGTCACTGTCCAACGGCACCCTGCGCCAGCGCGTCCCGGCCGTCCTCGGACACGAGGGCGCGGGCACCGTCACCTCCGTCGGCCCCGATGTCACCAACGTGGCCCCCGGCGACCAGGTCGTCCTCAACTGGGCGCCGTCCTGCGGCGCTTGCCACTTCTGCGGTCTGGCGGAGCCCTGGCTGTGCGCCAATGCGGGCCTCGCCGGGGACGTCCCGTACGCCAAGCTCACCGCCGACGGCAGTGAGCTCTACGCCGCCCTGGGCACCGCCGTCTTCGCCGAGGAGACCGTGGTCCCGGCGCATGCCGCGCTGCCGCTGCCGGACGGGGTGCCGCTGGCCGACGCGGCGCTGCTCGGCTGCGCGGTGCTCACCGGCTGGGGCGCCGTGCACCACAGTGCCCAGGTGCGGGCGGGGGAGTCCGTCGTGGTCTTCGGTGTCGGCGGCGTCGGCCTCGCCACGCTGCAGGCGGCGCGCATCGCGGGGGCGGGCCCGATCGTCGCCGTGGACGTCTCACCGGAGAAGGAGGAGCTGGCCCGTGCGGCCGGTGCCACCGAGTTCGTGGTGGCAGGAGAGGCCGCGCTCTTCGAAAAAGAGGGCGCCAAGCGGATACGAAAGCTGACCGGTGGCGTCGGCGCCGATGTCGCGGTGGAGTGTGTGGGCCGCGCCGACACGATCCGTACCGCCTGGTCCGCCACCCGCCGCGGCGGACGGACGACGGTCGTCGGAATCGGCGGCCAGGACCAGCAGGTGGCTTTCTCCGCCCTGGAACTCTTCTACTTCGGCCGGACCCTCTCCGGCTGCGTCTATGGCAACAGCGACCCCGCTCGCGACCTCCCGGTCATCGCCGGGCACGTCCGCTCCGGCGCGCTGGACCTGTCCGCACTGGTCACCGAGCGGATCGGCCTGGACGACATCCCGGCCGCGTTCGACGCGATGATCGCCGGCAAGGGAGGGCGGGCGCTGATCGTGTTCTGAGCGGCGCGCTCGCCCTGCGGGGGAGCGCTGGGCGGAGGCGACGCATGAGGGCCGGGGGCGAGGAATGCCCCCGGCCCTCATGCGTCGGCGGCGGGCCGCCGAAAACTGATGGTGCGCGGTCCGTTGACGACGTACCGGCCGGTCGGTACGGTCGCCCGACATCACGGCGCCGCCCCCCAGCCCTCCCCGCACCCCTCGGAGCGTGCACGCATGGACACGGCCTCCTCCGCCGGACACGGCAACAACAGCGCACCGCCCTCCGCCAGACACCGCCGCAAGGTCGCCACCGCCGCGGCCCTCGCCTCAGCCGTCGAGTGGTACGACTACTTCGTCTTCGGCATCGCCGCGGCCCTCGTCCTCGGCGACTCCTTCTTCCCCTCCGGCAGCGAGGCCGCGGGCGTCCTGGCCGCCTTCGCGACCTTCGCCGTCGGCTTCCTCGCCCGCCCCATCGGCGGCGTTATCGCCGGTCAGCTCGGCGACCGGCGCGGCCGCAAGCCGATGCTCGTCCTCGCGCTGACCCTGATGGGCCTGGCTACCACCGGCATCGGCCTGCTCCCCTCCTACGCCTCCATCGGGATCGCCGCCCCGATCCTGCTGGTGATACTGCGCGTCCTCCAGGGCATCGCGGTCGGCGCGCAATGGGGCGGCGCGATGCTGATGGCCACCGAATACGCCCCCGAGGGCAAGCGCGGTCTGTACGGCTCGCTGGTCCAACTCGGCGTCCCCATCGGCGTGATCACCGCCAACTCCGTCTTCCTGGCGGCCGGCGCGCTCACCGACGACCGGGCCTTCGGCACCTGGGGCTGGCGGATCCCGTTCTTCGTCGGCGTACTGGTGCTGCTCCTCGCCCGCTATATCCACACCCGCGTCGAGGAGACCCCCGAATTCAAGGCCGCCGAGCGCGAGTTGGCCGCGGAGGAGAAGGCGGCCGACGCGCAGCGCTCGCCGCTGGGCACCATCCTGCGCCACCACCTGGGCACCGTCCTGCTGGCCGGCGGCTCCTTCGCCGTGAACACCGCCACCTTCTACATCCTGATCACGGGCGTCCTCGACTACGCCACCCGCTCCCTGCACATGCAGCGCACCTCTGTGCTGCTGGTCTCGCTGCTGGTCAGCCTCACCCAACTCGCCCTGATCCCGGCCGCCGCGGCACTCTCCGACCGCATCGGCCGACTGCGCGTCTACGCCGCGGGCGCCGTCGGGCTGCTCCTCTGGGCGATCCCGATGTTCCTGCTCATCGACACCGCGTCGCTGGCGTGGCTGGGTGTCGGCACCTTCGTCGGCAGCTGCTTCCTGAGCATCATGTACGGGCCGCAGGCCGCGCTGTTCGCCGAGCTGTTCACGGCCGAGATGCGTTATACGGGTGCCTCGCTCGGCTATCAGATCAGCGCGATCCTGGGGGGCGGACTCGCGCCGTTCGTCATGGTCCTGCTGCTGGAGGCGACCGGCACCTCGATGTCGGTGTCCGCGTACATCATCGCGCTGGCCGTCCTCGCCCTGGCCTCCATCTGGCTGCTGGCCCGGCGTGCGGCGCCGGCCACCGGGTCCGGTGGGAGGGGGAGCCAGGGGAAGAGCCGGAGGTGACGCCCGCTCACGGGGTGACGGGGTGACGGGGGACGGGGTAATGGGTGGGGGGTGGCTCACCGGCCGCCCCCCATGCCGCGCCCGGTGAGCCGGCCGGCTCGTCCCGGTCAGGGCTTCGGCGGTACCCGCTCCGGATGGTGCAGGGCGAGGCCGTCGACCAGGGCCTTCAGGCCGGTTTCGAAGGCGCCCTCGTCCACCTGGCGCTGATGCTCCGCCAGCAGGTGGGCCTGCCCCAGGTGCGGGTAGTCGGCCGGGTCGTACGCGCTGGGGTCGTCCACGAAGCCGCGGGCGAACGAGCCCAGCGCGGAGCCCGCCACGAAGTAGCGGACCATCGCACAGACCCGGGTCGCCTGCGCGGGCGGCCAGCCCGCCTCGACCATGCCGCCGAACGCCGCGTCGGCCATCTTCAGCCCGGCAGGGCGGCGGCCCGGACCCTGCGCGAGGAACGGCACGATGTGCGGATGTGCGGCGAGCGCCGCACGGTAGGAGCGGGCCCAGTCGAGCAGGCCGGCCCGCCAGTCCCCGCCCGCCTCGAACGTCGATACGTCGACCTTGGCGATGACCGTGTCGGCGACCGCGTCGAGGATCTCGTCCTTGGTCGTGAAGTGGTTGTAGAGGGACGGCCCGCTCACGCCCAGCTCCGCCGCCAGGCGCCGGGTGGAGACCGCCGGCAGCCCTTCCGCGTCGATGAGGGCGAGCGCCGTGGTGACGATGCGCTCGCGGCTCAGAAGGGGCTTGCGGGGTCGGGCCATGACGCACATAGTAGAGCTGCCGAGAAAAACTAGCAGTGGTAGTTAACGTCTTCGCAGGCATGCTGATCGACCGCGAATTTCCCAAGGGGCCGAGATGAACCTGGAACTCAGCGAGGAACAGGCCGCCGCACGGCAGCTCGCCAAGGACTTCGTCGACCGCGAGATCACCCCGCACGCCACCGCCTGGGACCGCGCGGAACAGGTCGACCGCGGCATCGTGAAGAAGCTCGGCGAGGTCGGTTTCCTCGGGCTGACGATCCCCGAGGAATACGGCGGTTCCGGCGGGGACCACCTCTCCTACGCCCTGGTGACCGAGGAGCTGGGCCGCGGCGACTCCTCGGTGCGCGGCATCGTCTCCGTCTCGCTGGGCCTTGTGGCCAAGACCATCGCCTCCTGGGGTGACGAGGCTCAGAAGCGCGCATGGCTGCCCCGGCTCACCTCCGGTGACGCGGTCGGCTGCTTCGGCCTCACCGAACCCGGCACCGGCTCCGACGCGGGCAGCCTGACCACCCGTGCGGTGCGCGATAGCGACAGCTACGTCATCGACGGCGCCAAGATGTTCATCACCAACGGCACCTGGGCCGATGTCGTGCTGCTCTTCGCGCGTACCGGAGGCGCGCCCGGCCCCAAGGGCATCAGCGCCTTCCTCGTACCCACCGACACCCCCGGCCTGGAGCGCCGCGAGATCCACGGAAAGCTCGGGCTGCGCGGCCAGGCCACCGCCGAGCTGGTCCTGGACGGCGTGCGGGTCCCCGCCACCGCGATGCTGGGACCCGAGGGCAAGGGATTCTCCGTCGCGATGTCCGCGCTGGCCAAAGGCCGGATGTCGGTCGCGGCCGGCTGTGTGGGCATCGCCCAGGCCGCCCTGGACGCCGCGCTCGGCTACGCCGGTCAGCGCGAGCAGTTCGGCAAGTCCATCGCCCGGCATCAGCTGGTGCAGGAGCTGATCAGCGACATCGCGGTGGACGTGGACGCCGCGCGCCTGCTGACCTGGCGGGTCGCCGATCTGATCGAGCGCGGCGAACCGTTCGTCACCGAGGCGTCCAAGGCCAAGCTGTTCGCCTCGGAGGCCGCGGTGCGCGCGGCCAACAACGCGCTCCAGGTCTTCGGCGGCTACGGCTATATCGACGAGTACCCCGTCGGCAAGCTGCTGCGGGACGCCCGTGTGATGACGCTGTACGAGGGCACCAGCCAGGTCCAGAAACTGGTCATAGGTCGCGCGCTGACAGGGGTATCCGCCTTCTGAGCGCCTTCTGACCGCCCGCTTACCGCCCGCTGGCCGGTGGCTGGACCCGGCGTGCGGCCGCACGCCCGTGGCCCTAAGCGCTTGCTCACCAGCGCGGTATGGTGTTCGATCCGTCAGAGGAAGGTCCCTGGCGGATCGAGGAGCGGGGTACGCGATGGGTGCGGCGGCTGAGCGGGCGGCGGAGGAGAGCGAGGAATGGGCCGGTGTGAGCCCTGACGCCGCGCGGCGGCTGGTCAGCGCCGCCGTCCAGGCGTTCGCCGAGCGCGGCTACCACGCCACCACCACCCGCGATATCGCGGGCCGCGCCGGTATGAGCCCCGCCGCGCTCTACATCCACTACAAGACCAAGGAAGAACTGCTCTACCGCATCAGCGGCATCGGCCACGAGAAGGCCCTGCGCATCATGGGCGCCGCCGCCGAGGCCGAGGGCAGCGCCACCGAGCGGCTCCGCGACGCCGTACGGACCTTCGCCCGCTGGCACGCCGAGCATCACACCACCGCCCGGGTCATCCAGTACGAACTCCAGGCGCTGAGCCCGGAGCACTACACCGAGATCACCGATCTGCGCCGCCGGACCGACCGGCTGCTGCGCCAGATCATCCAGGACGGCCAGGACAGCGGGGAGTTCCGCACCGACGATGTGCCGGGCACCACCCTCGCGGTGCTGTCGCTGTGCGTGGACGTCGCCCGGTGGTTCGCCGCGGACGGTCGGCGCACCCCCGACGAGGTGGGCGCGCTCTACGCCGGGCTGGTGCTGCGCATGGTGGGCGCGGAGGCGGCCTGACCCGTCGCCTACAGGTAGAAGCGGCTGACCGTCTCCGCCACGCAGACCGGCTTGTCGCCGCCCTCACGCTCGATGGTCACCGTCGTCGCGAGCTGCACACCGCCGGACACCTCGGTGACCTCCGCGATCCTGGCCGTGGCGCGCAGCCGTGAGCCGACCGGGACGGTGGCGGGGAAGCGCACCTTGTTCGTGCCGTAGTTGATGCCCATCTTCACGTTCTCGACCCGCATCAGCTGCGGTACGAGGGCGGGCACCAGCGACAGCGTCAGATAGCCGTGCGCGATGGTCGTGCCGAAGGGGCCGGTCGCGGCCTTCTCCTGGTCCACATGGATCCACTGGTGGTCGCCGGTGGCCTCCGCGAACTGGTCGATCCGCTTCTGGTCGATCTCCAGCCAGTCGCTGGTGCCCAGGTCCTCGCCGACCGCGGCCCGCAGCTCGTCGAGCGATCCGAACACTCGGGGCTCTGCCATCTCCGTCTGCCTCCTCGGGATCCCTCATCCATACGTTACTAAGCGCTTGCTCAGCATGCTGAGTGAGGCGCCCGCTGTCAACGCCTACGGGGCCGGCTTACGCAGACCCTGCGATTAGGGTTGGCCCGTGCCTCAGCTTCCCTACAAGGTCCATGAGCTCTCCGTCGGCCAGCTCTCCGCGCGCAGCGGCGCCGCGGTCTCCGCGCTGCACTTCTACGAGCCCAAAGGGCTGATCAGCAGCACCAGGACGGCCGGCAACCAGCGCCGCTACACCCGTGACGCGCTGCGCAGGGTCGCGTTCGTCCGGGCGGCGCAGCGGGTCGGGATTCCGCTCGCGGTGATCCGTGACGCGCTGGCCGAGCTGCCGGACGAGCGCACTCCCAACCGCGCCGACTGGGCCAGGCTCTCCGAGGTCTGGCGCTCCGAGCTCGACGAGCGGATCAGCCAACTCGTGGAACTGCGCGACCGGTTGACCGACTGCATCGGCTGCGGCTGTCTCTCGCTGGAGAAGTGCGCGCTGTCCAACCCGTACGACAACCTCGGCGAACAGGGCCCCGGCGCGCGGCGGCTACGCGTCGACCGGAGTGCGAAGGACCCGGTGGTGGTGCACGAGGGCGACGGCGCCGGGCGGCGGACCCCAGGCGACAGGAGCTCGTGACAGAGCAGTGTGACGAGGTGGCGGGCGACGGCCGGTGTGCCGTCCCCGCCTCGGGCGATGACCGGGACCGGTGACCGCCACCCCCGGAGTCGCCGCTACCGGCTCATGAAGGCGTCGCTATAGAGCGCTATAGAGCAGGAGCCTTGCCCCGAGGGATGCCGTTGGCGAACACGCCAACGGCATCCGGGTTCAGGACGGGTTGCCATGACGGGAGGTCAGGCTCCCGGTCACCACACCTCCGGCTTGCGTCCCGCCCACGGGCGGGCCTGTTCCAACTGCGCGGACAGCGAGATCAGGGTGGCCTCGTCTCCGTACCGGCCGCCGAGCATCACGCCGATCGGCAGGCCCTCGGCGTTCCAGTGCAGCGGGACGCTCACCGCGGGCTGGCCGGTGGCGTTGTAGAGCGCGGTGAACGGCGTGAACTGCCCGATCGCCGCGAACTCGGCCTGCGGATCGGCGTCATCGCGCAGTCCGCCGACCGGCATCGGCGGCCGGGCGACGGTCGGCGAGAGGATCACGTCATAGCCACCGTCCGCCGGCATCAGACCGTCCGCGATGGTCTGGGCGAGCGCCCGAAACGCGTACATCCCGCCCGCGAAGTCCATGCCGGAGACCTCGGCGCCGCGGCCGCGGAGGTAGCGGGTGAGCGGCATCAGGAGCTCCTCGCCGTCCTCCGGCACCGGGCGGTTCGCGGCCATCACCGACCAGACGCGGGTGAAGGCGTAGCGGATGCCGTCGTCGGCCGGCAGCGACAACTCGTCGACCTGGTGGCCGAGTTCGCCCAGTAGCGCGGCGGTTTCGGTGACGGCGGAGCGGCAGTCGGCGTGGATGTCGACGTCGGGGATGGGCGCTCCGGTGAGGCAGGCGATACGCAGCCGTCCAGGGGCGCGGCGGGCGTGGCCGGCGAACGTCTCGCCGGGCGGCAGCGGCGGCGCCGCGTACGGATCGCCGGGCATCGGGCCCGCCATGGCGTCCAGCAGCGTCGCGGCGTCGGCGACCGTACGGGCCAGCGGCCCCGAGGTGCTCAGGCCCGTGACGTCGTGCAGCAGCGGGCCGGCGCTGACCCGGCCGCGGCTGGGCTTGATGCCGAACAGCCCGCAGACCGATGCCGGGATACGGATCGAGCCACCGCCGTCGCTGGCGTGTGCGACGGGTGCCAGGCCGCCGGCGACGGCCGCGGCCGCCCCACCGCTCGAACCGCCCGCCGAACGCTCCAGGTCCCACGGGGTGCGGGCGGGCGGTGCGACGGCGTTCTCGGTGTAACAAGGCAGCCCGAATTCGGGGGTGTTGGTCTTGCCGAGCATGATCGTGCCGGCCTCGCGCAGCTTGTCGACCACATGGTCGTCGACGGCGGGCACGTAATCGGTCAGCGCGCGCGAACCCATCGTGCAGGGCACACCGGCGACCTGGTTGAGGTCCTTCACGGGTACCGGGACGCCGTGCAGCGGTGGCAGCTCGCGGCCCTCGCGACGAGCCGCGACGGCCTCGCTCTCGGCGACCGCGGCCTGCTTGCGGGCGATCTCCGGGGTACGGGTGATGAAGGCGCCCAGCGTGTCGTCCAGCCGGTCCATCCGCGTCAGATAGTGCTCGGTGAGCTCGACGGGGGAGAGCTCACCGGACCGGATCCCCTCGGCCTGTTCGAGCGCGGTCAGATCGTGCAGTTCGGCCATGGACGTCCACCCTCTCGTGTGGCGTCCGTACGGCCCTGCTGCCGCACGGACGGGAGGGCTGACGCCGGCGCGGGTCGGAATACTCCCCCACGCCTGAACGGTGCGGGGCCCCACGTGGTCAGCCCGTGAACAGTTGTTCAGTTTTCCTTGATGATTCCTCTCCCGGTCCTCTCCCGGCTAAGCACGGGAGATTCCCTTCGGCTCATGGCGGGTGGCTTCTCGGTCATGGTGGGTGGGCTACTCGGCCCATGGTGGGTGAGGTTCAGGGCTTCACGCATCCGCCCCGGGTATGCGGCCGGGACTCGCGCCGTAGCGGCGCTGCGGGTGCCGACCGGGCGTCGGTGTCGGTCCTTTCGGCGCGGCCCCGCAATCGGCCGCCGTCCGGGCCCCGTTGAGACAGAATCGAAGCATGCCTCGATGGTGACAGGAGGGTCTGACAACGGCCCTGACCCCTCGGGAAGCTTCCTACGCCGCCGCGAACGCCCCGTCCCCCCTGGCCGGTCCCGCGGCCGTCAGCGCCTCGGACGACAGGACGGACGCGGGGGCCAGTACCCCGCACACCCGGCACGCGGGGCCGGTCGTCGGGCAGCCGGCCGGCTCCGGGAGCCATGCGAAGCGGGTGCCGCCGCACACCGGGCAGTCGTGGCGCCGGCGTCCCGACTCCATGGCCGCGATCATGCTGCGGAGCACGACCGCGAGCCGGGCCGCCGGGTGCCGCTGCGGTGACTCGCAGGGCACGATGTCGCAGCCGCCCCACGTACGCCGGTGCCAGTCGTCGATCGCGCTGGGCTGCCGGATGCCGTGGTACTTCTCCCTGCGGCGCCGGGCGGCGAACTCCTCCTCATACGCCAGCCAGAGGGTGCGGGCCTCCTCCAACTCGGCCAGCGCGGCCACCAGCCGCTCGGGGTCCGGGTCGCGGTCGTGTGTCGCGATCCCGACCCGGGTGCACAGATGGTGCCAGGTCGCCCGGTGCCCGTATGGGGCGAAGCGTTCCAGGCACTTGCGCAGGGCGGTACGCCGCTGTGCCGCGACGAGTCGTGGATTGCGGACCTGTTCCGCGAGGGCTCTGAAACCGGCCATTTTCTACCCACCTCCGTGGGGAGGACCCGAGTGGACACCGAAGGGACGTAGCCGATCACCGCCTGGATCCATCGAATTTTTTTGCGGTTCGGGGTGGCGGAGGTGTCGCCGGGTGCTGTCGCCTGCTCCTGTTCGCGTCGGGTGTCGTGAGGGGGGGGCTGGACCGGCGTCGTCTGTGGGGAATTCGAAAAGGTGACTGTTGTTCATCTTCCGGTGGCAAGTAACCGCCGGTAACGTCCCGCCCAGCCTCCCCCAAGGTCTTAAGGAGCAGGGGGGACCCCAGCGAGGAGCAGGAATGCGACGACGTACCGGAAGGCTCAGGACTGCTGCCGCGGCAGCCCTGTTCGCCTTGGGTGCCACGGTTCTGGCACCGCCCCCCACCGCGGCCGCGGCCGCCGCACCCACCGACTACTGCCAGGGCCAGTGCGCCGACATCCTGCCGCCGGGCACCAACGGCAACGCGACCCTGATGGAGATCCTCGGCCACAAGCTGTTCGGCACCCGGCCTGCGCACGCCGCCGACCAACTCGCCCCGTACGGAGCTCTGGCGAGCGGCTACCAGTCGCTCACCGACGACACCCTCACCAACTTCTTCAACGATGCTTCGTTCGGCGTCCCGGAGGACCAGGTCGCCAAGGTCACCGCGCCCCGCGACGATGTGACCATCACCCGCGACAAGAAGACCGGCGTCCCCCACATCAAGGGCACCACCCGTTACGGCACCGAATTCGGCGCCGGCTACGCCGCGGGCCAGGACCGGCTGTGGCTGATGGACCTCTTCCGTCACATCGGACGCGGCGAGCTGACGTCCTTCGCGGGCGGCGCGCTCGCCAACCAGGGCCTGGAGCAGCAGTTCTGGCCGTCGGCCCCGTACACCGAGAAGGACCTCCAAGAGCAGGTCGACTACATCAAGGACCACAACGGAGCGCGCGGCAAGCAGGCCATGGCGGATGCCCAGGCCTACGTGGACGGCATCAACGCCTACCGGGAACAGTCCAAGAACGGGCGCTACTTCCCCGGCGAGTATGTGCTCACCGGGCATGTCAACGCCGTCACCAACGCCGGTGAGATCAAGCCCTTCAAGCTCACCGACCTGATCGCGCTGGCCTCCGTCGTCGGCGGACTGTTCGGCAACGGCGGCGGGGGCGAGGTCACCTCCGCCCTCGCGCTGCTCTCCGCCCAGCAGAAGTACGGCGTGGAGAAGGGCACCAAGGTCTGGGAGTCCTTCCGGGAGCGCAACGACCCCGAGGCCGCGAAGACCCTGCACGACGGCAGCAGCTTCCCGTACGCCGCCAAACCCGCCAAGGCCAAGGGCACCGCGCTGCCCGACCGCGGCTCGGTCACCCCCGAGCCACTCGTCTTCGACCGCACGGGGGCCGCCGCCAAGGGGAAGACGCCGCCGCAGGACCCGGTCGAGGCCCCCGAGAAGTACAAGAAGCTGGAGGGGCTGTTCAAGGACGGGGTGCTGCCCGAGGGCAGCTTCGACCCGACCCGGCACCGCGGGATGTCCAACGCCCTGCTCGTCTCCGGCAAGCACACCGCCAGCGGAAACCCGGTCGCCGTCTTCGGCCCGCAGACCGGCTACTTCGCGCCGCAGCTGCTGATGCTCCAGGAGATCCAGGGGCCGGGCATCAGCGCCCGTGGTGCCTCCTTCGCGGGCGTCGGCATGTACGTCCAGCTGGGACGCGGCCAGGACTACTCCTGGAGCGCCACCTCCGCCGGCCAGGACATCACCGACACCTACGCCGTCGACCTGTGCAACGCGGACGGTTCCAAGCCCACCAAGGACGCCACCTCCTACCGCTACCGCGGCGCCTGCGTCCCCATGGAGAAGCTGGAGCGCACCAACTCCTGGCAGCCCACCATCGCCGACCCGACGGCGGCCGGTTCGTACCGGATGCAGGTCTTCCGCACCCAGTACGGGACCGTCACCCACCGCGCCACCATCGGCGGCAAGCCCGTCGCGTACACCGCGCTGCGCTCCACCTACCGCCACGAAGCCGACTCCATCATCGGCTTCCAGATGCTCAACGACCCCTCGTACGTCCAAGACGCCGAGACCTTCCAGAAGGCCGCCCGCCACATCGGCTACGCCTTCAACTGGTTCTACGCCGACTCCCGCGACATCGCCTACTACAACAGCGGCCTCAACCCGGTCCGCAACCCCGACGTCGACCCCGCGCTGCCCGTCAAGGCGGCCGCGGCCTACGAGTGGCGGGGCTACGACCCCGGGACCAACACCAGCGACTACACCCCGCCCGCCCAGCACCCGCAGTCCGTCAACCAGGACTACTACATCTCCTGGAACAACAAACAGGCCAAGGACTACGACTCGGCCGGCTACGGCAACGGCTCGGTGCACCGCGGCAATCTGCTGGACGACCGGGTGCGTGCGCTGACCAAGGACGGCGGGGTGACCCGGGCGTCGCTGACCCGCGCGATGTCCGAGGCCGCCGTCACCGACCTGCGCGGCGAGGACGTCCTGCCCGAACTCCTGCGGGTGCTGCGCAGCAAACCCATCACCGACCCCGGGCTGCGGACCGCAGTGCAGCAGCTGGAGGCATGGCGCAAGGACGGCGCGCAGCGCCGGGAGACCGCTGCGGGCTCGCACACCTACACCCACCCCGACGGCGTACGGCTGATGGACGCCTGGTGGCCGCTGCTGATCGAGGGCGCCTTCAAGCCGGGCCTGGGCGGCGACCTTTACGACGCGCTGCGCGCCAACCTCGCCATCGACGAGTCGCCGTCGGCCGGCCACGGTCCGACCGGGGCGCATGCCGGCTCGGCGTTCCAGTACGGCTGGTGGAGCTACGCGGACAAGGATCTGCGCTCGGTGCTCGGCGACCAGGTCGAAGGCCCGCTCGGCGCCCGGTACTGCGGCAAGGGGCAGTTGTCGGCCTGCCGGGACATGCTGCTCGCCACGCTGCAACAGGCGAACGGGAAGACGGCCGAGCAGGTCTACCCGGGCGACGACAGCTGCAAGGCCGGCGACCAGTGGTGCGCGGACGCGATCATCCACCGTGCGGTGGGTGGTCTGACGCACGACACCATCAGCTGGCAGAACCGGCCGACGTATCAGCAGGTCGTGGAATTCCCCGGACACCGGTAGGAAACGCAGCCTGCGGAATTGATGATTCCGGTCAATGGATCACCGGCCATGAACGACCGGTGAAATGACGGATGCCGGCCCCGGGCGCACGCCCGGGACCGGCATCCGTCTGTGTTCGGTGCGTTCGGCGCTTCGGTTGATCACGCCTGTCCGCGGGATCGGTTTGGGGTTGGGGTTATGCTGCACAGTCCTGAATTCCCGGGGGAGTTGGAAGGCGAGTAGGCGCGCATGGCCTTGTTAGGTCCGCAGCAGTATCCGACGGAGCTGCTTGACACGACCATGGACCAGTTGCGCACGCTGATCGTGGTGCGGGAGACGGGTACGGCGCTGGGCGCTGCCCGCCGGCTGGGCCGCGAACAGTCCAGCGTGCAAAAGCAACTGGACACCATGAACCGCACCTTCGCCGCACTGTGCGGCGAGGAACTGGTGCTCAAACAGGGACGCGGGAGGGATGCCCTGTTCACCGCCACCGGCGAGGCGATGGTCGATCTGGCGCGGCGCACGCTCGGGGAATGGTCGGACGGTGTGCACGACGCCCGCCGCCGGCTGGGCCGGACGCTGTCCGTCGGCACCACCCGCTACACGCTCGGCTTTCTCCTGGACGCGGTGGAACGGGTCAGCGAGGACTACGAGCGCGACGACGTCGACCTGAAGGTCACCCACGTCCGCACCGGCGACCTCTTCACCAAGCTGCGTGCCAAGGAGCTCGATCTGGTCTGCGGCAGCGTCGTGGTCACAGAGGGGGAGGAAGCGGAGCTGCTGGCGCCGTACGAGGTCATGGAGTGGCGGCGCAGCGGGCTGTCACTGCTGACGAACCTGCCGCCGGACCGCCTCCCCAGCACCTCCTTCCGGGCCCGCGATCTGCCCCGGCTGCCGCTGGTGGTCTCCGGGGGGCTGATCGGCCGGGTGCTCAAGGCGTGGTACGGCCCGGAATACCGCCAGAAGCTGTCCATCGCCGCGGAGATAGAGGCCGCGCACTACGGCTTCGAGCTGCTGCGCTCGGGTGTGGTGAGCGGCGCGATGCTGGTCACCCGGGGCATCGGGGAGGCCGCGGCGGACGGCCGGCTCCCGGAGGCCGGCGGGCTGCGGACCCTGGAGATCGTCGGGGATGTGGGGCCCACGACCGAGGTGCTGGTCGGGGTGTTCACCCGGCGGGGCGAGCGGGACTCGTACGGTCCCGGCCACCCCCTCAGCCTCCTCTGGGAGGCGCTGGCCGCGGAGAGCGAGCGGTGGTGGCTCAGGCCGTGAGCGGGTGCTCGGGTGGCGCAGGAGACGCGGTGGTGGCTCAAGAGACGGGCGCGGAGTCCCCCAGTATCTCCGACAGCCGGGTGGCGAAGGCGGGACCGGACTCCACATAGCCGGTGTGCCCCCCTGGCAACTCCGTTGTCGCCAGGCCCAGTCGGGCGGCCAGCGCGGCGCCCGCACGGGCGGCCATCTGCTCCCGCGAGTCGCTGCCGACCGCGATCAGCAGCCGGTCGGCCACCGTCTTCAGGGCGCCGTCATCGGGCTCGTACGCCGTCAGCTCCGGCAGCTCACGCTCCAGGAAGAACGGCTCGTTGGCCAACATCCGTCCCATCAACTGCCGCATGAACGGCGGTAGTTCGGAGAGCGGAGGTGTGCCGCGTCCCCCGTCGTCGAAACTCATGCCCGCCCTGAACTGCCGCATCGCCACCGCCGCACCCTGCCGCCGGAAGGTGACCCGGACATCGGCGAACAGCCGGCGGTACGCGGCGGCGTCCGGCAACAGAGCGACCAGCGGCGGTTCGTGGGCGATGACCGTCCGCACCCGCTCCGGATGCCGGGTGAGCAGATCGAGGGCCACGACGGCGCCGGAGCTGCTGCCGTAGACGAAGGCGGGTTCCTCGGTCAGGGCGCCGAGCAGGCGGCTGACATCGTCGCTGTGTTCCGCGACCCGCGGGGTCGCGCTCGGATCGTCGAGCGGACTGCGGGAGTGGCCGCGGCGGTCCGGGACGACGAGGGTGAAGCGCTCCGCGAGCACCGCCGCGATCTGGTCGAACACCCCGGCATCACCGGCACCGCCGTGAATCAGGACGAGCACGGGGCCACGCCCTCGCACCTCGTGATGGATCCTTGCGCCGGGCACGTCGAGGGTGCCGGTCCGGGGTGCACTCATCTCGAACCTCCGGTCCTCCTGCCGGCCGGACTTCGGCCTTCTGCCACCGTCGCATACGCCACCGACAGTCCGCCGACACATCACCGACAGGCAGCCGCACTCAGACCAGTTCACGCTCGCGGGTCTCCGGCAGTGCCCGCACACACAGCAGCGAGATGACCGCCATGGCGCTGACGTACCAGCCGACCGAGGCGGACCCGAACTCCGACTGGAGCCGGGTGGCGAGCAGCGGAGCGACCGCGCCGCCCAGGACGCCGCCCAGGTTGTAGGCCAGCGACGCGCCCGAATAGCGCACCGCCGTGCCGAACAGCTCCGGCAGATACGCGCCCATCGGGCCGTACACCACCCCCATGCAGAACAGTGTGCCGCCGATACCCAGGGCGATCAGCGCCGGCTGTCGGGTGTCCAGCAGCGGGAAGAGAGCCGGCCCCCAGACGGCCGTGAGACCGCACCCGGTCAGGACCAGTGTGCGGCGGCCGATGCCGTCGGAGCGGGTGGCGGAGAGCCACGTTCCGGCCGCCAGGAAGAGGCAGGCGATGAGGGAGAGGCCCAGCATGGTGCTGCGGGGGACGCCGAGGGGACCGGTGGCGTAGGAGAGGCAGTAGGTCGTCGCGGTGTAGAAGAGGCCATACGCGACGATCATGCCGCCTGCGCCCAGCAGCAGTTCGCGGGGATGCCGGCGGAGGACATCGACGGCGGGGACCCTGCCGGCCTCCTGCGCGCCCATCACCTTCACGAAGACCGGCGTCTCGCTGATCTTCAACCGGACGAACAGCCCCACGCCGACCAGCAGGAACGACAACAGGAACGGCACCCGCCAGCCCCAGGAGCGGAACGCCGCGTCGTCGAGCACGGTGGACAGCAGCCAGAACACACCGGTCGCCGCGAAGAATCCGACGGAAGGGCCGAGTTGCGGGAAGGCGGCATACAGCCCGCGGCGTCTGCGCGGCGCGTGCTCGACGGCGAGCAGGGCGGCGCCTCCCCACTCCCCTCCCAGGCCGATGCCCTGCAGAAAGCGCAGCGCCACCAGCAGCAGCGGCGCCCAGATGCCCAACGTGCCGTAACCCGGCAGCAGTCCGACGAACGCCGTGGACAGCCCCATCAACAGCAGCGAGGCGACCAGCACGGACTTCCGACCCACCCGGTCGCCGAAGTGGCCGAATATCACCGAGCCGAGGGGCCGCGCCGCAAACGCCACCGCATAGGTGGAGAAGGCCGCGAGGGTGGCGTTGACCGGTGCGAGCGTCGGAAAGAACGCCTGGTTGAGAACGAGCGCGGCGGCCGTCCCGTAGATGTAGAAGTCGTAGAACTCGATGGCCGTCCCGATGAACGAGGCCACGGCCACGCGGCGGAGACTCTCGGCGGTCTCGGCGGGCGATGCCGTGGCCTCGTGTGAGGTCATGTCACTTTGCACGAGCCGCACTCTCATGCTTGGTGTGGGGGCAGTCAATCGACATGGCCGGTTTCGGGTGGTGAGACGCAGGTGGGACGCTTTCCGAGGATTGCTAGCGGTAGCGCAGATAGTGCTCCCGCACCGTGCGGAAGCGCTCCAGCCCCTTCTGCCAGGCGGCGACCACCTCGTCCACCCCCGCGCCCGCGTCGATCATCTTCCGTACCGTCGACGAGCCGGTGAGCCGGTCGATGCCGTGGTCCGGCCGCCAGGCGAAGCCGCCCCAGACCCGCTTCGCGGTCACCAGCAGGCCGATGCCGGTGCGTACCGGGTCGAACGCCTCGCGGTCGTGGACGTGCAGCTGGATGCCGCCGATCGTCTTGCCCTGGAACTTGGAGAACGTCGGCGCGAAGTACGCCTCCCTGAAGTGCACGCCCGGCAGGCCGAGTTCGCCGGCCGCCTCGGACCAGTGGCGGTCGATGCCGTCCGCGCCCAGCAGCTCGAAGGGCCGGGTGCTGCCGCGTCCCTCGGAGAGGTTGGTGCCCTCGAACAGGCAGGTGCCCGAGTAGACCAGCGCGGTGTCCGCGGTGGGCATGTTGGGGCTCGGCGGCACCCACGGCAGGCCCGTCACGTCGAAGAAGTCGGCCCGCCGCCAGCCGGCCATCCGGACGGTCTCCAGTTCCACCGGCCGCCCGGCGGCCTTCGGTACGAACTCGCCGTTGAACAGCAGTGCCAGCTCCACCACCGTCATCCCGTGCGCCTGCGAGATCGGCTCCCGGCCGACGAACGAGGCATACGCCTTGTCCAGCACCGGACCGGTGGCCGACCGGCCGGTGACCGGATTCGGGCGGTCGAGGACGACGAAGCGCTTGCCGGCGAGGACGGCCGCCACCATGCAGTCGTACAGCGTCCAGATGTAGGTGTAGAAGCGCGCGCCGACGTCCTGGATGTCGAAGACGATCGTGTCGACACCGGAGGCCCGGAAGATGGCGGCGAGTTCCTTGCCGCTCTTGTTGTAGGTGTCGTAGACCGGCAGCCCGGTGGCCGGATCGTCGTAGCGGCCCTCGGAGCCGCCCGCCTGGGCCGTGCCCCGGAAGCCGTGCTCCGGTCCGAAGACGGCGGTCAGCCGCACCCGGTCGTCGGCGTGCATCACGTCGACGATGTGGTTCACCTCGGAGGTGACGCCGGTGGGGTTGGTGACGATGCCGATCCGGCTGCCGTCCAGGAGGCGGTAGCCGTCGGCGGCCAGCAGGTCGAAGCCGGTGCGCACCGTCCGGCCGCCGCCGTGCGGGGGCGCCGCGTGGGCGGGGACCGCGGCCGCGGTGACCGCCGCTCCGGCCGCTCCGGTCGCCGCCAGATGCCCGAGAAGAACGCGTCTCGACAGGGCCATGCGCACACCTCCGTGATCGGGGCAGTGATCGACGTTCGCCGAGAGCCATCGAGAGCCGTGGTTGCCCGTTGGCGTTCATCGAGTTGTGTCGTGCGCACGCTAACGCGGGCCGGGACATTACGGAACGCACCTCGCCCGTGACCGAGACTGACTCTTCCGCTGGGACATACCGACTGGTTAGTCTGCCTGCCAGCCGAGTCGACGCTACCGAGGGAGAAACCAGCGTGGAAGCCGTACGGGACAAGGCCGTTGTCGTGACCGGGGCGGGCGGGGGGATCGGCGCCGCGCTGGCCCGCCGGTTCGCCGCCGAAGGCGCCCGGGTCGTGGTCAACGACCTGGACGAGGCCAAGGCGAAGCAGACGGCCGAGGAGATCGGCGCCCTCGCGGTCCCCGGTGACGCCTCCGCTGTCGTCCCGGCCGCCCGCGACGCGCTCGGCGGCGCCATCGACATCTTCTGCGCCAACGCCGGCGTCGGCACCGGCGGCGGACCCGATGCCCCCGAAGACGACTGGGCGCTGGCCTGGGACGTCAACGTGATGGCGCATGTACGGGCCACCCGCGAGCTGGTGCCCGAGTGGCTGGAGCGCGGCAGCGGGCGCTTCATCTCCACCGTCTCCGCCGCCGGGCTGCTCACCATGGTCGGCTCCGCCCCCTACAGCGTCACCAAGCACGGCGCCT
Organism: Streptomyces sp. NPDC050636; assembly: GCF_040654775.1. Classification (NCBI taxonomy): domain Bacteria; kingdom Bacillati; phylum Actinomycetota; class Actinomycetes; order Kitasatosporales; family Streptomycetaceae; genus Streptomyces; species Streptomyces sp. NPDC050636. The sequence goes on from NZ_JBFAIP010000005.1 coordinate 76,333, forward strand.
ACGCCTTCGCCGAATGGCTCTCGGCGACCTACCGCCACCGGGGCATCGAGGTGCACGCCATCTGCCCCCAGGGCGTACGGACCGACATGCTGGCCGCCACCGGGGCCGCCGGTGACCTCGTCCTCACCCCGGGTGCCATCGAACCCGCCGCCGTCGCCGACGCGCTGTTCAGCGCGATCGAGGAGGGCCGGTTCCTGGTCCTGCCGCACCCGGAGGTGGCCGGCTACTACACCGCGCGGGCCGCCGAGCCCGACCGCTGGCTGGTCGGCATGAACCACCTCCAGCAGAAGCTGGAGCAGGCCGAGGGGCAGGGCGCTTCGTAAGAAAGGCCCTGGTGGCGGGCGCGCCGAGCGTGGCCGCCACCCCCACGGCACCCCAGGTGTTCCGCACAGGGATGATCAGGCGATCAGGAAGAAAGGGCCGCACCCCGATGACCTCCTACCAGGACAAGCCGTGGCTGGCGCAGCTCAACGACGACCAGCGCGCCCCCGTCCAGCCGCCCCCCTCGACGCTGCACGCCTTCCGGGCCGCGGTCCGTCGCGCCCCCGACCGTACGGCGCTCGCCTACTTCGACGGCCGGCTGTCCTACGCCGAGACCGACGCGCTCTCCGACGGCATCGCCGCCCACCTGGCCGGCCACGGCTTCCGGCGGGGCGACCGGGCCGCGGTCATGCTCCAGAACACACCGCACTTCGTGCTCGCGCTGCTCGGCGTCTGGAAGGCGGGCGGCGTGGCGGTGCCGGTCAACCCCATGTACAAATCCGGCGAGATGCAGCACATCCTGCAGGACGCCGAGGTCACCGCCGTCATCTGCGCCGACCGCACCTGGGACGCCTACCTGAGCGTCACCGCCGCCGAGGCTCCTTCCGTACGTATCGCGCTCACCGCCTCCGAGTGGGATCTGCAGACACGCGATGATGCGCGGGTGCTGCGCGGCGCCCGCCTGGGGCCGCGCGAGGGCGCCGACGACCTGCTGACGGTCGCGCGCACCACAGGTCGCATCCGCGCCGTGCCGGACGACCCGGAGCTGACCGCCGACGACCTCGCGCTGATCAGCTACACCTCCGGCACCAGCGGAACCCCCAAGGGCGCCACCAACACCCACGGCAACATCAGCTACAACGCCGAGCGGCAGCGCACCGGCCTTGGCCTGCCGGAAGGCGCCCCGTACTTCGCGCTCGCCCCGCTCTTCCACATCACCGGCATGGTCTGCGAACTGTCGGCCTGTATCGCCAACACCGGCACTCTGGCGCTCGCCTACCGCTTCGAGGCGGGCGTCGTCCTGGACGCCTTCCTGGAGCACCGGCCCGCCTATACGGTCGGCCCGTCCACCGCGTACATGGCGCTGATGGCCCACCCCGACGTCACCCGCGACCACTTCGCGTCCTTCACGACGATGTCCTCGGGTGGCGCGCCGCTGCCGCCCGCCCTCGTCGAGAAGTTCCGCGCCGGCTTCGGCCCGTACCTCCACAACGGCTACGGCCTGACCGAATGCACCGCCCCCTGCGCCAGCGTCCCGCCCGGCAGAGAGGCGCCGGTCGACAAGGTCTCCGGCACCCTCGCCGTCGGCGTGCCGGGCGCCGACACCGTCGTGCGGATCATCGACGAGAACGGCCGGGACCTGCCGTTCGGCGAACCGGGCGAGATAGCGGTCCGCGGCCCCCAGGTCGTCCCCGGCTACTGGCGGCGCCCGGACGCCACCGCGGAGGCCATCCCGGACGGCGAACTGCGCACCGGCGACATCGGCTTCATGGACGCCGACGGCTGGCTGTATGTCGTCGACCGCAAGAAGGACATGATCAACGCCTCCGGGTTCAAGGTGTGGCCGCGCGAGGTCGAAGACGTCCTCTACACCCACCCGGCGGTGCGCGAGGCGGCCGTCGTCGGTGTGCCCGACGCCTACCGCGGTGAGTCGGTGAAGGCGTATGTCAGCTTGCGGCCGGGCGCGGAGCCGGAGCCCGCGGAGCTGTCCGCCTACTGCGAGGAACGGCTCGCGGCGTACAAATATCCCCGGGTGGTGGAGATCCTGCCCGAGCTTCCGAAGACGACCAGTGGCAAGATCCTCCGACGGGAGCTGCGCCACCGCGCATGACCCGCAGGCGCGTACGCACGAAGGACAGGTGAGGGCGATGGCCGGCACGACGGACGGCAACGGCAACGGGAGCACGAAGCCCGTGGCACAGCGACTGCTGGCCACCGCCACCAGGCTCTTCGCGGAGCAGGGCTACGACCGCACCTCCGTCCAGGAGATCGTCGACGCGGCCGGCGTCACCAAGGGCGCGCTCTACCACTACTTCGGCTCCAAGGACGATCTGCTGCACGAGGTCTACGGGCGGGTGCTGCGGCTCCAGCAGGAGCGCCTGGACCACTTCGCGGACGCCGACGCGCCGGTGGAGCAGCGGCTGCGGGACGCCGCCGCCGATGTCGTCGTCACCACCATCGAGAACCTCGACGACACCAAGATCTTCTTCCGTTCGATGCACCACCTCGGCCCGGAGAAGGACAAGCAGGTACGGGCCGAGCGGCGGCGCTACCACGAGCGGTTCCGGGCACTGATCGAAGAGGGCCAGCGGAGCGGGGTGTTCGCCGCCGACATCCCGGCCGACCTCGTTGTGGACTACCACTTCGGCTCGGTGCACCACCTCGGCACGTGGTACCGCGAGAACGGCCCGCTCTCGCCCCAGCAGGTCGCCGACCACCTCGCCGAGCTGCTGCTGCGGGCGCTGCGCCCGTAACGCCGTTACAGACCCATGCGCCTATGACGCCGTTACAGACCCATCTGCCCATCACGCCGTTACAGGCATCGAGGAGCCCCGCGACCGCTGTCCGGCCACGGGGCTCCGCATGTGTCTCGGTGTGTCCCGATGTGTCCGCTACAGGTACTTCTTGATCTCCCTGCGGGCCAGCGACCGCTGGTGCACCTCATCCGGGCCGTCCGCCAAGCGCAGCGTCCGTGCGCCCGCCCACAGCTCGGCCAGCGGGAAGTCCTGGCTCACCCCGCCCGCGCCGTGCAGCTGCACCGCCTGGTCGAGGATGTTCACGACCGTGCGCGGCGTGGCGATCTTGATGGACTGGATCTCGGTGTGCGCGCCCTTGTTGCCGACGGTGTCCATCAGCCAGGCGGTCTTCAGCACCAGCAGCCGCAGCTGCTCCACCGCGACCCGCGCGTCCGCGATCCACTCCTGGACCACCCCCTGCTGCGCCAGCGGCTTGCCGAAGGCCGTACGGGTCACCGCGCGGCGGCACATCAGCTCGATGGCGCGCTCGGCCATGCCGATGAGCCGCATGCAGTGGTGGATCCGGCCGGGGCCGAGCCGGGCCTGGGCGATGGCGAAGCCGCCGCCCTCCTCGCCGATCAGATTGCTCGCCGGGACCCGGACGTTCTCGAAGACCACCTCGGCGTGCCCGCCGTGCCAGTGGTCCTCATAGCCGTAGACCTGCATGGCCCGCTTCACCGTCAGGCCGGGGGTGTCGCGCGGCACCAGCACCATCGACTGCTGGCGGCGGATATCCGCGCCGTCAGGGTCGGTCTTGCCCATCACGATGAAGATCTGGCAGAGCGGGTTCATCGCCCCGGAGATGTACCACTTACGGCCGTTGATGACGTAGTTGTCGCCGTCCCGCTCGATCCGGGTCTCGATGTTCGTCGCGTCCGACGACGCTACCTCCGGCTCGGTCATGGCGAACGCCGACCGGATCTCGCCCGCCAGCAGCGGCTCCAGCCACTGCTTCTTCTGCGCCTCGTCGCCGAACTGCGCCAGCACCTCCATGTTGCCGGTGTCCGGGGCCGCGCAGTTCAGCGCGGTCGGGGCCAACTGGGGGCTGCGACCGGTGATTTCGGCCAGCGGTGCGTACTGCAGGTTCGTCAGCCCCGCGCCGTGCTCCGCGTCCGGCAGGAACAGGTTCCACAGGCCCTGGCGGCGCGCCTCGGCCTTCAGGTCCTCGACGATCGCGGGGGTGTCCCACGGGGAGGCGAGCCGGGCCCGCTGCTCATGGGCGGTCTGCTCGGCGGGGTGGACATGCTCGTCCATGAACGTCAGGAGCCTCTCGCGGAGCTCCTCCGTGCGGGCGTCGAATGCGAAGTCCATGCGGGTGCCTCAGCCTTCCTTGAGGGTGGTGAGTCCGTGGTCGATGAATACGGGCACCAGCTCGCCGATCCGGTCGAAGCCCGCGCCGACGGTCTGGCCGAGCGTGAAGCGGTAGTGGATGCCTTCGAGGATCACGGCGAGCTTGAACCAGGCGAAGGCCGTGTACCAGGCGATGGCGGAGGTGTCCCGGCCGGAGCGGGCGGCGTAGCGCTCGATCAGTTCGGCCGGCGCGGGATGGCCCGGGGCGCCGCTGGTGGTGCTGACCGGCGACTCGGGCAGGCCCAGGTCCGAGCTGTACATCACCAGGAGGCCGAGGTCGGTGAGCGGATCGCCGAGCGTGGACATCTCCCAGTCCAGGACGGCGTTGATGGTGCCGTCGGACCCGACCAGGACGTTGTCCAGGCGGTAGTCCCCGTGCACGACGGTCGGCGCGGGCGAGGCGGGCAGCGCCCGGCCCAGCGCCTCGTGCAGTTCGTCGATCCCCGGCAGATCACGGTTCTTCGAGGCGCTCAACTGCTTGCCCCAGCGACGCAGTTGGCGCTCCAGGAAACCCTCCGGCCGGCCGAAGTCGCCGAGCCCGGCCGCCTCCGGGTCCACCGCGTGCAGCTCCACGAGCGTGTCGACCAGGGAGAGGACCACGGCGCGGGTGCGCTCGGGGCCGAGCGGCGCAAGCTGGGCGGCCGTCCGGTACGGGGTGCCCTCGACCAGCTCCATCACGTAGAAGGGCGCGCCGATGACCGACTCGTCCTCGCAGAGCAGCAGGGCCTCGGGTACCGGCACCGGGGTGTTGTGCAGCGCGCTGATCACCCGGTGCTCGCGCCGCATGTCGTGCGCGGTGGCCAGGACGTGGCCGAGCGGCGGCCGGCGGACGACCCAGGAGGAGGCGCCGTCGGTGACGCGGTAGGTGAGATTGGACCGCCCGCCCTCGATCAGCTGCGCGCGCAGCGGCCCGCCGGTCAGGCCCGGTCGCTCCCGGTCGAGATGCTCGCGCAATCGCTCCAGGTCGAGGCCGGGGGGTACCTCCCGGGCCGCGGCCTGCGGGGGAGGGGTGCCCTTGCTCATCGTGCTCCTCCGTACGGAGTGGACGGTTCATCGTCGGTCGCAGCACGATCATGCCGACTAGTCGGTATGGAGTCTAGTGTTGATGCGTAGGGCGTCGGTCACGCGACGGTTTTCCGCCGCCCCGGCTCAGGGTCCGGCAGGTGGATCACGGCGGGCCCGTCAGGCGTGGCAGGCCATCAGGACCCCGCCGTTCATGGCCGCCATGTCGCCGAAGCCGGCCAGCGGGTCGAGCGGCGCGCCCGGCTCGGCGCCCGCCAGCTCCGCGTACGCGCGATGCAGATTCGCCACCAGCCGCTCGCTTTCCGCCAGCGCCGCGAACGGGCCGAGATCCGCCTCCCGGGCCACCTCCAGCGGCGTACGGTCCGCCGCACGACCCTCCCGCGCCAGCCCGTCGACGAAGCGCAGATAGCGCTCGATGTCGTCGTACACCTCGGGGCCCGCCACCGGACCGTGCCCGGGGACCACCGTGACTGCGTCCAGCCCGCGCAGCACCTCCAGCGCGCGCAGCGAACCGGTCAGCGAGCCCATGAAGACGAACGGGGTACCGCCATGGAAGACCAGGTCCCCGGTGAAGACGATGCGCTGCTGGGGCAGCCAGACGATGGTGTCGCCGGGGGTGTGTGCGATGCCCGGGTGGATCAGCCGTACCTCGATGTCCCCGATGTGCAGCGTCAGCTCGTCCGTGAAGGTGACGGTCGGCGCGGTGAGACGGATGTCGCCGTACTCCACATGCGGCCACACCAGGTGCAGCTGATGTCCGGCGGCCAGCAGCTCACGGCGGCAGGCGGCATGCCCGATGATCGTTGCCTCGGGCGCGAAGACGCCGTTGCCGTAGGTGTGGTCGCCGTGGTGGTGGGTGTTGACCACCGTGCGGGGCGTCGGAGCGCCGCTCTCCGCGATCCGGCGGCGCAGCAGGCGCGCCCGGCGGTCGGTGGCGGCGGTGTCCACGACGAGAGTGGCGTCCCCGTCGGTGACGAAGCCCGCGTTGTTCAGACACCACCCCCCGTCCGGCTGGATGAATGCGTGGACGCCGGTGTCCAGTTCGGTGAGATACGGCTCGGCGACGGGCGATTCGGTGCTGGCCATGCGGTGGTCCGTCTTCCTTCAGGTGATGGACTGTCACACCACGCTCCCGGAGCGGGGTTTGTGGCCGGTGGGCACCCGGTGGTGCCGCTTCCGGTGCCACGCGGGTCGCGTCACGGTACCTCTGACCCGTAGGCGGCCGGGGGCACGGGCAGCTGGTGCCTACCGGCCCGTCGGATCACGGTGCCACGATCGCCGCCCCGAACGCCGCAAGCGCGACGGTGCAGCCGACCAGCACCCAGGCCAGCCGGTGCGGCAGGTCCGGCGGGCGGCCGGTGGCCATCGCCCGCATCCTGCGGTCCGCGGCCGCGATGAAGACGACCCACACCAGCCCCATCAGCGCCGCCGAAATCACCACCACCGGGCCTGGGGCGCCGCTCCGCAGCAGCGCCCGGCCGCCCAGTACCACGACGGCCGAACAGGTCAGTGTGGTACGCCGCCAGGCCAGCCGGGTCCGCTCCGGCTGGAGCCCGGGGTCCCGGTCGGGCGCCGGAAGCGGCGGCCGCGCGCCGTGCCCCTGACCGTCGCCCATCGGCTAGTCGGTCCAGCCCAGCAGGACCGCCACGACCATCGCCACCGCCAGCACGCCGATGCCCAGCGCCAGGACCGAAGGGAAACGGGAGACCGGCAGGTCCTCACCGCGCCGCATCGCACGCTCACAGCGCATCCAGTGGTTGACCGCCCGCAGCGCGCACACCGCACCGCTCAGCAGCAGCGCGACGGTGAAGGTCACCCGCACCACCTCGTGCAGCCGGGGCAGGAACTGGTCCACCGCGAAGCCGCCGCCGACCAGAGCCAGACCGGTGCGCAGCCAGGCGAGAAAGGTCCGCTCATTGGCGAGCGAGAAGCGGTAGTCGGGGGTTGTGCCCTCCTCGCGGACCCGCGCGGGCGAGAACCACAGCCGCACGCCCGCGCCGATCGACCGCAGTCCGTCGGTGAGGATCATGGCCCGAACTCTACCGGCCGGTCCGAGCCGTGCTTTTGTGGTTCCGCGGCGTCAGCGCTCACGCCCGCCGCTCAACCAGCCGTCGGTAGGCGGCGAGGCCGTCCGGCGTCCACGGCCACTCGTCGAGCCGCCGGGTCAGCTCCTCCTCCGCCAGGAAGGCGTGCCAGTCGATCTCCGACTCCTGCGGGGCGACCGGCAGCGTGCAGCGCACCTCGTAGACCGCGGACCACCAGGTGTGCTCGGGCGTCTCGTACAGGAAGCTGAAGAGCCGCTCCGGCTGCGGCAGCCCGGCCACGCCCAGCTCCTCCTCGGCCTCGCGCAGCGCCGCCTCGTCGTAGGTCTCGCCCGCGCCGACCACCCCGCCCACGAACATGTCGTAGTGCGAGGGGAAGACGAGCTTCTGCGGCGTGCGGCGGTGCACGAAGATCCGGTCCTCGGCGTCCCGGACGAGGACGAAGGCACACCGGGTGCGCAGCCTGCGCGCGTAGGTCTCACCGCGCGGGGCCTGCCCCACGACCCGATCGTTCTCGTCGACGACGTCGAGGAGCTCGTCGGCATTGAGCGGTTGCTGCGGTTGCTGCGAGTGATGATCGGTCATGGGGCCATGCAATCACCCGGGACACACCCGGACACGGGCCGGTCGTGCGGGGGCATGAGGGGTGTGGGACCGGAGGCATCGCGGGCGGCGCGCGGCCTTAGGGTCTGTCCGCTGGCCTAGGGTCGGAAAGGTCCTAGTGCGGCTGCAGCTCCCGTACGTTAGCGGCCCGGCCGGCGCCCGGCGGCATCGCCGGATGGCTGCCGAGCAGCACGATGCCCGTGATGATGGCCGCGATGCCGGCCGCCTCCCAGGCCAGCGCCCCCGTCGTCACCACCAGCCGGTCACCGAGGAATCCCACCCCGCAGGCGATCCCGGCCAGCGGCTGGGCGGCGGTCAGCGCGGGCAGCGACATCCGCAGGGGCGCCGACTCGAACGCGCTCTGCACCATCACCAGCGCCAGGACACCCAGCACGATGATCGCGTACAGCTGCCAGCCGGTGAGCAGAGCGCCCCAGCCGCCGTGCGAGAAGCGGTCACCGCTGATCCGGGTCAGCGCGTCCTGCACCCCGTACAGCAGTCCGGCCGCGACACCGAGCAGCGCGGCCTCCAGGCTGACATGCACCCGTTCCCGTTTGGCGATGGCCGCCAACAGCAGGGCGGTGCCCAGCACCACGCCCATGATCAGCCATTGCGTCGGCTGGCCGACATCGCTGCTGCCGCCGTGCGGCTGGCCGGCGACGATGAACGCGGTCACGCCGCCCGCCAGCAGCCACAGTCCGGCCCAGCCGGTCCGGCCGAGCCGCTGCCGGGTCAGCCACCGCGACAGCGCCATCGCGAACAGCAGATTCGTCGCCAGCAGTGGCTCCACCAGGGTGATGTCACCCAACGCCAGCGCCACCGCGCTGAGCGCCATCGCCACCACCATCAGCGCGATTCCGGCCACCCAGCGCGGCATCCGCACCAGGTCCAGGAGCAGGCGCAGGGAGAGGAAGTCCTGCTTCGGCGCGTGCTGGGCGGCGGCCTGCTGCAACACGAATCCGAGTCCCAGACAGCAGGCCGCTCCAAGGGCGAGCAGAATCACCGTCACGTCGCACACCTCGTATCAGGCGGGGCGGGGATGCGCTTGAGGATAGCCATCCGGCAGCGGTGGTGCGGTGGCCCTCGTCACTCCCCATTCTCCCGCGCACTCCGGGGTACCGCTCGGTAACAACGGGTTGACGCCCGCGGTCCGCGCACTGAGGATCGATTCCACCACGGCGGCCAGAGCGTCCGGCGTGCCCCGGTGAGGAGAGCAGAGATGGCGTACGACGCTGATGTGATCGTGATCGGAGCAGGCCTGGCGGGGCTGGCGGCCACCGCCGAGCTGGTGGACGCCGGACGCAAGGTGATCCTCCTGGACCAGGAGCCCGAGCAGTCCCTCGGCGGTCAGGCCCACTGGTCCTTCGGCGGCCTCTTCCTGGTGAACTCGCCCGAACAGCGCCGGCTGCGGATCCGCGACAGCCACGAGCTGGCCTGGCAGGACTGGCTGGGCACGGCCGGTTTCGACCGCCCCGAGGACCACTGGCCGCGCAAGTGGGCCGAGGCGTACGTGGACTTCGCGGCGGGCGAGAAGCGCTCCTGGCTGCACCGGCAGGGCGTACGGTTCTTCCCCGTCGTCGGCTGGGCGGAGCGCGGCGGCTATGACGCGACCGGGCACGGCAATTCCGTCCCCCGCTTCCACATCACCTGGGGTACCGGGCCCGGCCTTGTCGCGCCGTTCGAGCGCCGGGTGCGGGCCGGTGTCGCGCGCGGCCTGGTGGACCTGCGTTTCCGGCACCGGGTCAACGGTCTTTCGCGCAGTGCGGGGAGCGTGGACACGGTCAGCGGCGAGATCCTGGAGCCGGACGACATGGAGCGCGGCCGGCCCAGCAGCCGCGAGGTGACCGGCGCCTTCGAGCTCCGGGCACAGGCGGTGATCGTCACCTCCGGCGGAATCGGCGGCAATCACGATCTGGTCCGCGCCAACTGGCCCGAGCGGCTGGGCAAGCCTCCGGAGCGGATGCTTTCCGGGGTGCCGGCGCATGTCGACGGCAAAATGCTGGGCATCACCGAGGCGGCCGGCGGGCGGATCATCAACCGCGACCGGATGTGGCACTACACCGAAGGCATCGACAACTGGAATCCCATCTGGCCGAAGCACGGCATCCGCATCCTCTCCGGCCCGTCCCCGCTGTGGCTGGACGCGCGGGGAAAGCGGCTGCCGGTGCCGCTGTTCCCGGGCTTCGACACCCTCGGCACCCTCGAACACATCATGAAGACCGGCCATGACCACACCTGGTTCGTGCTCACCCAGAAGATCATCGAGAAGGAGTTCACCCTCTCCGGCTCCGAGCAGAACCCCGATCTGACCGGCAAGAGCATCCGCGATGTGCTGGGCCGGGCCAGGGCCGGCGCACCGGGCCCGGTGCAGGCGTTCATGGACCGCGGCGCGGACTTCATCGTCGAGCGCTCGCTGACCGACCTGGCGCGCCGGATGAACGAGCTGACCAAGGAGCCGCTGATCGACGAGGCCGCGCTGCGCCGCGAGATCGTCGCCCGGGACCGGGAGATCGCCAACTCCTTCACCAAGGACCTTCAGGTGACGGCGATGCGCGGGGCCCGCAAGTACGTCGGCGACCGGCTGATCCGCACCGCTGCGCCGCACCGCCTGCTGGACCCCAAGGCCGGCCCGCTGATCGCCGTACGGCTGAACATCCTGACCCGTAAGACGCTCGGCGGACTGGAGACCGACCTCTCGTCGCGGGTGCTCGCCGAGGGCGGCGAGCCTCTCCCGGGCGTGTACGCGGCGGGCGAGGTGGCGGGCTTCGGCGGCGGTGGGGTGCACGGCTACCGTTCGCTGGAGGGAACGTTCCTGGGCGGCTGCCTCTTCTCGGGCCGCACGGCGGGCCGGGCGGCGGCGAAGGCGGTGTCCTGAGGGCCGCTCCGGTAGGCGGTCGCCTGCGCGCAAGGGAGCGGTAAAACCCGCCTCCCACATGGCGAGTTGGTGAATTCGGCCATTCCGTTTGCAACCTTGACGCGGAGCACTGCCTACCGCTTTGCTGTCCGTGATGATTCTGTGTGGACCATGCCACCGCATCTACGCAGGTGGGAAAACTCAGTGAGGTGAAGATCGGTGCAGCGTGCCATGGAGTTCCCTGGTCCATGACTCCTCCGCCACCCCCACCTCCGCCTCCGCCGCCTCCCCTGGGACGTTCCCGCCGCAAAGACGCCCCCGTCCTCGCCCCGGCCCTCGACGACACCGAACTCGTCGCCGCCACCGACGCGTTGGCGCACGGCCGGTGGACCCACGTGCGTACCCTGCTCGCCGAGACCGGTGAGGACTGGGACCTTCGCGGCCACCGATTAGCCGTCCTGGGCCGGTGCTCCGGAGGCGCCGCCTGGGCCCGCGACTGGCAGCTCGCCGAGCCGGAGAGCGGCGACGCCGCCACCCTCCTCGCCGTCGCCACCGTCCAGCGCGCGTTACGCGGCAAAAACAGCGTCCAGGCCGCCGACGACGCCTGCCGGACCGCCGCCCGGATGCTGCCCCACGACCCCACCCCCTGGCTCGGCGTGCTGATCCTCGCCCGCAGCACCGGCACCGTCGACGAACGCGAGCACGCCTTCGACCAGATCCGGGCCCGCCACCCCGACCACCACCACGCACACCACCTGATGACGGCCTGCCTCGCCGAGCACCAAGAAGGCGAACAGGACGACCCGTTGCACCAGGTCTACGACTTCGCCGCGTGGGCCGCCGAACAGGCCCCCGCCGACTCCCCGCTGGCCGTGCTCCCCGTCGTCGCCCACGCCGAGCGCTATCGCGTACTGGCCGCTGCGGGCCTCGAACCGGCCGACCCCGCCGCCTCCGGCCACTGGGCCACCCGCCGCGCCCGCCAGGTCATGAAAGCCGCCTTCGACTGGTGGCTGGAGTGGGAGGGCGAGGAGCACCCGCGCGGCAAGGTCGACCTCAACTTCCTCGCGCACGCCAAGTTCCACGAGGGGAGGATGGCCGAGGCCGCGGCGCTCTTCCACCGCATCGGCCCGTACGTCACGCCCGCGCCCTGGGCCTATACGGGCCGCGACGCCAAGAAGGCATTCAAGGCCGCGCGCGACACCGCGTTCCGCTCCACCTGACCCCTCCGATGGTCAGCCGCGTTCCCTCCACCCCCACTGGAAAGGACAACCCCGCCATGCCGACGGGCAGTTCGAGAACGACGAGCGGCGTGAACCGCGCCGGCGGCGCAGGGCCGCACCCTGTCCATGGCGGACCCGGCATCAGCACCTTCAAGGGCCAGGAACGGGCGCTGCGGGCCGACCGGATCGGCACACCGGGCCTGCTGCTGTCCGTTCTGGCCGCCAGCGCCCCGCTGATGGTCGTCGCCGGTGTCATGGTCACCACGTACCAGGTCATGGGGATCGTCGGACAACCCCTGCTGTTCGTCATCCTGGGCGTGGTCATGGCGCTGTTCAGCGTCGGCTACGCGGAGATGAGCCGGCACGTCCACAACGCCGGCGCCTTCTACGCCTATATCGCCCGCGGCCTGGGCGGCACGGTCGGCGCCGGCGCCTCCTTCGTCGCGCTCGCCGCCTACAGCGCCCTCCAGGTCGGCATCTACGGCATCTTCGGGTTCGAGATCGCGGGTCTGCTCGACCGGCACCTGTCGACGCCCGTCGCCTGGTGGATCCCGGCCCTGGCCGGCGTGCTGCTGACCGGAGTGCTCGGCGCCCTGAAGATCGACCTCAACGCCAAGGTGCTCGGCGTGCTGCTCGTCATCGAGGTCGCGCTGATAGTCGTCTTCGACGTCGCGTTCGCCGCCGAACCCGGACCGCAGGGCCTGTCCCTGCACGCCTTCCATCCCGCCACCCTCGGCGGCGCGGGCCTCGGCACCAGCCTGTGCTTCGCGGTCGCCGCCTTCGTCGGCTTCGAACAGGCCCCCGTCTACGCGGAGGAGACCAGCCGCCCGCAGACCGTCGTGGCCCGGGTGATGTTCCTCGCCGTCGGCTTCGTCGCCGTCTTCTTCGCCCTCAGCTCCTGGCTGGTCGGCGTCGCCACCGGCCCGGACAACGTCGTGGCGAGCGCCGGACGGCATGGCCCGGACCTGATTTTCGCGCTCACCGAGCCGCGGCTGGGCACCACCTTCACCGACATCCTGCATCTGTTCTTCGTGACCGGGATCTTCGCGTCGATGCTCAGCTTCCACAACGTCGTGGCGCGCTACGCCTTCGCGATGGGCCGCGAGGGGCTGCTGCCCGCCGCCCTCGGCCGTACCACCCGGTCCAGCGGCGCGCCCGCGCTCGGCTCGCTGCTCCAGACCGTCATCTCGCTGCTCGTCGTCACTGGCTTCGCCGTCACCGACGACAAGCCCGCGGGTGACCCCACCGCCCCGATCCTGAAGCTGTTCACCTGGGGCGGCAACGTCGGCGCGCTCGGAGTGATCCTCCTGATGGCCACCGCCTCCATCGCCGTCATCGCCTTCTTCGTCCGCCGCGGCGCCGGCCGCGCGCAGGCCGGCCGGCTGACCGCCGCCGGGCTCGCCGCCCTCGCCCTGCTGACCGTCCTCGGCTTCGCCGTCACCGACTTCGACGTCCTGGTGGCGGCCGAGCAGGGCTCACTCCTGAGCTGGCTGCTGCCCGCCGTGATCGGCATCGCCGCCGTGATCGGCCTCGTACACGGCCGCGTACTGCGCGCCACCCGCCCGGAGACGCACGCCAGGATCGGGCTGGGCAACGAGGCGTTCCAGCTGGAGAAGCTGAACACGGCGGCCGCCGCCCCGGACCCGGGCACCACGCCGCCCGCCGCCCCGTACAAGGAGAGCTGACGATGGCCCCGCACCCGCTCGACCCACTGACCGCCGACGAGATCACCACCGCCCGCGCCGTCCTGACGGAAGCCGGCAAGGCGACGCAGAGCACCCGCTTCCCGCTGGTCCTCCTCGACGAGCCGGACCGGCACACCGTCTGCGCGCACCGCCCCGGCGCCCCCGTCGTCCGCCGATTACGGGTCACCCTGCTCGAACCCGCCACCGGCACCAGCCACGAAGCCCTCGTCGACGTCACCGCCCGCACCCTGCTCTCGTACCGCGCACTGCACCCGGACACCGACGGCCAGCCACCGATCCTCTTCGAGGAGAACGAGCGCTGCGACGCGATCGTCAAGGCCGACCCGGGCTGGCGCAAGGCCATGGCCGAGCGCGGCATCACCACCACCGAACTCGCCCTCTGCGCCCCGCTCGCGGCCGGCAACTTCGGCATAGAAGAGGAGCGCGGCCGGCGAATACTGCGCTCGCTGACCTTCCTGCGCTGCGACGCGACCGACAACCCCTTCGCGCACCCCGTGGGCGGCCTGGTCGCCGACGTCGACCTCACCGCCCGCCGGGTCATCCGCCTCATCGACACCGGGGCGGTCCCGGTACCCGCCGAATGCGGCCGCTACGAGGCCGAGTTCAACGGACCGGCCCGTACGGACCTCAAGCCGCTGGAGATAAGCCAGCCCGACGGCCCCTCCTTCACGCTCGACGGCCCCCTACTGACCTGGCAGAACTGGCAGCTGCGAGTGGACTTCAACGGCCGCGAGGGCCTGGTCCTGCACCAGCTGGCACACCACGACGGGGGCCGGCTGCGCCCCGTCCTGCACCGCGCCTCACTCGCCGAGATGGCCGTCCCGTATGCCGAACCCGACCCTGCCCGCAACTGGGTCTGCTACCTCGACGTCGGCGAATACACCCTCGGCCGCAACGCCAACGCGCTGCGCCTGGGCTGCGACTGCCTCGGCGAGATCCGCTACCTCGACGCCGTCGTCGCCGACGACCTGGGCAACCCGCAGACCCTGCCCAACGCGATCTGCATCCACGAGGAGGACCACGGCCTCCTGTGGAAGCACACCAACATCTTCGACGACTCCTCCGCCGAGAGCCGCCGCTCCCGCCGCCTGGTCATCTCCTACATCGCGACCCTCGGCAACTACGACTACGGCTTCTACTGGTACCTCTACCAGGACGGCACCATCGAGTTCGAGGCCAAGTCCACCGGCCTGGTGCAGACCTCGGCCACCGTGCCGGGCAAGCGCACCCCGTACGCCACCGAGGTCGCACCGGGCCTCCAGGCCCCCTTCCACCAGCACCTCTTCTGCGCCCGGCTGGACCCGGCGGTGGACGGCCATGCCAACACGGTCGAGGAGGTCGATGTCGTCCCGCTCCCGATGGGCCCGGACAACCCCCACGGCAACGCCTTCACCACCCGTGCCACCCCCATCGCCGACTCGGCCGAGGCCGGCCGCCTCGCCGACCCGGCCGCCGGCCGCCGCTGGCGGATCACCAACCCCGCCTCGTACAACCGCATGGGCCAGCCCGTCGCCTACACCCTGACCCCGCAGCCCGGCCCCACCCTGATGGCCCGGCCCGGCTCACCGGTCGCCCGCCGCGTCGGCTACGCGACCCGCCACCTCTGGGTCACCCGCAGCCGCCCCGAACGCCGCTTCCCCGTCGGCGACTACCCCAACCAGCACCCCGGCGGGGCGGGCGTCCTCCGGTGGTCGCGCCCCGGCGAAACGCTCCTCAAGACCGGCCTCACGCTCTGGCACACCTTCGGCCCCACCCACCTGCCGCGGCTGGAGGACTGGCCGGTCATGCCCGTCGACCGCTGCGGCTTCACCCTCCGCCCGACCGGCTTCTTCGACCGCAACCCGGCGCTGGACCTGCCGCGGGAAGGTGGCGGGTATTGCAGCGACGGGCATTGCAGCGTCAGGGAGGACGAGACGCCTGTCAGACCGGCACGCTAGGTTTTCCATCAATAGCAACGACCGGACGGAGGTGAGGATTTGAAGCGTCAGCGTGGCCACAAGGTCCGGCTTTACCTCACCCCCGATCAGCTCGTCACCGTCGATGACCAGGGCCACGGGGCCCGTGCGATGTGGAATCTGCTGCACGAGCTGTGGCAGATGACACCCAAGTGTCAACGGTCTCTTGCTCGCATGGACGAGGCCATACGCGAGGCCCGCAAGGAGATTCCCTGGTTGGGGGCTGTCCCCGCACAGGCCGCGCAAGCGGTGCTCAAGACGTATCACCGGGCGTGGGTCAACTCCTGGAAAGGCCGGGCCGCGTCACCGACCTTCAAGAAGCGCACCTCCCGCCGAGCCGTCGATATTCCCCAGGGCCGCGACCTCCGCATCACCCGCCTGTCCGGCCACTGGGGCCAGTGCTGGGTTCCAATGGTCGGCCTGGTCAAGTTCCGGTGGACCAAGGACCTGCCGGTCGGCAAGCGTGCCGACAAGCTCAACCGGGTCACCGGAGCGCGGCTGGTGAAGGAAGCGAACGGCTGGCACATTGTCTTCCGCGTCCAGACCGAGGTGGACGAACCGAAGCCGCACATGGGTGGTGGCGTCGGCATCGACCGGGGCATCAACAAGCCTCTCGCCCTTTCGGACGGCAGTTTCCGTGAGCACGGTGAGTGGCTACGGCCGAAGGAAAAGGAACGGTTGCGCCGCCTGGAGCGTACCGCTGCACGCAAGCGGGATCACCGTAAGCCCGGCGAGCGCAACAGCAACCGCATCAAGCGCACTTTCGACCAGATCAAGCAGCTCCGCGCAAGAGCCACGCGCCGAGCCCTCGACTGGCAGCACAAAGCCACCACCGAACTCGCCGACACCTTCGGCGTAGTCGGGGTGGAAGACCTGACCATCGCCAACATGGTCAGGTCCGCCAAGGGGACTGTGGAGGCCCCTGGCAAGAACGTCCGGCAGAAAGCTGGACTGAACCGCTCAATCAGCGGTGAGGCATGGGGCCGCACGGTCACCATGCTGGAATACAAGCTGGCCGACCGGGGCGGACACCTGTTCAAGGTGCCCGCCCCGAACACCTCGCGTCGTTGCCATGCCTGCGGGTTCATCACCGAGGGCAGCCGCGAGAGTCAGGCCCGCTTCGTATGCAAGAACAAGACGTGCGGTTGGTCCGGTAACGCCGACACCAACGCCTCGTTCAATGTCGAGATAGCCACACGCAACACAGCGCCCCAGGACATTGTGGGTGCCAGGACGTGGAGCCTTAGCCGTTGGGCAGGCCGTGAAGCGTCAACCACTCATCCAGTCGCACGCTGACTCGGATGGGATTCTGCCCCGTTTATGGGGCGGAGGATGTCAAAAGTCGGCGAAGTGGCTCTCTCCGGGATCGCCCTCACCGAACGGGTCGAACCCGGATATTGGGAGAACCGTGGATATGGCGTCGCCGCGAATGCGGAGTGGGCCAGGCGCCACCATCCGCTGTGGAAGCCCGAGGACGGGGAGACGGGCGGGGAGAAGGACGGGGACGGGTGACCCTCACCCCACCGCAACCCTCACCCCACCGACGGCTCCGCCGCCGGCAGTTCCACCTCGAAGCGGCAGCCCGCGCCCGCGTTGCGCACCGTGGCCCGGCCCTCGTGGGCCTCCACGATGCCCCGGACGATCGCGAGTCCGAGCCCCGCGCCGCTCTCGCCGGTGGGGGCACCTCCCGCTCGACCGAAGCCGAGAGTGGGGGAGCGCGGCGTACGGGCCGCACCCCCGCGCCAGCCGGTGTCGAAGACCCGCGCCAGATCGTCCTGGGGGATGCCACCGCAGCCGTCCTCGACCGCCAGCACCACCCGGCCCGCCTCGTGCCGCGCGCTGACCGCGACGGTGCCGTCCGCCGGTGTCGCGCGGATCGCGTTGACCAGCAGATTGCTCAGTACGCGGGTGATCTGCTGGGCATCGGCCCGGACCGGCAGCGGCGCCACACCGCCGTCCACCAGCCGCACCCCGCGCGCCCGCGCCAGCGGCCGGGCCCCCGCCAGGGCGTCGTCCACCAGGTCGTACACCGACACCCGCGACAGGGTCAGCGCCAGCGCACCGGCCTCGATACGGGCGAGTTCGAAGAGGTCGTCGACCATCGCGGTCAGCCGGTCCACCTCGACCCGCATCCGGGAGTGATAGCGCTCGGTGTCCTCGGCGACGCCGTCCTCCAGCGCCTCGGCCATCGCCCGCAGTCCGGCGAGCGGGGTGCGCAGATCGTGCGAGATCCCGGCGATCAGCTCGCGCCGCGAGGCGTCCAGCGCCCGCTCCCGTTCGCGGGCCTCCGCGAGCCGCCCGCTGGTCTCCTCCAACGCCCTTGACAGCGCGGCGAGTTCGGCCGTCGGCGGCTCGGTGGGCGTGACGAATCCGCCCTCGCTGCCGACCGTTCGGGCGGACCGCGCCAGCTCCCGGCTGCCCGCCGCGATCCGCCGCCCGAACAGCAGGGCGGCGGCCAGTGACACCACCCCGGAGACGCCGACCACGGCCATCACCACGCCCAGGTCGTGCCCGGACAGGAACATCGCCTGCGCGACCGCCACCGTCCCCGCCGCCATGGCGGCCACCGCCAGTGCCGCCACCGCGAACAGTGACAGCGCGACCGAGCGCCGCCGCAGGACGCGTACGGCGGGCGCGGCGAGCAGCCCCACGACCGCCGCGCCCAGCGCCGCCAGCCCCACGATGACCAGGAAATCCGTCATGGCCGCGACCCGTCTGCCGCCGGGTTGCCGGCCGCCGGCCCGTCTGTCACGGGGTCGAAGCGGTAGCCCGCGCCCCAGACCGTCGTCACCAGCCGCGGCGCCGCCGGATCGTCCTCGATCTTCTCCCGCAGCCGCCGCACATGCACCGTCACGGTCGACAGATCGCCGAACTCCCACCCCCACACCCGGTGCAGCAGTTCCTCCCGTGAGAAGACCCGCCCGGGGTTCCGCATCAGGAAGACCAGCAGATCGAACTCGCGTGAGGTGAGGGCGAGTTCGTGCCCGGAGCGGTCGGCCCTCCGGCCGCCGGGGTCGGCGCTGAGGTCCCCGGCGCGCAGTACGGCGGCGGGCGCCGCGGACGGCGGCGCGGACTCCGCCCGCCGCAGCACCGAGCCGATGCGCAGCACCAGCTCACGCGGGCTGAACGGTTTGGTGATGTAGTCGTCCGCGCCCAGCTCCAGGCCCAGGATGCGATCCGCCTCCTCGCCGCGGGCCGTCAGCATCACCACCGGGACGGCCGGCCCCGCCTCGGCGCGCCGCAGCCGCCGGCACACCTCCAGGCCGTCGATGCCCGGCAGCATCAGATCGAGTACGACGAGGTGGGGGCGGAAGTCCGCGGCGCGGTCGAGCGCGGCGAAGCCGTCGGCGGCGTGGTCCGTGGCGTACCCGGCGCGGGTGAGATAGCCGGTGACGACCTCGGCGACGGTCGGGTCGTCCTCGACGACCAGGACCCGCCGGGGCGGCCCGGGGGAGGCGGCGAAGTGCGTCATACCTCCAGCCAACACCAGCGGACGGCGGGACGGGCGGCCGGGACCGCCCCGTAAGACTCCGGTAACCGGCGGAACTCCGGCTCCGCTCCGATGGACCGGCTACGGCGAGTCATGCCGCCCCGCCCTCAGTCCTCAAGCCCGGCTCAAGCCTGGCTCAAGCCCGGCCCTCAGCTCTCCAGCCCCTCCCGCACCCGCCGTGACACGGTCATCGCGTACAGGTCGAGCACCCCGGGCGGCTCCGCGATCCCCGGTCCGCCGGCGCGGATCCAGGCCGCGATGTCCGCCAGCGCGTCGTCATCGTTGACCAGACCCAGCCAGACCGGCCGCCCGCCCGCGGCCCGGCCCGCCGCCGACGGCTGGACCACGACCACATTCGCCTGGTCGCACACGTCCAGGCACTCCGAGGCGCGTACCGGCGCCGCGCCGTCGAGGGCCGCCCGCAGCCTCGGTATCTGCTCTGCGTGGTCGACGCCCGGGATCTTGGCCGCGTCGCCGCAGCAGCAGCCGCGGCAGACGGTGACCCGGCACGGGGTTTCGGCGGCCGACCGGCCGGAACGCTTGGTGATCATCCGGCCCATGCTACGGGTGACGGTCCGGCGCAGGACTTCGGGAGGGGGACCCGGACATTCGGGAAAGGAACCCGGGAATTGGGGGATAGGAATCCCGGCATTCGGGATACGAACCCCGGCATTCGGGATAGAGAACCGAGCATGCCCATCACCGAGTCCCACCCCCACCCCCATGCCGGTTCCGCATCGGGGCCCGAGATACCCGGCCCGGCCGGCCTCCCCGTCCTCGGCTCGATGCTCGACCTCCGCCGCGACTCACTGGGCGCCTTCTTACACGCCCACCGCGAACACGGCGATGTGGTCCGCCTCCAGGCCGGCCCGCCCGGCCTGCGCAGTGTGTTCCACGCCGTGTTCTCGCCGCAGGGCGTCCAGCAGATCCTGGCCTCGGAGGCCGCCAACTTCCGCAAGGACCACCCGCTCTACGAGGAGGTCCGGCAGTCCTTCGGCAACGGCCTGCTCACCAGCCAGGACGCCGACTACCTCCGGCAGCGGCGGCTGGTGCAGCCGCTGTTCACCAAGCGCCGGGTCGACGGCTACGCGGCGGCCGTGACGACCGAGGCCGGTGTCATCGCCGAGCGCTGGCGGACGGCTGACGACACCACCGTCGACCTCGTCAGCGAGATGAACCGGTTCGCGCTGCGCACCGTCTCGCGGATCCTCTTCGGTACGGATGTGGAAGCAGCCGTGGACGTCATCCACCGGTGTGCGCCGGTCATCAACGACTATGTCGTGCGGCGCGCTTACGTGCCCCTGAAGGTCCCACGCGAGTGGCCCACCCCTGGCAACCGGCGCGCGCGGGAAGCCACCGCGGAAGTGACCGCCGTCTGCGACCGCATCATCGCCGAACGGCGCGCGGCGGTCGGCACCGTGAACTCGGGGGAGAGGGAGCGGGGACGCCCTCGGTCCGCCGACGATCTGCTCTCGCTCCTCGCCGCGGCGGGCAACGAGGAAGACGGCTCCCTCGACGCGACCGAGGTCCGCGAACAGGTGCTGATCTTTCTGCTGGCCGGCCATGAAACCACCGCGATCTCCCTGGCCTTCACTCTCCATCTCCTCGCCAGGCACCCCGAGGAGCAGGCACGGGTCCGCGCCGAGATCGACCGGGTCCTGGCGGGCGGCACGCCCACGGCCGCCGACCTGGACCGCCTCCCGTGCGTGACACGGGCGCTCAAGGAGGCCATGCGGCTGTATCCGCCGGCCCCGGTGGTCAGCCGTCGGGCCGTGGCGGCCACCGAGATCGGCGGATTCCGCATCCCGGCCGGGGCGGATGTCGTCGTCGCGCCATGGGTCACGCACCGTGCCCCGCAGCTGTGGGAAGACCCGGAACGCTTCGATCCGGACCGCTTCACCCCCGAGCGCGAGGCGGGCCGGCACCGCTACGCCTGGTTCCCGTTCGGCGGCGGTCCGCGCGCCTGCATCGGGCAGCACTTCTCGATGCTGGAGTCGGTGCTGGCGCTGGCGACACTGCTGCGCGCGTACGAACTGGAGGCGGTGGACGAGGAGGTGCCGGTCTCCGCCGGGATCACCCTCCAGGCGACCGGCCCGGCGCGCGTACGCCTCCGTCCTCGCTCCTTGTAAACGCAACAAAAATAGCGTTTGCGTTTTGGTGGCGGCCTTAGTACTGTCGTTATCGGTTCACGGCTTCAAGGCCGCCACCGCCCCGATTGGAGAAGGCCGTTGCTCGTCTGAGGTCCTGAGACACCGCGCCCGCGACATGCCATTCGCTCTGCGATTTCCGGCATCACGCGGCCGCCCGTCCGCGACCTCGGCGTACCCGCTACGGCGTACCCCGGCGTACCCCGGCGCACCTCGGCGTTCCGACGCGGTGTCTCCCAGCGCATTGCCCGCTCACCCCTCACGCGCGCCAAGGAGACCCCTATGTCTAAGCCGCCCACGCCATCCACGTCCGCCACCTCCATCGTCTGCACCGGCCTCGGCTTCGCCTGGCCCGACGGCACCCCTGTCCTGGACGGTTTCCAACTCGCCGTGGGCCCCGGCCGTACGGGCCTCATCGGCCTCAACGGAGCAGGGAAGTCAACGCTGTTGAAGCTCATCGCGGGCGAGCTGACCCCGACCGCGGGCAGCGTCAAGGTCGCCGGCGAGGTCGCCTGTCTCCCGCAGCACGCCCCGCTCGACACGGGCCTACGCGTCGACGAGGCGCTCGGCATCGCCGCCGCGCGCGCCGCCCTGCACGCCATCGAGGGCGGCGACGCGAGCGAGGAGCACTTCACCGCCATCGGCGACGACTGGGACGTCGAGGAGCGCGCCCGCGCCACCCTCGACCAGCTCGGGCTGCACGGCATCGACCTCGACCGGACCATCGGCGAGTTGTCCGGCGGCGAGTCCGTACTGCTGCGGCTGGCCGCGCTGCTGCTGCGCCGACCGGACGTTCTGCTGCTGGACGAGCCCACGAACAACCTCGACCGCGCGGCACGCCGGCGGCTGTACGACGCCGTCGCCGGATGGTCCGGCGTACTCGTCGTCGTCAGCCACGACCGCGAACTCCTCGAACTCGTCGACCGGATCGCGGATCTCCGCGGCGGAGAGGTCCACTGGTACGGCGGCAACTTCACCGCGTACGAACAGGCGCTGGCCGTCGAGCAGGACGCGGCCGAGCGGATGGTGCGGGTCGCCGAGGCCGATGTGCAGCGCCAGAAGCGTGAACTGGCCGACGCCCACGTCAAGTTGGCCCGCCGGGTCCGCTACGGCAACAAGATGAACGCCAACAAGCGCGAGCCGAAGATCGTCATGAACGAGCGCAAGAGGGAGGCACAGGTCTCCGCGGGCAAACACCGCATCATGCACACCGAACGCCTCAAGGAGGCCAGGGAACGGCTCGACGAGGCCGCCGAGGCGGTCCGGGACGACGATGAGATCCGCATCGATCTGCCGCACACCGCGGTACCGCCGGGCCGTACCGTCCTCACCCTGCGCGACCTGCGGGTGCAGTACGGCGCGCACGCCCACCTGGAGGTCCGCGGCCCCGAACGGATCGCCCTGACCGGCCACAACGGCTCCGGCAAGACGACCCTGCTGCGGACGATCGCGGGCGAGCTCCCGCCGCTGGACGGCGCGGCGGAAGCGCACGTCCCGTACCGCTTCCTCCCGCAGCGGCTGGAGGTGCTCGACAACGCACTGACGGTCGTCGAGAACGTCGCCCGCTTCGCCCCGGACGCCACCAACAACCGCATCCGGGCCCGGCTCGCCCGCTTCCTGTTCAAGGGCGCCCGCGCCGACCAGCAGGCCGGCACGCTCTCCGGCGGCGAACGCTTCCGCGCCTCGCTCGCCGCGCTGATGCTGGCCGAACCGGCACCGCAGCTCCTGATGCTCGACGAGCCGACGAACAACCTCGACATGGCGTCGGTGCGCCGGCTCGTCACGGCCCTGGAGTCCTACGAGGGCGCGCTCGTAGTCGTCAGTCACGATCTGACGTTCCTGAGAGAGCTCGGTATCACCCGCTGGCTGGCGCTGGAGGACGGTGAACTGACCGGTATCGAACCGCTGTAGGCGCGTGGCGCACCACTCACTCACCCACCCGCAAACCGGTTGCCGATTCCCTTCCCGTAGGTCATGATCCTTCGCATGATCTACAGGAAGGGCGGCCACCGCCCCACCCGATGACCTCGCGGACGCCGGGCCAGGACCCGGTCTCCGCCCCGTCCGCCGCCGAACACGGCAGTGTCGCTGCAGTGATCGCGGCGGTCGTCGACGGATCCGTACTCTCCCCGGGCAGCCCGGCCAGAACCACCGCCTTCGAAGCGCTGCACACCGATCCGGACGGCCCGGTCACCCACGCGCTGATCGCGCTCACCGACTCGACCCGCCCCGCGGCGCGCCGCACCGCGCTCGCCCTGCTCGGCGAGCTGACCTTCAACCGGCGCAGGCCATGGCAGGGCCCGATCGAGGCGGCATCGGCCAGGCTCCGCGACCCTGACCCGGACGTCCGCCGGGCGGCGGCCCGCCTCCTCGTCCGCGCCGGCGGCACGGACCGGGTCCGGACGGCACTGGACACGCTGACCGACCTGGTCACCCGCATCGCCCTCGCAGACGCCCTGTTCCGTGACCCCGACACCCCTTACCCGCCCGGACCGCTGCGCTCCGACCCCCTCCCGGAAATCCGGCTGCTCGCCTGCGTCGAGGAGTTGGCGTCCGCGCCGGGGGAGCGGTGGCCCGAACTGGACGCTCAGGCGGAGGCGGAGGTCGCCGCCCTCTCGGACGCGTCCACCGGTCCACCGGCCGAACCACCGGCCACCGACGCCGACCGTGTGCTGACCGTCGGTCATCGCTGGGCCGGCGCCCTGTTCCGACAGGGCCGGGAGACGGCCTGCTACGCCACCGCCACCCGGCTCCTGGCAGGCGCCGCGGGCCCGTACGGACAGCGGGTCGGTGCGGACCTGGCCCGCCGCGCCTTCCAGGAATGGCGAGCCGCACCCGCCACCCTGGCCCCGCGTCTCGTCCCACTTCTCCACACCGCGCCGCCCGGCCTGCGCGACCTGGCCGTGGACACCCTCTGCGCCTCCCGGACCGCCACCCGTGCGACGGCCGACGATCTGGCCGCGCTTCTGCCCACGACAACCACCACCGACTCCACCACCTGGACGATCGCCTACGCCCTGGCCACCAGCGGCGACGCACGGGCCGCCTCCGCCGTCCGCAATCGGCTGTCGGCAGGCGACCCGCCCCCCGGGGCAGGCGCCGCAGTCCGGGGCCTGCTGCGGTCCGACGCCCTCGACCCCGCCGAACTCACACCGCTCATAAGGAAGTTGCTCCGCTCGGACAACGAGGCGTCGCTACCGCTCGCCGCCCACCTCATCCACCACCTCGGCCCGGCAGCCGCCGCCTGCACCCCCGACCTGATCAACGCATTCCGCGCCACCCTGGCCGCCGGCCGCGACACCTCGACGAGGTCATCGCTCGTCGGTGCCCTCGGCCGGATCGGGGCCCCAGCCGCGCCCGCGGTGCCCCTCCTCGAATCCCTCGCGGACGACGTGACATGGCGCGCGGGCCACGTCTCCCTCGCCCTCTCCCGCATCACCGGCGACCGCGCCCCCATCGAGCGCTATCTGCACCACCTGCGCACCCGCGCCGCGAAGCGCCGCTATGTGCCCGACCACTCCGCCCTCTTCCGCTGGCTCCTCGACCACGGCGGACTCGACGCGGACCAGTCCGCCCAGCTGCGGACGTATGTCTTCGCGCGCCCCAGCGCCATGCGGGTCCACGGTTCCCTGGCACTGTGGCGCCACGAAGGCCCGGCGGCCGCCGGCGACCTGCTGGCCGTGCTGCCGCAATTCCTCGACGACGACTTGTTCGGCCCCCGCGCGATGGACACCCTCGCGGCCATGGGAGAGCACGCGACCCCCGCTCTTCCGCAACTACGCGACCTCATCGCCCGGAACACCCGGATCCCCTTGAACGCCGGCTCCGCAGACGCCGAGATGCGCGGCGACGAGCAGCTGCTCGAATCCGCGCGACGCACGATCGAGGCGATCACCGCGCCAAGCCCCCGCGACCGGGCCCCCGCACCCGGCCCGGTCCCCAGCCCCCGCTTCCTCTAGCCCGCGTCCTCCGCGGCGAACGCGCCGAACATGGCCAGACTCTCCCCGCACTGTGAATGCAGCGGCGCCGGCAGCGCGTTGGGCGCAAACCACTCCAGCGCGTCGAACTTGTGAGGCTCGCCGATCGTCACCTCGCCCGGCGCCACCTGTACGGCGAAGACCAGCGCGACCCAGTGAGAGTCGACCGGATCGCCGCGCAGCACATTGCGCACTCCGATGTGCTCCATTCCGAGCGGCCGCACACCGTATTCCTCCCGCACCTCCCGCGTCACGGCCGACTCAAACGTCTCGCCGAACTCCAGTGCCCCGGCGCCGCAGTCCCATGTCCCCGGCTCGTCCCGGGCCCCCGCGCTCCGACGCGCCAGTAGCACCCGCCCGCCCCCGTCATGGCATACGAACACACAGGACACCTTGGGCCCCGCCCCACTCACGCCACTCACCCCTGTTCCCCTCTCTCAGAAGTGCCGCAGCAACTCGTCGAACGCCGACAGCTGCAGCACCTTCTTGTCGTCCGGATCGAGCTCGCTGTGCTCCAGCACCCAGGTGTGATCGTTCGGGATGAAGACCGCGTTCAGACCGGCCGCCCGCGCGGGCAGGATGTCCGACTTCGGGGAGTTCCCGATCATCCACGTCGCGGCCGGCACCAGCTCATACGCGCGGGTCAACTCCTCGTACGTGGCCATCTCCTTCTCCGCCACGATGTGCACACCCCGGAAGTGCCGCGTCAGCCCCGACGCCGCCACCTTCCGCTCCTGCTCCTCCGTGTCACCCTTGGTCAGCAGCAGCAGTTCATGCCGCCGCGCCAGCTCGGCCAGCGTCTCCGCCACCCCGGGAATCAGCTCCACCCGGTCCCCGTCGAAGGCCGCTGCCCACCCGGAGATTCGCGCCGACTCCTCGGCCGTCACCGCCCGCCCCCGCAGCCGCGCCACACACTCCCCGAGGCTGCGCAGAAACACCTTGCTGCCATACCCGTGCGTCACGGCGTTCGCCGCCTCGATCCCGTCGAGCGCCGCCCGTACCCCGTCCCGGTCGAGCCCGGGATGCGCCATCCACTCCAGGAACTCGTCGATGACCCGCTCGAAGATCACGTTGTTCTCCCACAACGTGTCATCTGCATCGAAAATCAGCACTGCCGCCCCTCTCGCCCTCCGTGAATCCCTGCGCACCCTACGCAGGGACAGCGGGCGAGCGCATGGCAAATACGGGGCGGTGGTGGCGGGAAGGCGGCATGGCGGCGCACGCCGCGCGCAGGCACGAGAAAGACCCCCGCGAGTTCTTCGCGAGGGCCTTCGTGGTGTCCGAGGGGGGACTTGAACCCCCACGCCCGATAAAGGGCACTAGCACCTCAAGCTAGCGCGTCTGCCATTCCGCCACCCGGACAAGGTGTCTGCCGTTCCGGCTGGGCCGTTCCGACGTGGAAAACAATAGCAAACCTTCCGGGGTGGTCGATCACCCGCACTTTCGGCCAGGCACGGGGCTGTGACCAGGGCATGTCGGGAATATTGCGGCCTTGGGCGCAGCGCTCCGGAGGTGGAGGATGGCGGTGGACCCCCGCCGCGGTCCGTGCTCCTCGGGAGCGCGCCGCGGCCGTGAACCAAGAGGAGGCAATGTGAGCGAGCTCCGCGAGCGAACCATGGAAAGGTGCGAGCCCCCGCGCATGCGGGGCCGAGCGAAGCGAGGTTTCGGCATGAGCGAGCTCCGCGAGCGATCCATGGAACGGTGCGAGCCCTCGCGCATGCGGGCCGAGCGAAGCGAGGTTCCGGCATGAGTGAGTCGCAGCCCGCCCGTACGGTCACCGGCGAGGACGAGGTCGTCGACCTGTGCCGGGACCTGATCAGGATCGACACCAGCAACTACGGCGACCACTCGGGCCCGGGTGAGCGGGTGGCCGCCGAATATGTCGCGGAGAAGCTCGCAGAGGTCGGTCTGGAGCCGCAGATCTTCGAGTCCCACAAGGGCCGTGCCTCGACCGTGGCCCGGATCGAGGGTGCGGACCCGTCCCGGCCCGCGCTGCTGATCCACGGGCATACGGACGTGGTGCCGGCCAACGCCGCGGACTGGACGCACGACCCGTTCTCCGGCGAGATCGCCGACGGGTGCGTCTGGGGCCGGGGTGCGGTCGACATGAAGGACATGGACGCGATGACGTTGGCCGTCGTCCGTGACCGGCTGCGCACGGGGCGTAAGCCGCCGCGCGACATCGTGCTGGCCTTCCTGGCGGACGAGGAAGCGGGCGGCACCTACGGCGCCCGCTATCTCGTCGACAAGCACCCGGGCCTCTTCGAGGGCGTGACCGAGGCGATCAGCGAGGTCGGCGGCTTCTCCTTCACCGTCAACGAGCAGCTGCGGCTCTATCTCGTCGAGACGGCGCAGAAGGGCATGCACTGGATGAAGCTGACCGTGGACGGCTCCGCCGGACACGGGTCGATGATCCACAAGGACAATGCGATCACTGAACTGTCCGAAGCAGTCGGGCGGTTGGGGCGGCACGAGTTCCCGGTGCGGGTGACCAAGACCCTGCGGGCCTTCCTGGACGAGCTCGGTGACGCGCTCGGTACCGAGCTCGACCCGGAGGACATGGACGCCACGCTGGCCAAGCTCGGCGGCATCGCCAAGATGATCGGCGCCACACTCAAGAACACCGCCAACCCGACGCAACTGGGCGCCGGCTACAAGGTCAACGTCATCCCGGGCCAGGCGACCGCGCATATCGACGGCCGCTTCCTGCCGGGCTACGAGGAGGAGTTCCTCGCCGACCTGGACCGGATTCTCGGCCCCCGGGTCAAGCGCGAGGACGTGCACACCGACAAGGCGCTGGAGACCACCTTCGACGGCGCCCTGGTCGAGGCGATGCAGTCGGCGCTACAGGCCGAGGACCCGATCGCGCGCGCCGTGCCGTACATGCTCTCCGGTGGTACGGACGCCAAGTCCTTCGACGACCTCGGGATCCGCGGCTTCGGCTTCGCGCCGCTGAAGCTGCCGCCCGAGCTGGACTTCGCGGGGATGTTCCATGGTGTGGACGAGCGGGTGCCGGTGGACGGACTGAAGTTCGGAGTGCGGGTACTCGACCGATTCATCGAACAGAGCTGAGCCTCAGCCGAATTCGGCGCGGATTTCCTGCCGTTCGCGCCGACTTCGCTGAAAAGAGTGAACGTGGTGATGCATCCGTGGCGTCGGCGTTGATTTCCTCGTTGTCGTATATGCGGTCCGCGGCTGGGATCGCATTGCCTATGAGGAGGATTGATGATCAAGAAGGTCGTCGCTGCGGCGGCAGTAGCCAGTGGTTTTGTGCTCGCCGGTGCGGGCCTGGCGGTTGCTGACGCGGGTGCCCAGGGCGCTGCCGTGAATTCCCCGGGCGTCGCTTCCGGCAACGTCGTTCAGGTGCCGGTCCATGTCCCGGTGAACGCCTGTGGCAACACGATCTCCGTCATCGGGGTGCTGAACCCCGCCTTCGGCAACTACTGCGTCAACAAGTGACATTTTGACGCTGCATCTGTACCCGTAAAGGTCTGGTCGGTTCGGCTCCGGAATGCGCGTCATGCATTCCGGAGCTTCTGGGTATTTCTGCGAGCGGGTACCTCTCGCCGTGTATCTCCGTGGATCCACGTCGACTTGTGCTCGCGCGCATTCCGGTAAGGCATCAAGGCAGGGAGCAACCTATGAGACAGGTCGCAAGAAAGGGCCTGATCACGATCGCGGCCGCGGGCGGTGTACTCGCCGCCGTCGGCGGCTACGCACACGCGGACTCGGGAGCCAGCGGAGGCGCGGCGCATTCGCCCGGTGTGGCGTCCGGCAACAACGTCCAGGCACCGGTCGACGTAGAGGTCAACGCCTGCGGCAACAGCATCAATGTCGTCGGACTGCTCAACCCCACATTCGGGAACAAGTGCGCCAACGACGGCGGTGGCAAGCACCGGGGTCCGCAGGGTGGCGATCACCACGACCACCACGGAAAGAGCGGCAAGCACCGGGGCGGCGACAGCGGGCGCCACGGCGCCGGCGCCTCGGGCCACACCGCGCATTCGCCCGGTGTGGCGTCCGGCAACAACGTGCAGGCGCCGGTCAATCTGTCGGTCAACGCCTGCGGCAACAGCGTTGACGTGGTCGGGCTGCTCAACCCGGCGTTCGACAACGACTGCGGGGACGGGTCGTCGACGCTGCCGCCGACGGGCCCGGACTACCCTCAGGACCGCGACGGGCACCACCCGCCGAAGGCTGAGCAGCCGGGGAACCCGGAGCAGCCGTCGGATTCCGGACAGCCTTCGGCGCCTGAGCACCGGAACGGTCCGGGCACCTCGGGGATGCGGCCGCAGGCCGAGTCCGAGCCGCGCTCGGAGATCGTCACGACGCCCGCGGCGCCCAAGACCGAGGCCGAGGGCGGTGGGCAGCTCGCCCACACCGGCGCCGGGACGATCGGCTACGCCGTGCCGATGAGCGCCGGGCTGCTGCTCGGCGGAGCCGTGATCTACCGCCGGGCACGCAGCGCGCGCAGGTGACGGGCATCACATAGCGCACAGCGCGCACAAAAGAGCGGGCCTCGTGGTGACGGGGCCCGTTCTGCTGTGTTCACACGGCGCCGGCGTTCACCACGTGGCCCGGAGCTGTCGGATGATCCGGCGGCGCAGCCGCACCCGGCGGCTCCCGTCGGGGTTGAGACGAAGTCGGTCCAACTCCCAGTGTCCGTACTCGGCATGGTCGGTCAGCAGGCGTGTGGCGGCCTTCCGGGAGACCCCCCGAGGCACATACACATCGCAGAATTCGTATTCCGGCATCGCATCTATTGTGCGGGACCGGCCCCGGTACGGATAGCGTCTGCACTATGTCTGATGCTGCGCAGCCTTCCGCTGCCGAGGTACGTGCCGCCGCCGAGGCGGTCAAAGCCGCGCTGGACCGTCACCTCGACGCGGTCGAACGCCGCTCGGGGCCGGACGATCCGGCCGTCTACGCCGCGTTCGACGAGCTCGCCGCGGCGGCTGAGGTGTACGACGAGCTGCTGTACGACACCTACGACGAGGTCACCCCCTTCGAGATCCCCGGGAGCGACACGCTGCCGGCGTACGCGGGCCCGGAGGAGCCGAGTGCGCTGAACGTGCTCATCCGGCGCGACTACACCGTCGCCGAACCGCAGCGGCTGCTGCATCAGGCACAGCGCATCGCCGATCTCGATCCGGACGCCGCCGACGAGGCGGTGGGCAACGGGGCCGGGCGCGCCGACGCCGCCGGTGTCGTCGGCACCAGCGTGCATGCGGCGCTCGGCGTGCTGTTCGGGGAGTTCGAACCGGACGAGATCGCCTCCCGGCACAAGGAGTTCGGCCTGGAGGAGGGCGACTCCACGCTGTGGGTGGCGGCCGCCGACGACCCGGCCGAGCCGGGGGAGTGGCTGTCCACACCGTTCGACCAGGCGGATCCCGAGCGGGTGGTGTGCCGCTTCGACGTCAGCGCGGTCTTCGACGAGGAGCTGGGCGACGACGACCTGCTGGAGGCGCTCGACAAGGAGCGCTGACGGGGCAGGGCCCGCCTGGGCCCGGATGCCGCCCCGCTCGCGCCGCCGCCC
Source organism: Streptomyces sp. NPDC050636 (assembly GCF_040654775.1). NCBI lineage: Bacteria > Bacillati > Actinomycetota > Actinomycetes > Kitasatosporales > Streptomycetaceae > Streptomyces > Streptomyces sp. NPDC050636. The sequence goes on from NZ_JBFAIP010000005.1 coordinate 107,013, forward strand.
CGGTCCGTCGGTACGTTCCACGTACTCCTGACGGGCCGGGGCGGCGGCGTTTGCCGTGGTCTCCGGTGTACGGGGCTCAGCCCGCCGCCGGGTCCGCCGCGCCGCTCTGCATCTGCAGCAGGGTCCGCAGCCGGGTGGTGCGCTCCTTGACGGGCACTTCGGCGACCGCGCGCGGCAGCGCCTGGTCCACGCCCTGCACGACCGACAGATGCCGCTCGGCGCGGCTGAAGGCGGTGTACACCCAGGCGCGGGTCAGGCCGCCCGCGGCGTCACCGGGCAGTACGACCACCGCGGCGGGCCAGCGCATCCCGGCCGCCTGATGTGCGGTGAGCGCCCAGCTGTGCCGTACCGCACCGGCGCCGACCTGCTCGCGCGGCACCACGACGGCCGTACCGGCGCAGTCGAGGTGCAGGCCGGCGGCGTCCGCGCCGGTGACCGTGCCGGGCAGGGTGCGGCCGGCCGCCGGGGCGTACGCGACGCGGTCACCGGGGTCGAAACCGCCGAAGCGGCCGGGGCCGGGGTTGAGGCGCTCCTTGAGGGCGGCGTTCAGCGCGCGGGTGCCGGCCGCGCCGCCATGGCCGACCGTGATGACCTGCGTCTGGTCGGCGGGGACGCCCAGCGCCCGTGGTACCGAGTCGGCGACCAGCTGGACGGTGCGGTGCACCGCCTCCCCGGCGTTGCGCACCGGGACGGTCACCACCTCCTTGCCGGGCGCCTCGACCTGGCCGAGTTCGCCGATGCCGATGCCCGACACCAGCTCCCCGATCGGGCCGAAGTCCGGGGTACGGGACGCGACCTGGGGGCAGAACCGGGCCGCGAGAAGGTCGGCGAACAGCCGGCCGGGACCGGCGGACCACAGGACGCCGGGGTCGCCGCTGAGCACCAGCCGGGTCCCGTCGGTCAGCGACTCGACCAGCATCGCGGCGGTCTCCAGATCCAGCTGCGGCGCGTCCAGCACGACCAGCAGATCGAGCGCCAGCGCGCCGTCCGCGTCCCGGCCGGGGCCCTCCCGCCCGGCGAGCAGGCCGGAGACGGTCACGGCCGCCGCGCCGGGGCCCTCGGCGCCCGCCGGAGCGCCCGCCGTCTCGGCGAGGGCCGCCGCCAGGCGCCGGCGGCCGTTCTCGCCGTGCGTGGCGCCGTAGGCCCGCAGGCCCAGCGAGCGGGCCGCGGCGATCAGCGCGGCGGGCTCGGCGCGGGCCGCCTCGGCGCCGGTGTGTGCCACCAGGCCGCTGTGCGCGGCGGCCCGGATCAGCTCCGCGGCCGACGGCGACGGAGCGGCACCCGCCACGCCGTCCCAGTCGGCGGCGGAGGGCCGGGCGGGGCGGTGGCCGGGCTCTTCGTCGGGGTGGGCGGCGTCTGCGTGGGGTGTCTCCGCCGCGCCGCTGTCGCTGCTGCCGGCGTCCAAGTCAGCGGTTGCCCCGTCAGCCGCCGGGGCGTCCGCTGACGCGTCACCCGCAGCCGCGTCACCCGCCGCCTCGTCCTGCTCCGCTTCCGTCGGCGGCTCGAAAGTGTTGAGCAGGCGGGCCAGGCCGTCCGCGACGCTCTCCTCGGCCATCGCGAAGCGGTCCAGGCCGAGCAGGATCCGGACCGGCTGCTCCGCCTCTTCGTCGTCGCCCGCGCTGGGCCTGGCCTGGCCCGGGGTGTCGATCGCGTCCTGGAAGACCAGCACCGCGCCGTCGGCGATCGCCGTCTGGAGGGCGTCGTCGGGGTCCGGCACGCCTCGCTGGGCGAGCGCCGCGCGCAGCGCGGGCGCCTCCAGAGCGGAGTGCCCCGCGACGGCGGCCTGCTCCAGCAGCCAGCCGACCAGCGCCTGGCCGCGCCGCTCGTCGCCCGGACCGCAGGCGGGGCCGAGCAGCGCACGGGCGAAACCGTCGGCCTGCTCGGGGCGCACCCCGGGCACGGTGAGCAGCTGCCACGGGTCGGCGCTGAGCGCCTCGGCGGCTCGCTCACCCAGCACCTCGGCGGCCTTCTCCGCCAGCGCCTCCGGAGCACCGCCCGCCGCGAGGACCTGCCGTACGCCGTCGATTCCGGGGGCCGTCGCCATGGCGGAACGGGGGGCCGCCGGGGTTTGCGGGATGGCGTCCCCGGGAGCGCCGCCGTCCACGACGGGCGCGGCGGACGGCCCTGCGGTCGCGCTCGCCCCGCGCTCGCGTGCCGCGTCCGGCACCGGGCGCGCCGGTCCGGCCGGGGTGGTGCGTTCTCCGGCGGCCGGGGCATCCTTCCGCGGCCCGGCAGCGGCGGCGGCCGGTTTGGCGGCGCGCGGCGCCTCGTTGAAGAACGAAGCGGCCGATCGCTCGCCGCTTTCGACGGCACGCACCGCTGCCGCCAGGGCCGCTGCCGTCTTCGCGGCGGACCCGGCCGCCGCAGTGCCGTTCTCCGCGCCGCCCGGGGCGGCCTCCGGCCCGGCACTCACCGCGTCCGCGCCGGACCCGGCCGCCGCATCAGATCCGGCTGCCGCATCAGATCCGGCTGCCGCACCAGATCCGGCCGCCGCGCCGGAACCGGCCTCTGACGACCGGCCGTCCGTAGTGCCGGGCGCGGCCTCCTGCTCGGGCGGGGTCTCGCCGGCGAGGCGGTCGGTACTCACAGCGTGCTCCAGTCGTGATCGGGATAGTGGTGCACCGGAGCTGACACATCGTCCAGCGCCCGGCGAATCTCGTCAGGAAGACTAAGGGGCTCCACTGACAATGCCGCTCTGAGCTGCTGCGCAGTACGCGCACCCACGATCGGGGCGGTGACGCCGGGACGGTCGCGGACCCATGCGAGGGCGACCTGGAGCGGGGTGGCGGCCAGGCCGTCGGCGGCGGTGGTGACCGCTTCGACGATCCGGCCCGCCGGCTCGTCGAGGTACGGCGCGACGAACGGCGCGAGATGGTCCGAGGCGCCGCGCGAGTCGGCCGGCGTGGCATGCCGGTACTTGCCGGTGAGCACGCCACGGCCGAGTGGTGAGGACGGCAGCAGGCCGACGCCGAGATCGAGGGCCGCGGGCAGCACCTCGCGCTCGATGCCGCGCTGGAGGAGGGAGTACTCCATCTGCGTGCTCGCCAGCCGGGTGCGGAGGCCCGGTGCCGCGAGCTGCCACGTGGCGGCCTTGGCGAGCTGCCAGCCGGAGAAGTTCGACAGGCCCGCATAGCGCGCCCGGCCGCTGGTGACGGCGAGGTCGAGGGCCTGGAGCGTCTCCTCCAGCGGGGTGTGCGGGTCAAAGGAGTGCAGCTGCCACAGGTCGACGTAGTCGGTCCCCAGCCGCTCCAGGGAGGCGTCCAGGGCGGCCAGGAGATGGCGCCGGGAGCCGTCGACGCGGCGGTCCGTCTCCAGGACGCTGCCCGCCTTGGTCGCGATCACCAGGTCAGCGCGGGGGACCAGCTCCTCGGACAGCCGGCCCAGGAGGTACTCGGCACCGCCGTCGGCATAGATGTCGGCGGTGTCGACGAGGGTGCCGCCGGCCTCCCAGAACGTCTTGAGCTGGTCGGCGGCTTCCTGCTCGTCCGTGTCACGCGCCCAGTTCAGGGTGCCGAGCCCGAGGCGGGACACACGAAGGCCCGTACGGCCGAGGTGCCTTTGCTCCATGGGCCTTGAGATTACGCGCCGCACGTCCGGATCAGGGGACCTGTGGATAACCCGCCGATGACGGCACGAGCCGCCGCGCGCTAGAGTCCCCGCAACAGCGACGTTACTGATCAGTAAGGGGAGCGGCATGAGGCTTGGCATCAACCTCGGCTACTGGGGTGCCGGGATGGACTCCGACAATCTCGCGGTGGCGCAGGAGGCCGACCGCCTCGGCTACTCGGTCTGCTGGGCCGCCGAGGCCTACGGCTCCGACGCTCCCTCGGTGCTCTCCTGGGTCGCCGCCCAGACCGAGCGCATCGACATCGGCTCGGCGATCTTCCAGATCCCGGCGCGTACGCCCGCGATGACCGCGATGACCGCCGCGACGCTGGACTCCCTCTCCGGCGGCCGCTTCCGGCTCGGGCTGGGCGTCTCGGGGCCGCAGGTCTCCGAGGGCTGGTACGGCGTCAAGTTCGACAAGCCGCTGGCGCGCACCCGTGAGTACGTCGACATCGTGCGCAAGGCCATGTCGCGCGAGCGGCTGTCCTACGAGGGCCAGCACTGGACGCTGCCGCTGCCCGGCGGCCCCGGCAAGCCGCTCAAGCTCACCGTGCACCCGCAGCGCGAGCACATCCCGCTCTACGTCGCGGCGATCGGCCCCAAGAACCTGGAGCAGACCGGCGAGATCGCCGACGGCGCGCTGCTGATCTTCCCCTCCGCCGACCACCTGGAGGAGACCGCGATCTCCCACCTCCGGGCGGGCCGCGAGAAGGCAGGGAAGACGATGGACGGGTTCGATGTCTGTCCGACGCTGCCGCTGGCCCTGGGCGAGGACAAGGACGTCAGTGCGCTGGCCGACATGTTCCGTCCGTACACCGCGCTGTACGTCGGCGGCATGGGCAGCCGTAAGCAGAACTTCTACAACAAGCTTGCCCAGCGCATGGGTTACGAGAAGGAAGCCGCCGAGATCCAGGACAAGTACCTGTCCGGTGACAAGGACGGCGCGGCCGCCGCGATCCCCGAGCGGCTGATCGACCAGACCACGCTGCTCGGCTCCGTGGAGCGGATCGCCGAGCGGATGCAGGCCTATGCGGCGGCCGGTGTCACCACGCTGACGCTGGCGCCCGCGGGCTTCACGCTGGACGAGCGGGTCGCGGCGCTGCGAGCGGGCACCGAGGCCCTGGAGCGCGCCGGGCTGGCGTGACGGAATGCGGTACGGGAGCGTGTGACGGGAGAGCGTGCCGGCGGCCCGTGCGCAAGCCGGCCCGTACACCGCCCGTAACCGGAGCAACGGAAAGGCCCGGCGCCGATCAGGCGCCGGGCGGGTGAAGCGCTGCGGCCGTGGTGGGGGCTCGGGGGGTCTTCCCCGCCACGGCCGTCACGCAGCACAACGCCCCGGTGGGCGCGCTGGTTACGCCCGGACACCAGGAGGCGCGTCGTTCGAACGGCCGAATGGACCGGCTCTCCGGTTGCCTCTGATGACACACCACAGTTGACTTTTCGTTTGCAGGTGTGTCCGTTCGGAGGTGGCGCAGATGTTCTCGGCCAGAAGCCTGTTCCAGGAGATCTTCGACAACGACGAGTCCTACCGGCTGTTCTGTTCCATCGCGGCCAGCGGCGAGGCCCAGGGAGGCTGGGAGAACGGCCGGATCGCCGCACTCCTCCCCCCGTCCCAGCGCGAGCTCGCGCCCAAGGTCACCCGGCACGGCGCCGACGAGGACAAGCACGGCAGAATCTTCAACGCCCTGCTGCACAAGCGTGGTCTGACCCCCACCGAGGTCCCCGAGGCCGCCGACTACACCATGCTGCTGGAGCGACAGGGCATCGGCCTGGCACACGACAAGCTGCGCCGCGACGAGCCCCTCACCGAGTACGACATCGTCGCCTACCTCGCCCACAGCCGGGTCACCGAGCAGCGCGCCTCCGAGCAGATGGTGATGCTGAAGACGTACTTCGGCGACCACCCCGAGCTGGGCAAGGCCGTCCAGATGATCTCCAGCGACGAGGACAACCATCTGGCCTACTGCCACGAGGAGCTGCTGCGGCTGGCCCGCGCCGGGCACGGCCGGACCATCCAGGGGCTGCTGCGCGACAGCGCGCTCGCCGAGATCGCGGTCTACCGCGACGTCAGCCTGGCGGTGATGGACCACATGGGCCGCATCCTGAAATGGCCCGCGGCCAAGTCCGCGGTGCTCGCCGCGGGCATCCGGGCGGTGTACGCCTATGAGCGGCTGGCCGGCTGGCACCGGATGGTCAGCCTGCGGATGCCCGAGCGCCGGGACGCGCTGAGCGGCCCCGCCACCTCCGTGCCGGAGTTCGCCTGAGCCGGCCGGGCCCCGGGGCCGCAACACCGGATCCCGGCAGGCCCGCCGGGCTCACAGCCAGCCGCGGCGCTTGAACAGCCGGTACAGCGACACCTCGACGACGGCCATGAACAGCAGGATCGCCGGATAGCCCAGGTGCCATTTCAGCTCGGGCATCTCGTCGAAGTTCATGCCGTAGACACCGGCGATGAGGGTGGGTACGGCCGCGAGCGCCGCCCATGCCGAGATCTTGCGCATGTCGTCGTTCTGCCGGACGCCCATCTGCGCCAGATGGGCGGCGAGAATGTCCGAGAGCAGCCGGTCCAGGCCCTCCACCGACTCGTTCGCGCGGGCGAGGTGGTCGCCGACATCGCGGAAGAACGGCCGGGCGTGGTCGTGCACGAACGGCACCCCGGGGTTCTGGAGGCGGGTCATCGGCTCCGTCAACGGGCCTGTGGCGCGCCGGAATTCGAGGACCTCGCGCTTGAACGCGTAGATCTGGGCCGCGGTGTTCCTGGTGTCGCCGCGGACCGGGGCGAACACCTCGGCCTCCAACTCCTCCAGGTCCGTCTGGAGTTCGGCGGCGACCTCGATGTAATGGTCGACCACCGCGTCGCTGACCGCGTAGAGCACCGCCCCCGGGCCGTGCCGCAGGATCTCCGGATGGTCCTCCAGCCGTCTGCGCACCGCCGCCAGCGGACTGGCCTGGCCGTGCCGGACGGTGACCACGAACGAGTCGCCGACGAAGACCATCAGCTCCGAGGCGGTCACCGTGTCGGCCTGGTCGTCGTACGTGACCGGCTTCAGCACCATGAACAGCGAATCGTCGTACACCTCCAGCTTCGGCCGCTGATGGGCGTGCAGGGCGTCCTCGACCGCCAGCGGGTGCAGCCCGAAATCGCTGCTGACCCGGTCGAACTCGGTCTGTGTCGGCTCGTACATCCCCAGCCACATGAAGGAGTGCCCCTCGGCCCGTGCCTCGGCGAGGGCGTCGCAGAAGTCCGCCGGCCCCTCGGTGCGGCGGCCCTCCCGGTAGATGCCGCAGTCCACGATCACACCTGGCATTCTCACCCGTTGTCCGGCTGCCTGCCAGGAATGCCTGTCCGGAACGTAGGCTGGCCGTCATGCCCACGCTGATCCTGCTGCGGCACGGCCGCTCCACCGCCAACACCTCCGGCGTGCTCGCGGGACGGACGCCCGGCGTCGCCCTCGACGAGCGGGGCGCCGCCCAGGCCGCGGCGCTGCCCGCACGGCTGGCGCAGGTCCCGCTGGCCGCCGCCGTCTCCAGCCCGCTGCAGCGCTGCCAGGAGACGCTGCGGCCGCTGCTGGACGCCCGCCGCGGCCTTCCGCTGTTCACGGAGGACCGGATCAGCGAATGCGACTACGGCGACTGGTCGGGCCGCAAACTCGCCGAGCTGAACGACGAGCCGCTGATGGAGGTCGTCCAGCACCACCCGTCCGCGGCCGCCTTCCCCGGTGGCGAGTCGATGCGCGCTATGCAGGCCCGCGCGGTGGACGCGGTACGGGACTGGAACGCCCGCATCGAGGCCGGGCACGGCGCCGAGGCGGCCTACGTCATGTGCTCGCACGGCGACATCATCAAATCCCTGGTCGCGGACGCCCTCGGCATGCACCTCGACCTGTTCCAGCGGATCTCCGTCGAGCCCTGCTCGGTGACCGTGATCCGCTACACCCGGCTGCGCCCCTTCCTCGTACGCCTCGGCGACACCGGTGACTTTGGCTCGCTCGCGCCCCGCGAGGACGAGGGCGCGGCCGGTACGGAACGGGACGCGGCCCTCGGCGGTGGTGCGGGAGCACCGTGATCAGCGGGCGCAGTAGGGTGGTGCGACGGCGCTGCCCGCCACGCCCCTGCGATCAGCGCAGCGACCGCAGTGACCCCGCAGTCGAGCAATCGGAGCAGGACGTTGTCCCGTCAGGTGTTCTTCTACGACGCGCCGGACCGCTTCGTGGCCGGTACGGTCGGGCTGCCTGGCCGCCGTAGCTTCTACCTCCAGGCCACCTCGGCCGGCCGCATCACCAGCGTCGCCCTGGAGAAGACCCAGGTCGCGGCCCTCGCCGAGCGGATCGACGAGCTGCTGGACGAGGTGGTACGGCGCAGCGGCGGCAATACCCCGGTGCCCGCCGTCTCGCCCCCCGAGCTGGCCGACGCCGCCCCGCTGGAGTCGCCCGTCGAGGAGGAGTTCCGGGTCGGCACCATGGCGCTGGCCTGGGACGGCGAGGACGAGCGGATGATCGTCGAGGCGCAGGCGCTGGTCGAGCTGGAGGCCGACAGCGACGAGGACCTCGCGGACGCCGAGGAGCGGCTGCTCCAGGACGACGAGAACGGCCCGCCGATGCTGCGGGTGCGCCTCACCGGCACGATGGCCAGGGCGTTCGCCAAGCGCGCGCTCGAAGTCGTCAACGCCGGGCGCCCGCCCTGCCCGCTGTGCAGCCTGCCGCTCGACACGGAGGGACACGTATGCCCGCGCCAGAACGGATACCGACGGGACGCCTGAGCGCCATGGACCCCGTTGTGGAGCCGGTCGAGCCCGCCGGGCCGCTGCCCGGACCCGCGGCGGCGCAGGAGCCGCCGGGGCCCGGTCCGGAGCGCGCCACGGGGCTGTCGGACGCGTTTCTCGCCGACGGCGAGCTGACCGTACGCGGACAGATCACGGGGGCGTCCAACGCCGTGCTCTACTGCACGGTCGAGCGCGGTGGCCGCACCGGCGCCTGTGTCTACAAGCCGGTCGCCGGCGAGCGCCCGCTGTGGGACTTCCCCGACGGCACGCTCGCCCAGCGCGAGGTCGCCGCGTACGAGATCTCCCGGGCCTGCGGCTGGGACCTGATTCCCACGACGGTGCTGCGGGACGGCCCGTACGGCACCGGCATGGTGCAGGAGTGGATCGAGGCACCCGGCGACGACGGTGCCGACACCGCCGAGGACGAGATCCCCGAGCTGCTGGCCCTGGTGGAGGACGAGGAGCCGGGGCCCGGCTGGAAGGCGGTCGGCTTCGCGGAGACCGGCCAGGGCCGCACCGCGCTGCTGGTGCACGCCGACGATCCGCGGCTGCGGCGGCTCGCGGTGCTCGACGCGGTGATCAACAACGGCGACCGCAAGGGCGGACATCTGCTGCCCGCCGCCGGCGGACGGTTCTTCGCCATCGATCACGGTGTGACGTTCAACGCCGAGGACAAGCTGCGCACGCTCCTGTGGGGGTGGGCGGGGGAGCCGCTGACCGATGAGGCGCTGAAGGTGCTCCGGGATCTCCAGAAGGCGCTGGAGGCCGCCGCACCGCTCGCCGCCCGACTGGCCGAACTGATCACGGATGCCGAGATCGAGGCGCTGCGGGCGCGGGTGGCCGGGCTGCTGCGGACCGGCCGGCACCCCGAGCCCAGCGGGCAGTGGCCCGCGATCCCCTGGCCGCCGGTCTGATCCGGGAGCAGCCTCCGCAGCGCACCCCTTGCATGTTTCCCCGTCGATCACAAGACCGCCTTTCCGGCCAACACCCCTGGTCCGGTTCGTATGCGGAACATGCGTCCGGTTACGCTCAAGGCATGCATGCATGGCCCGCTTCTGAGGTCCCCGCCCTGCCTGGTCAGGGCCGCGACCTGAGGATCCACGACACCGCGACCGGCGGACGGGTAACCCTCGATCCCGGTCCCGTCGCCCGTATCTACGTCTGCGGCATCACGCCTTACGACGCCACCCACATGGGGCACGCGGCGACCTACAACGCGTTCGACCTCGTTCAGCGCGTGTGGCTCGACACGAAGCGCCAGGTTCACTACGTGCAGAACGTCACCGACGTCGACGATCCGCTGCTGGAGCGGGCTGCCAAGACCGGTGACGACTGGACGGCGCTCGCCGAGCGCGAGACCGCTCTGTTCCGCGAGGACATGACGGCCCTGCGGATGCTGCCGCCCCGCCACTACATAGGCGCCGTCGAGGCGATACCCGGCATCGTCCCCTTGGTGGAGCGGCTGCGCGACGCCGGTGCCGCGTACGAACTGGACGGTGACATCTACTTCTCCGTGGAGTCCGACGCCCACTTCGGTGAGGTCTCCGGACTGGACGCCGCGGCGATGCGGCTGCTGTCCGCCGAGCGCGGCGGCGACCCCGAGCGGGAGGGCAAGAAGAACCCGCTCGACCCGATGCTGTGGATGGCCGCCCGCGACGGTGAGCCGAGCTGGGACGGCGGCTCGCTGGGCCGCGGCCGGCCCGGCTGGCACATCGAGTGCGTCGCCATCGCCCTGGACCACTTCGGCATGGGCTTCGACGTTCAGGGCGGCGGCTCCGACCTCGCCTTCCCGCACCACGAGATGGGCGCCTCGCACGCCCAGGCGCTCACCGGCGAGTACCCGTTCGCCAAGGCGTATGTGCACGCCGGGATGGTGGCTCTGAACGGCGAGAAGATGTCCAAGTCCAAGGGCAATCTGGTCTTTGTCTCCAGGGTGCGGCGGGACGGCACCGACCCGGCCGCCATCCGGCTGGCGCTGCTCGCGCACCACTACCGCAGCGACTGGGAGTGGACCGACGCGGTGCTGGACGAGGCCGTGGAGCGGCTGGCGCGCTGGCGTGCCGCCGTCTCCCGCCCCGACGGCCCGTCCGCCGACGCCCTGCTGGAGGAGATCCGTACGGCCCTCGCCGACGACCTGGACTCGCCGGCCGCCCTCGCGGCCGTCGACCGCTGGGCCGTCGCCCAACAGGCCGACGGTGGAACGGACGAGTCCGCCCCCGGTCTGGTGTCCCGCACCGTCGACGCCCTCCTGGGCGTGGCCCTGTGACGGTCGGCCGCTGACCGTCTCCTTACGCCTGGGGGCGCCTCCGCCGTGTGGCGGGGGCGCCCCTCTTAGCTCAGTGCCCGGCTTCCGCTCAGTGCCCGGCCTCGCTCAGCGCTCGGTGTCCTCCGGGCCGTCCTCGGGCTTGGCGGCGCTGCCCGGCCCGGTGTCGTCCGGGACGTCCGAAGAACCCGGGGACTCCTTGGTGGTGTCCCGCCGCTCCGCCGTGTCCTCGGGCGGCTTGGGCTCGCGTGGCTCCTTGGGCGCGGGCCGCGGCGGCCGGGTGCGGCCGCTGGTCGTGTCGCGCAGGAACGAGGCGTCGCGGCCGTCGGCGAGCCCGCCCTCCGCTGCCACGCCCGGTCCTGACTGCGGGTCACGGCGGCGCAGATAGCGCTCGAACTCGCGGGCAATCGCCTCGCCGGACGCCTCCGGCAGCTCGGCGGTGTCCCGGGCCTCCTCCAGCGACTGGACGTACTCGGCGACCTCGCTGTCCTCGGCCGCCAGTTGGTCCACGCCCAGCTGCCAGGCGCGCGCGTCCTCGCTCAGCTCGCCGAGCGGGATACGGACGTCGAGCAGGTCCTCCAGGCGGTTGAGCAGGGCGAGGCTGGCCTTCGGGTTGGGCGGCTGGGAGACGTAGTGCGGCACGGCCGCCCACAGGCTCACCGCCGGAACGCCCGCGTGGGTGCACGCCTCCTGGAGGATGCCGACGATGCCCGTGGGGCCTTCGTAGCGCGACTCCTCAAGATCCAGCCGGCCGGCCAGATCCGCGTCGGAGGTGACACCGCTGACCGGCACCGGCCGGGTGTGCGGGGTGTCGCCGAGCAGCGAGCCCAGCACCACCAGCATTTCGACGCCCAACTCATGGGCGAAGCCCAGGATTTCATTGCAGAACGAGCGCCAGCGCATGCTGGGCTCGATGCCGCGGACCAGGACGAGATCGCGCTGCCGACCCTTGCCGTCCGAGTCGCCGACGCGGACGACGGAGAGCCGGGTCGTCGGCCAGGTGATCTTGCGTACCCCGCCGTCCAGGAAGACGGTCGGCCGGTTCACCTGGAAGTCGTAGTAGTCCTCCGCGTCGAGCGCGGCGAAGACCTCGCCCTTCCATTCCCGGTCCAGGTGTGCGACCGCGGCGGAAGCGGCATCACCGGCGTCGTTCCAGCCTTCGAACGCGGCGACCATGACCGGGTCGATCAGCTCGGGAACCCCCTCAAGCTCGATCACCCAGCGCCTCCTTCCAACCGGTCCGGCCTCCCTGGGGCGGCCGGCCGGCAGCAGTTCCATTACGTGCGTTCCCCAGACTACGGCGTCCACGGTGCCGATCCGCAGCCCCTTGGAACGAACCAGTCCCGATTCATCCGACCTGTTTCCATGGTCGTCTGATCAAGTTGCGTACGGGGTCTGGACGCTGCCTTGTGGGCGGGTCTATACATCGGATGACCGGGAAAGGTCCGATGTTCTTCCGAGCCATCTCTGGGAGCGTGCGCATGGCCGTAACCGACACCGTCACCGGGCTCGACGTCCACGACGTCCGCTTCCCCACCTCGGAGCAGCTCGACGGCTCGGACGCCATGAACCCGGACCCCGACTACTCCGCCGCCTATGTCGTGCTGCACACGGGCAGCGGCCCGGCCGGGCACGGCCTCTGCTTCACGATAGGTCGCGGCAACGATGTCATGGCCGCCGCGATCCGGGCGCTCGCCCCGTATGTCGTCGGGCGGCCGGTGCCGGCCACCGCCGCCGATCTCGCCGCACTGCACCGCGATCTCACGCACGACTCCCAGCTGCGCTGGCTCGGCCCCGAGAAGGGCCTGATGCACATGGCGGCGGGGGCGGTGGTCAACGCCGCCTGGGACCTGGCGGCCACCCGTGCGGGCCTGCCGGTCTGGGAGTTCCTGGGCCGTATGAGCCCCGAAGAGCTGGTCTCGCTCGTCGACTTCCGCTATCTCTCCGACGCGCTGACGCCCGACGAGGCACTGGCCATGCTGCGCGCCGCCGAGCCCGGCCGGGCCGAGCGCGCCGCCCGTCTCAGAGCCGAGGGCTACCCCGCGTACACCACCTCGCCCGGCTGGCTCGGCTACGACGACACCAAGCTGGTGCGGCTCGCCAAGGAAGCGGTGGCCGACGGTTTCGGGCAGATCAAGCTGAAGGTGGGCGCCGACCTCGCCGACGACACCCGGCGGATGCGGCTGGCACGGGACGCGGTCGGCCCCGGCGTACGCATCGCCGTCGATGCCAACCAGCGCTGGGACGTGGCCGAAGCGGTCCGCTGGATGACCGCGCTCGCGCCGTACACCCCGCACTGGATCGAGGAGCCGACCAGCCCGGACGACGTCCTGGGGCATGCGGCGGTGCGCTCCGGGCAGCCCGTGAAGGTCGCCACCGGTGAGCATGTCGCCAACCGGGTGGTCTTCAAACAGCTGCTGCAGGCGGGGGCAGTGGACTTCGTGCAGATCGACGCGGCGCGGGTGGCCGGGGTCAATGAGAACCTCGCGATCCTGCTGCTGGCCGCGAAGTACGGCGTGCCCGTCTGTCCGCACGCCGGCGGGGTGGGGTTGTGCGAGCTGGTGCAGCACCTTGCGATGTTCGACTACGTGGCGGTGTCCGGGAGTTGGGACGACCGGGTCATCGAATACGTCGACCACCTCCATGAACACTTCACGGACCCGGTCGTCGTCGAGCACGGCCGCTACCGCGCCCCGGCCGCGCCGGGATTCTCCGCCCGGATGAAGCCGGAGTCGATCGCCGCCTTCGGTTTCCCCGACGGCCCGGTGTGGCGCGACCGGCAGGCCGCCGACAGCCAGGACCACCGGAAGAACCAGCACAACGACGACAACGACAACAACGACAACCGCAACGACAACAACGACAACAGCGAGAACAGCGAGAACAGCGGCGAGAACAACCGGAACACCACCCGGCACGGTGAGCAGGAGGTCTCCGTATGAGCGCAGAACCGCAGATCGGGAAGTCGGCCGGGCAGCAGCTGCGCGACTTCGACGGGATGGGTGCCCTCGTCACCGGCGGCGGCTCCGGAATCGGTGCGGCCACCGCCGCCCTGCTGCTGGCCCGCGGCGCCCGGGTCGCCGTCCTCGACCGTGACCTCTCGGACGCCCCTGCCGGCACGATCCCGGTGAAGGCCGATGTCACCTCCGACGCCGCCGTACGGGCCGCCGTCCAGGAAGCGGTGGCGGAGCTGGGTGTCCTGCACACCCTGGTCGGCAACGCCGGGATCGGCGCCATCGGCACCGTCGAGGACAACGACGACACCGAGTGGGGCCGGGTCCTGGACGTGAACGTGCTGGGGCTGGTGCGCACCGCCCGCGCCGCGCTGCCGCATCTGCGCCGAGCTGCGGACCGGGCGCCCGGCCGGGTTTCCCTCACGCACACCTGCTCCATCGCCGCCACCGCCGGCCTGCCGCAGCGCGCGCTGTACAGCGCCAGCAAGGGTGCCGTCCTCTCGCTGACCCTGGCGATGGCCGCCGACCACGTCCGCGAGGGCATCCGCGTCAACTGCGTCAACCCCGGCACCGCCGACTCCCCGTGGGTCGGCCGCCTGCTGGACCAGGCGGACGACCCGGCCGCCGAACGGGCCGCGCTCAACGCCCGCCAGCCGATGGGCCGGATGGTCACTGCCGGTGAAGTGGCCGCAGCCATCGCGTACTTGGCCTCCCCGGCGGCCTCCGGCATCACCGGATCCGCGCTCGCCGTCGACGGCGGCATGCAGGGGCTGCGCCTCCGCCCCGCCACCTGACCTGCAACTCCTCAGCCAGCCAGCCAGCCAGCCAGCCAGCCAACCAACCAGCCAGCACCCGCACACCACGACCGAGGGATCACCCATGAGACTGCGTACGACCGGCGCGGCGGCCTGCGCCGTACTGCTCGCCGCTGCCGCGCTCGCCGGCTGCAACCGCGGCAGCGACACCGCGGGCGGCCAGGTCGGCATCGATATGCCCCGTACGGACACCGACTTCTGGAACTCCTACCAGCAGTACGTCGAGAAGGGGCTGGACAACGGTGAGGTGTCCGCCCTGCCGCTGTCCAACTCGCAGAACGACATCTCCAAGGTCGTCTCCAATGTGCAGGCGCTGACCGACCAGGGTGCCAAGGCGATCGTGATGGCCCCGCAGGACACCGGTGCCATCGCCGCCGAGCTGGAACGGCTGGCGGAGAAGAAGATCCCGGTGGTGAGCGTGGATACCCGCCCCGACAAGGGCAAGGTCTACATGGTGGTACGTGCAGACAACCGGGCCTACGGGGAGAAGTCCTGCGAATACCTCGGCAAGCGGCTGGGCGGCAAGGGCCGGGTCGCCGAACTCCAGGGCGACCTCAGCTCGATCAACGGGCGGGACCGCTCCGAGGCGTTCGCGTCGTGCATGAAGAAGAAGTTCCCGAAGATCACCGTGCATGAGCTGGCCACCGACTGGAAGGGCGAGGTCGCCTCCGCCAAGCTCCAGAGCCTGCTCGCCCAGCACAAGGACATCGACGGCATCTACATGCAGGCCGGCGGCGCGTTCCTCCAGCCGACGCTGGCCCTGCTGGAGCAGAAGAAGCTCCTCAAGCCGGCCGGGGCCGACGGCCACATCACCATCATCTCCAACGACGGCATACCGGACGAGCTGACCGCGATACGCGCCGGCAAGATCGACGCCACGCTCTCCCAGCCCGCCGATCTCTACGCCAAGTACGCGCTGTTCTATGCCAAGGCGGGCCTGGACGGGAAGACCTTCGAGCCCGGTCCCACCGACCACGGCTCCACGATCGTGAAGATCGAGAACGGCCTGGAGGACCAACTGCCCGCGCCCCTGGTCACCAAGGACAACGTCGACGACAAGAAGCTGTGGGCCAACCAGCTTGAGAAGAAGAAGCCATGACCACGGTGGCCGCCGACCACCCCGCCGTACGCGCCGAGGGCATCGTCAAACGCTACGGGCCCACCGTCGCCCTCGACGGCGCCCGCCTGACCGTACGGCCCGGGGAGGCGCACGCCCTCGTCGGCCGCAACGGCGCCGGCAAGTCCACCCTGGTGTCCGTACTGACCGGGATGGAACGGCCGGACGCCGGCGTGGTCACCTTCGGCGGCGGGCCAGCGCCCGGCTGGGGCGACACCGCCGCCTGGCAGCGCAAGGTCGCCTGCGTCTACCAAAAGTCGATGACCGTGCCGGAACTGACCGTCGCCGAGAACCTCTACCTCAACCGCTTCCAGGGCGAGCACGCCATCCGCTGGCGGGCGCTGCGCGAGCGGGCGCGCGAGCTGCTCGGCGAATACGGCGTCGAGGTCGACCCGGCGGCCAGGATCAAGGATCTCGGCGTCGAGCAGCGGCAGTTCGTGGAAATCGCCAGGGCGCTCTCCTTCGGCGCCCGGCTGATCATCCTCGACGAGCCCACCGCCCGGCTGGACGCCGCCGGCATCGACCGGCTCTTCGGCAAGCTGCGCGGTCTGCGCGCCCAGGGCGTGGCCTTCCTGTTCATCTCGCACCATCTGCAGGAGGTCTACGAGCTGTGTAACACCGTTACGGTCTTCCGTGACGCCCGGCATGTGCTGACCGCCCCGGTCTCCGGGCTGGCCAAGGACGATCTCGTCGCGGCGATGACGGGGGAGGAGGCGGGCGCCGCGCGGCAGTGGCGGACGTCGGGGGGTCCCGTGGGGGAGCCGGTGCTGCGGACCCAAGGGCTGGTGCTGGACGGCGAGTTCGCGCCACTGGACCTGACGGTGCGGACCGGTGAGGTGGTGGGCCTGGCGGGGGCGACGGCCAGCGGGAACACCGCGATCGGCGAGACCCTGGCCGGGCTGCGGACGCCGGGCGGCGGCCGGATCACGGTGCGGGGGCGGCCGGTCCGTACCGGCAGCGTGCCGCACGCGGTCGACGCCGGCATCGGCTACGTACCGGAGGACCGGCACCGCGAAGGCCTCATCCTGGGCCGCAGCGTCGCCGAGAACGCCACCCTGACCGTCACCGGCCAACTCGGGCCGATGGGGACCGTACTGCCCTCCAGGACCCGGGAGTTCGCCGCCCGCATGATCGCTTCGCTGGACATCAAGACGACCGGGCCGGGGCAGCCGGTGTCCGGGCTCTCCGGCGGCAATCAGCAGAAGGTCGTCATCGCCCGCGCGCTGGCCCGCGAGCCGAGCGTGCTGGTCGCCATCCGGCCCACCAACGGCGTGGACGTCAAGTCCAAGGACGCGCTGCTCGGCGTCCTACGGGAGGTCGCGGACGGCGGCAGCGGCGCGGTCATCGTCTCCGACGAACTGGACGATCTACGGGTCTGCGACCGGGTGCTGGCCATCTTCCACGGTCGGGTGGTCGCCGAATTCGGCAGCGGCTGGAGCGATCGCGAGCTGGTGGCGGCAATGGAGGGCATGGGAAGCGGGGACGCGGGGGACTTCGGGGGTGCGGGGGACTCCCGGGACTCCGGGGACACCGTCCAGAGCACGCACCACACCAACGGAGCGGAAGGGACCGCGCCATGACCGAGACCGCATCGCCGCCGGCCACCGACGCGGTGGAGAAGGCGCCGGTACGGGAGAGCCGCCGCCTCGACGTCGCCCGCTGGCGGGACTTCTCCCTGGTACCGGTGATCTTCGTCCTGGGCGTCATCGGCTTCATCGTCTCGCCCGCCTTCCTCACCCAGGACAACCTGATCGGCGTCATCCAGCAGTCCACGGAACTCGGCCTGCTGGTCCTCGGCGAGGCGCTCATCCTGATCAGCGGGCGGATGGACCTGTCGCTGGAGTCGACCATCGGTCTGGCCCCGGTGATCGCCCTGTGGCTGGTGATGCCCGCACACGGCGCCCGCTTCGCCGGCCTGGAGCTCTTCCCGCCCTGGACGGCGATCCCGCTCTGCCTGGCCGTCGGCGCGGCGGTCGGCGCGGCCAACGGCTTCCTCATCCTCAGGCTGCGGGTCAACGGCTTCATCGCCACCCTCGGCATGCTCACCATGCTGCGCGGCCTGCAGGTCGGCATCTCCGAGGGCCAGTCCATCGGCAATGTCCCGGCATCCTTCGCCTACCTGGGCAAGGCCGACTGGCTGGGCGTCCCGGCCGCCGTCTGGATCTGTCTGACCCTCTTCGCCCTCGGCGGCGGGGCCCTCGGCTATCTGCGGCACGGACGCGCGCTGTACGCGATCGGCGGCAACCCGGAGGCGGCCCGCGCGGCCGGCGTACGGGTGGACCGCATCACCTGGATCGTGCTGGCCATCGGCGGGGTGCTCGCCGCGTTCGCCGGGATCCTCTACACCGGCCACTACGGCGCGGTCTCCGCGAGCCAGGGCAACGGCTGGATCTTCCAGGTCTTCGCCGCCGCGGTGATCGGCGGGATCAGCCTCAAGGGCGGCCGCGGCACCCTCTTCGGCGCGCTCACCGGCGTACTGACCCTCCAACTGGTCATCAACGTCATGACACTGGGTGGCGTGCCCCCACTGTGGACGCAGTTCCTCAACGGCATGATCATCATCATCGCGCTGGTCATCTCCCGCTTCACCAGCGGCGAGAAACAGGACTGAGGGACGGGCCCGGAATGGTATATCTCCCCTACGGCGCACGGGAGTTGGGGCGCAGCGGCGTCACCGTCCCGCCCCTCGGCCTCGGCTGCGCACCGCTCGGCAACCTCTACCGCGCCCTCCCCGAGGAGCAGGCGCAGGACGTGCTGCGCACCGCCTTCGCCACCGGCGCCCGCTACTTCGACACCGCCCCGCACTACGGTCTGGGCCTCTCGGAGGAGCGGCTCGGCCGGGCGCTGCGCGGCCGCGACCGTGCCACCTACACCCTCTCCACCAAGGTCGGCCGCAGGCTGCGACCGCTAGCGCCGGGCGAGGAGCCGGACGGCGAGGGCTTCGTGGACACCCCCGCGCGCGCCCGCGTACGGGACTTCTCCCGCGACGGCATCCGGGCCACCCTCGACGCGTCCCTGGAGCGGCTCGGCGTGGACGCCGTCGACATCGTCTATCTGCACGATGCCGAGAACCATCTCCGCGAGGTGTACGAGACCGGCTTCCCGGCCCTCGCCGAGCTGCGCGACCAGAAGATGGTGCGCGCCATCGGTTTCGGTATGAATCACAGCGATCTGCTGGCCCGGTTCGTCGCGGACCTCGATGTGGACGTGGTGCTGTGCGCGGGCCGCTGGACCCTGCTGGAGCGCACCGCCTTCGACGATCTGCTGCCGGTGTGCGAGCGCCGTGGCACCTCCGTGGTCGTCGGCGGCGTCTACAACTCCGGCCTGCTGGCCGATCCGTCCCCCGGAGCGCCCTACAACTATGCGCCCGCGCCGGACGATCTCCTCGACCGCGCCCGCCAACTCGCGGGCGTGTGCGCCGAGTTCGACGTACCGTTGAAGGCCGCCGCGCTCCGCTTCCCGTTCGGACACCCCGCTGTCGCTTCGGCCGTCGTCGGCGCCGCCACGCCCGAGGAGGCCGAGGAGAACGCCGCACTCTTCGCGCGGGACATCCCCGACGCGCTCTGGCACACCCTCGTCGCCCGTGATCTGCTCGACCCCGACCTGCCACTGCCTCTCGACGAGTAAGTCTGGTACCACTCGTCCTTCATCCCTCGTCCTCGATCCTTCATCCCTCATCCCTTCTGGCCGACCCGGGAGTCCGCCCCTGATGCGTATCGACGCCCATCACCACCTGTGGGACCTGAGCAGGCGCGACCAGCCGTGGATGGACGGGCCGTGGGCCGACCCGATACGCCGCAGTTACGCGCTGCCCGACCTCGCCCCGCATCTGGCCGAGCACGGCGTCGACGGCACCGTCGTGGTCCAGTCATCGTCCTCGTACGACGAGACCAGAGAGCTGCTGGCAGTCGCGGCCGGTGAGGGGCCGGTGCGGGGCGTCGTCGGCTGGGCCGATCTCACCGATCCCGCGCTCGCCGACGTTTTGGACGCGCTGCCCGCGGGCCTCGTCGGCCTCCGGCACCAGGTGCAGGACGAGCCGGACCCCGACTGGCTCATCCGCCCCGAAGTGCTGCGTGGCCTGGGCGTCCTGGCCGACGCGGGGCTCGTCTACGACCTGCTGGTCACCCCGCGCGAACTGCCCGCCGCCCACGCCGCCGTGCGCGCCCTGCCGGAGCTGGCCTTTGTACTGGACCATGCGGCCAAACCCGCCGTGGCCAAGGGCGATTGGCAGCCGTGGGCGGACGGGATCGCCGCGCTCGCCCAGCTTCCGAACGTCAACTGCAAACTGTCCGGCCTGGTCACCGAGGCCGACTGGGCCGCCTGGCGGCCGCAGCAGATCCTGCCGTACGCCCGGCATGTCCTGGACGCCTTCGGGCCCGAGCGGGTGCTGTTCGGCTCCGACTGGCCGGTCTGCACCCTGGCCGCCGACTACGAGGACGTCATCGCGCTCGCCGAGTCGGCCACCAGCCGGCTCGGCGAGGCGGAGCGGGCCGCGGTCTTCGGGGGGACGGCCGGCCGGGTGTACGGGATCGGGGCGGCCGGGTAGGGCAGAGCGCGGCGCGGGGCGCTGCGGCGTGTTGTCGGGGCGATGCGGGGCGCTCCGGGCCGGGGCTTTGGCGCGCCGTTGGCATCGTGTCCGGATTCCGCCAGCTTCGTCCGCCGCGCCGCCCGAGGATCGAGCCGTACCGCAGAGGAACGCGGTACACGCAGCACAGACTCGATCCGCTCGCAGCAGACGTAAGGGTGAGACCCATGAGGACCATGCCGACCATGCCGACGACGGTGGCGACGGCAGCAGTGGCGAATGGCGCCCGGCCGCTGGAGGACAAGGTGGCGCTGGTGACCGGTGGGAGCCGGGGCATCGGCGAGGCGATAGCGCTGCGGCTCGCCGCCGACGGCGCGGCGGTCGCGCTGACGTACCAGAGCCGGGAGGACCGCGCCGGCCAGGTCGTCAAGGAGATCGAGGAGGCGGGCGGCCGGGCCTGGGCGGTACGGGCCGACAGCGCGGACCCCGAAGCGGTGTGGGCCTCCGTGGCGGGCGCCGCCGAGCGGTTCGGGCGGCTGGACATCCTGGTGAACAACGCGGGAGTGGGGGTGCTCGGCCCGTTCGAGGGGATCACCCTCGATGACGTGGACCGGGTGCTGCGGACCAATGTCCGGGCGCCCTTCCTGGCGGCCCAGGCCGCGGCCGGGCATCTGACCGAGGGTGGCCGGATCATCTCGATCGGCAGCTGCATGGCCGAGCGGGCCGCCTTCCCCGGCGGCAGCCTCTACGCCACCGCCAAGGCCGCGCTCACCGGTCTGACCAAGACCCTCGCCAGGGAGCTGGGGCCGCGCGGGATCACCGCCAACCTCGTGCACCCGGGGCCCATCGACACCGATATGAACCCGGCCGACGGCGAGAGCGCGGAGATGCAGGCCGGGCTGACCGCGCTCGGCGCGTACGGACAGGCCTGGGACGTCGCGGCGACCGTGGCCCATCTGGCGGGCGAGGGCGGCCGGTACATCACCGGCGCCTCGATCGCGGTGGACGGCGGCTTCGCGGCCTGAGCGGACCCGGCGGGGACGGGGCGGGGATGGGGCGGGGCGGCCCTCGGCGGCGCCGCACTCGCGGGCCGTGCGTGACGGGGCAGCCGGGCGATCGCCGACCTCCCCCAGCCACCGCTGGGAGGCGCCCCCAGCCCGGCTGCCCGGTCAGGGTCACAGCGTCGAGCGCAGCCACTGCTCCACGCTCGCGATATGCACCGTCGCCCACGCCCGCGCCGCCTCCGCGTCCCGGTCGCGCAGCGCGCCGATGATCGCGCGGTGTTCGGTGAGGGTACGGGTGACCGCGTCCTTCTGGGTCAGGCCGCGCCAGATCCGGGCCCGGGTGGTCGGCCCGGACAGGCCGTCCAGCAGCGAGCAGAGCACGGAGTTGCCCGACGCGGAGACGATCCCACGGTGGAACTCCAGATCGCAGGCGACCAGATCCTCGACGGAGGGCTCCGGACCCAGGGCATCCAACTGCGCTTCCAGGACGTCCAGTTCTTCCGGACCGATCCGGGCGGCCGCCATCGCGGTCGCGGCCGGCTCCAGGATCCGGCGGACGGCGAGGAACTCCAGCACCGTGTCGTCGCGGTGGAAGTCCACCACGAAACTCATGGCCTCCAGCAGGAGTTGCGGGTCGAGGCTGGTGACGTACGTACCGTCGCCCTGTCGCACATCCAGGATGCGGATCAGGGAGAGCGCGCGTACCGCCTCGCGCAGCGAGTTGCGGGACAGACCGAGGTCGGCCGCCAACTCGCTCTCCTTCGGCAGCCGGTCGCCCGGCCGCAGCGCACCGGAGACGATCATCCCCTTGATCTTCTCGATGGCCTCGTCGGTGACCGCCATGGCCGCCCTCCCCGCTCGGACCCGCCCGGATCTCGGCGCCCGGATCTCGTCATCGCCCGGACATCCACACAGACAGCTCAGACATCCGATGTCTGAGCCCATTATGACCTGTCGCGCCGCCCCCAGCCGCTCCCGTACGCGGACCAGTCCTCCTCCGTGGCGGCGAAATCGACATACAGCGCCATTCCGAACCGCTGACGGCCCGGATCCTCGCGGGTCAGCCCCAGCCGTATGCCGCGCACCGCGGCCCGCACCGTCTCCGCCGAGGCATGGTGGCCGACGTCGTCGGTATGGAAGAACGGCAGCCCCATCAGCAGATCGGTACGGCCATCCGTCGCCTCCAGCGCCAGCCGGGTCTGCTGCGCCACATAGCCGCCGTACAGGCTCTCCACCGGCAGCGCGGTGTCGTACGACATCAGCGCGATCTGGTCGACACGGCGCGCCACCTGCCCGAAGAACCGCTGGGATATCCACTTCGGATGTCCCGTCAGGGTGCCGGTGACCGTGTGCAGACCGGGCAGCGGGTCGATCTGGTGCACGGCGACGGAGAGTATCGCGCCCCGGTCGTGCACCGCGGGGCCCAGCCGGTCCAGTAGCCGCAGATAGTCGGCGTTGCCGGAGTGCAGCGGCTCCAGGTCCAGATGGACCCCGGCGAAGCCGGCCGCCAGCACCTGACGGGCGCTCCCCACGATCGCCCGGCGGGCCGCGGCGTCCGACAGCCGCAGCCCGCCCCTCTTGCCCGCCTCGTACACCAGCCGGTCGCCAAGCCAGGCGTGCACCCGGACCGACGGCAGCTCCCTGCGCACCGCGGCGATCAGCCAGCGCGCCCGCGGATAGGCCTTGCGGGCCGGCGGCAGCGTGCCGTCGTGCTCCAACGGCCCGGCGTGGACGTACAGATCACGGATTCCGGTGCCCTCGACGCGACGCCGCAGCGCCGCCACATCGGAGTCGTCCTTCCGCCCGTCCACCCAGGCGTGGCCGAGCCAGATCGCGTCCCGCCCGCGCGTGGTGGCATCCGGCGCGGCCGCACCGGCGTAACCGGCCCGCAGCGCCGTCGCTGCCAGCGTCACCGGCAGTACGACGAGCACCACGACCATCCAGGCCGTCCACTTCCCCGCCCGCCGCAATCGTCGCCGAACCATCGCAGCCCCCGTTGTTCCCCCGTTGTTGCTTGCCGGGAACATCATGGCAGCCGCCACTGACAGTCACCGCCCGGCGGACCCCGCAGCGTGCTGGGCGCCTCCCGGTGCCGGGATGACGCCGGACCCGGTGCGGACCCCGCGACCCACTGCCCCGTATGTGGACACGACGATGGGGCGGCCCCCGTGGACCGCCCCATCGTCGTTCATCCGGCGGCGTCGTGACTCGCCGTCAGCTGTTTCCTGTGTCCTTCCGGACGGGCCGTCAGCCCTCCAGCATGTCCTTGACCCGGGTCCGCACGTCCTCTGTGTCCAGACCGCGGATCATCAGCGTCGTACGGCGACGCAGCACATCGTCGACCGTCTCGGCCCACTCGTGGTCCCGGGCGTAGGCGACCTGCGCCCAGATCTCCGGCGCGTCCGGGTGGATGCGCTCGGCCAGCGCCGGGTCGTCGTTCGCCAGGCGTGCGATGTCGAAGGACAGCGAGCCGTAGTGGGTGGCGAGGTGCCGGGCGGTCTCCGGGGCCATCCGCGGGCCGGGCGTGCCGCCGTCGACCAGCAGCCGGTGCGCGACCGCGTTGGGGTTGGCGATACCGGGCAGCGGGAGCTTCTTCGGGAGCTCCGAGATCGGCTCCATGTCGTCGGCCAGCGGGTGGCTGGGGAGCGCGGCGAGCTTGTTCATGACCGTACGGCCGATGTGCCGGAAGGTCGTCCACTTGCCGCCGGCGACCGACAGCATGCCGCCGCTGCCCTCGGTGACGACCGTCTCGCGCTTGGCCTTGGAGGTGTCGCCGGGGCCGCCGGGCAGCACCCGCAGACCCGCGAAGGAGTAGGTGATCAGGTCGCGGGACAGCTGCTGGTCGCGGATCGAGAAGGCGGCCTCGTCCAGGATCTGGGCGGTGTCCTTCTCGTTGACCGCGACATCCGCCGGGTCGCCCTCGTACTCCTCGTCCGTGGTGCCGAGCAGCAGCATGTCCTCCCAGGGGAGGGCGAAGGTGATGCGGTACTTGTCGATCGGGGTGGCCAGCGCGGCCTTCCAGGGGGCGGTGCGCTTGAGGACCAGGTGCGCCCCCTTCGACAGGCGGATGGAGGGGGCCGCGTTCGGGTCCTCCATCTTGCGCAGGTGGTCCACCCACGGGCCGGTGGCGTTGAGCACCAGGCGGGCGTTGACGCCGAACTCCTGGCCGTCCATACGGTCCTTGAGCTCGGCGCCGGTGACCCGGCCCTGGGTGAAGCGCAGGCCGCTGACCTCGGCGTGGTTGAGGACCGTGGCGCCGGCCTCGACCGCCGCGCGGACGGTCATCAGGGCCATCCGCGAGTCGTTCATCTGGTCGTCGCCGTACACGGCCACGGCCTTGAGGTTGTCCGTCTGCAGCTCCGGCACATCGCGCGCGGCCTTGGCCGGGCTTATGACATGGCCGACGCCGTCACCGAACGCGGACAGTGCGGAGTAGGCGAAGACGCCCGCGCCGAGCTTGGCCGCGCCGTGCGGGCCGCCCTTGTAGACGGGCAGGTAGAACTTCAGGGGGTTGGCGAGGTGCGGTGCCACCTGGCGGGACACCGCACGCCGCTCGAAGTGATTCTCCGCCACCAGCTTGACCGCGCCGGTCTGCAGGTAGCGCAGACCGCCGTGGAGCAGCTTGGAGGAGGCGGAGGAGGTGGCGCCGGCGAAGTCGCCGGCGTCCACCAGGGCCACCCGCAGTCCGGCCTGCGCGGCGTGCCAGGCAGTGGAGATGCCCAGAATTCCGCCGCCGATCACCAGGAGGTCGTACGTCGCCTTGGAAAGCTGCTCCCGAGTCTCGGCGCGGCTCGCCACTCCATAAGAAGCACGTGAACCGTTGGCCGGGTGCGTCCCGAGTGCCGGGACGCTCTGCAGGGTGCTCATGTTTTACTCCTCGTCCTCGATCCAGCCCATGGTCCGCTCGACGGCCTTGAGCCAGCTCTTGTACTCGCGGTCACGGGTGGCCGCTTCCATCCGGGGGGTCCATTCGGCGGCCCGGCGCCAGTTGGCGCGCAGTTCGTCGGTGCTGGACCAGAAGCCGACGGCCAGTCCGGCCGCGTAGGCAGCGCCGAGGCAGGTGGTCTCGGCGACCATCGGGCGCACCACGGGCGCGTCCAGGAAGTCCGAGATCGTCTGCATCAGCAGGTTGTTGGAGGTCATTCCGCCGTCGACCTTGAGTGCGGTCAGTTCGACGCCGGAGTCCTTGGTCATGGCGTCGGTGATCTCGCGGGTCTGCCAGGCGGTGGCCTCAAGAACGGCGCGCGCGATGTGCGCCTTGGTGACATAGCGGGTCAGGCCCGCGATGACGCCGCGCGCGTCCGAGCGCCAGTAGGGGGCGAACAGGCCGGAGAAGGCCGGCACGAAGTACGCGCCGCCGTTGTCGTCGACCGTGCTGGCCAGCGTCTCGATCTCGGCCGCGGAGTTGATCAGCCCCATCTGGTCGCGCATCCACTGGACGAGCGAGCCGGTGACGGCGATGGAGCCTTCCAGGGCGTAGACCGGCGTCTGGTCGCCGATGCGGTAGCCGACGGTGGTCAGCAGCCCGTTGTACGAATTGACCGGCTCGTGACCGGTGTTCATCAGCATGAAGGTGCCGGTGCCGTACGTGGACTTGGCCTCGCCCTGCTCGAAACAGGTCTGGCCGAAGAGCGCGGCCTGCTGGTCGCCGAGCGCCGAGGCGACCGGGACACCGGCGAGGACGCCCGCGGCGGTGGTGCCGTAGACCTCGGCGGACGACTTGATCTCCGGCAGCACCGCGGCCGGGATGTCGATCGACTGAAGGATCTTCTCGTCCCACTGCAGGGTGTGCAGATTCATCAGCATGGTGCGCGAGGCGTTGGTGACGTCGGTGACGTGGTGGCCGCCGTTGACGCCGCCGGTGAGGTTCCAGATGACCCAGGAGTCCATGGTGCCGAAGAGGATCTCGCCGCGCTCGGCGCGCTCGCGCAGGCCGTCGACGTTGTCGAGCAGCCAGCGGATCTTCGGGCCCGCGAAGTACGAGGCCAGCGGCAGACCGGTCTCCCGGCGGAAGCGGTCCTGGCCGACGTTGCGGCCGAGCTCCTTGCAGAGCGCGTCGGTGCGGGTGTCCTGCCAGACGATGGCGTTGTGGACCGGCTCACCGGTGTTCTTGTCCCAGAGGACGGTGGTCTCGCGCTGGTTGGTGATGCCGATGGCCTTGACGTCGGCCGAGGTGATCCCGGCCTTCTCGACGGCGCCGGCCACGACCTGCTGGACGTTGGTCCAGATCTCGGTCGCGTCGTGCTCGACCCAGCCCGGCTTCGGGAAGATCTGCTCGTGCTCCTTCTGGTCGACCGAAACGATCCGGCCGTCCTTGTCGAAGACGATGCAGCGGCTGGAGGTCGTGCCCTGGTCGATGGCCGCGATGAACGGGCCGTGGCCGTGGCCGTGGGAGGTGGTGGGGGTCTCGCTCATGGTGTGCTCCAAGAAATCTGTACGGGCGGAGTCGGGGCGGTCAGGCGGCTCAAGCGAACGCCACCTGGTAGATGCCGCCGGCGATGGCTCCGCCGATCAGCGGGCCGACGACCGGGATCCAGGCGTAACCCCAGTCTGAACCGCCCTTGTTCGGCAGCGGCAGCAGCGCGTGCACAATTCGCGGGCCGAGGTCGCGGACCGGGTTGATGGCGTATCCGGTCGGGCCGCCCAGCGACAGACCGATGCCGACGACCATCAGCGCGACCAGCAGCGTGCCGATCACGCCGACGCCCTTGCCGTTGTCGCTGAGCCCGAGGGTGAGGATCGCCAGCACGAGCACGATGGTGGCGATGATCTCGGTGGCCAGGTTCTGTACGACGTTACGGATCTCCGGGCCGGTGGAGAAGATGCCGAGCACCGGGCCGGCCTTGGGAGCGGCCTTCGGGTCGACCAGGCCCTCCTCGGTGGTGTGATCGGCCAGCACCTCGGGGTCGGTCAGATGGGCCTGGAACTGTCCGTAGTACACGACCCAGACCAGTACCGCGCCGATCATGGCGCCGAGCATTTCGCCGCCGAAGTAGACCGGCACCTGGTTCCATTCGATGCCGCCCTTGATGGCGAGACCGACGGTGACCGCGGGGTTGAGGTGTGCGCCGGACTTCACGGCGATGTAGGCGCCCGTGAGGACGGCGAAGCCCCACCCGAAGGCGATGGCCACCCATCCGGCGTTGAACGCCTTGGAGCGTTTGAACGTGACGGCGGCGCAGACGCCACCACCCATCAAGAGCAGTACAGCGGTACCGATGGTCTCGCTGATGAAGATGTCGGAGCTGGACACCGGCGACTCCTTTGTCCTTCGTCCAGGGGAAGGCGAACCCCGGGTCCCTCCGGCGGTCCGCGCCCTCCGAGAGGGCGTTGGTCGGCCGGCGACAGCCACCACCATAGCGAATATTGTCGTTAGGTGTTCGGCAATGCCGACCGACGAACGGCAGTTTCGTTTACCTCCTGAACCCCGTCAAGGGTTCCGTGGCGAAAAATTTAGGTGAACAGAGCGTGCAAATCGGGTCAGAACCGCCCTGCACCAAGATCCCTTGACACTGCACGGGCGCAATCTCGCACCGCAGCGATGATTTCCGGCCGCAGCTCACCGTCTTTGCAGACCCGCTCCACGGCTCCGGTGACGCCCACCGCACCCACCGGCATCCGCCGCCGGTCATGGATCGGCGCGGCCACCGAGGCGACGCCGTCCCAGGTCTCCTCGACATCCGCGGCCCAGCCGCGCGCCCGGGTCAGGTCCAGCAGCCCCTCGAAGTCCTCCAGGCCGGTCACTGTGCGGGGCGTGAACGCCTCCCGCTCCACCTCGGTGACCTCGCTGTGCGCCACCGGGTCGTACGCCGACAGCACCTTGCCCAGCGCCGTGCTGTGCAGCGGCTGCATCGCCCCCACCTCCAGCACCTGCCGGCTGTCGTCCGGCCGGAAGACGTGGTGCACGATCAACACGCCCTGCTGGTGCAGCACACCCAGATAGACGCTCTCGCCACTCGAACGGGCCAGGTCGTCGGTCCATACGAGGGCGCGGGCGCGCAGCTCGTGGACGTCCAGGTAGCTGTTGCCCAGGCGCAGCAGCTCCGCGCCCAGCTGGTAGCGGCCGGATGTCGCGTCCTGCTCGACGAACCCCTCCTGCTGGAGCGTGCGCAGGATTCCGTGGGCGGTGCCCTTCGCCAGCCCCAGCGAAGACGAGATGTCGGAGAGTCCCAGTCGCCGTTCCCCTCCGGCGAGCAGCCGCAGCATTGCGGCGGCGCGCTCCAGCGACTGGATCGTGCGTGCCATCGGGCAACCTCCGAGAAGTGAAGAGTTCGACAATGCTGAACGATATCGGCCCATGCCGACTCGTGGGGAGTGAACGTGAGGAGAGCAACGATCATGGATAGTGCATAGGCCCCTGACACCGTCCGACTGTCCACGCCGTGAAACAGGGAACCCTTGGACCGGACCGGAAGCTACGCTGGCCGGGTGCGCCCTCTCCCGGAGGACGCAAAGCCGACAGCCGTCGCAACCAGGGAGCATCTTCCATGGCCTCGTACACGCCTTCGTCCACCGGCACATCCCGCGTCGAATCCCGCGTCGATTCCCTTCGGGAGGCTCTCGCCTCACGGGTGGTGGTCGCCGACGGCGCGATGGGCACGATGCTGCAGGCGCAGGATCCGTCGATGGAGGACTTCCAGCAGCTGGAGGGCTGCAACGAGATCCTCAACGTCACCCGGCCCGACATCGTCCGCTCGGTGCACGAGGAGTACTTCGCGGTCGGCGTCGACTGCGTGGAGACCAACACCTTCGGCGCGAACTTCGCCGCGCTCGCCGAGTACGACATCCCCGAGCGCGTCTTCGAGCTGTCCGAGTCCGGCGCGCGCATCGCCCGCGAGGTCGCCGACGAGTTCACCGCGTCGACCGGCCAGCAGCGCTACGTCCTGGGTTCGATGGGCCCCGGCACCAAGCTGCCCACCCTCGGCCACGCCCCCTACGTCACCCTGCGCGACGCCTACCAGCAGAACGCCGAGGGCATGATCGCCGGCGGCGCGGACGCGCTGCTCGTGGAGACCACCCAGGACCTGCTGCAGACCAAGGCCGCCATCCTCGGTGCCCGCCGCGCCCTCAAGGCCACCGGCACCAACCTCCCGGTGATCTGCTCGGTGACCGTCGAGACCACCGGCACCATGCTGCTGGGCTCGGAGATCGGCGCCGCGCTGACCGCGCTGGAGCCGCTGGGCATCGACATGATCGGCCTGAACTGCGCCACCGGCCCCGCCGAGATGAGCGAGCACCTGCGCTACCTGGCCCGTCACTCCCGCGTGCCGATCGCCTGTATGCCCAACGCGGGCCTGCCGGTCCTGGGCAAGGACGGCGCGCACTACCCGCTGACCGCCGGCGAGCTGGCCGACGCCCAGGAGACGTTCGTCGCCGAATACGGGCTGTCCCTGGTCGGCGGCTGCTGCGGCACCACCCCCGAGCATCTGCGGCAGGTCGTCGAGCGGGTCCGCGGCGTCAACCCGCCCGCGCGTCAGGCGCGCCCCGAGCCGGGCGCTGCCTCCCTCTACCAGACCGTCCCGTTCCGCCAGGACACCTCGTATCTGGCGATCGGTGAGCGGACCAACGCCAACGGGTCGAAGAAGTTCCGTGAGGCGATGCTGGACGGGCGCTGGGACGACTGCGTGGAGATGGCCCGCGACCAGATCCGCGAGGGCGCCCACATGCTCGACCTGTGCGTCGACTACGTCGGCCGGGACGGCGTCGCCGACATGGAGGAGCTGGCCGGCCGCTTCGCCACCGCGTCCACCCTCCCCATCGTCCTGGACTCCACCGAACTGAACGTGATCCAGGCCGGGTTGGAGAAGCTGGGCGGCCGGGCGGTCATCAACTCCGTCAACTACGAGGACGGCGACGGCCCCGAGTCCCGGTTCGCCAAGGTCACCGCGCTGGCCGCCGAGCACGGCGCGGCGCTGATCGCGCTGACCATCGACGAGGAGGGCCAGGCCCGCACCGTCGAGAACAAGGTCGCCATCGCCGAGCGGCTCATCGCCGACCTCACCGGCAACTGGGGCATCTGGGAATCGGACATCCTCATCGACTGTCTGACCTTCACCATCTGCACCGGCCAGGAGGAGTCCCGGGGCGACGGCATCGCCACCATCGAGGCGATCCGGGAGCTGAAGAAGCGGCACCCGGAAGTGCAGACCACCCTGGGCCTGTCGAACATCTCCTTCGGCCTCAACCCGGCCGCTCGGATCGTGCTGAACTCCGTCTTCCTGGACGAGTGCGTCAAGGCCGGCCTGGACTCGGCCATCGTGCACGCCTCGAAGATCCTGCCGATCGCACGGCTGGAAGAGGAGCAGGTCAAGGTCGCCCTCGACCTGATCTACGACCGGCGACGCCCCCAGCAGGGGGACGAACCGGCCTACGACCCGCTGCAGAAGCTGATGGAGCTCTTCGAGGGCGTCAACACCAAGTCGATGAAGGCCGGCCGCGCCGAGGAACTCCTCGCGCTGCCCCTGGAGGAGCGACTCCAGCGCCGCATCATCGACGGCGAGAAGAACGGCCTGGAGGCCGACCTGGACGAGGCGCTGACCACCCGTCCGGCCCTCGACATCGTCAACGACACCCTCCTGGAGGGCATGAAGGTCGTCGGCGAGCTCTTCGGCTCCGGCCAGATGCAGCTGCCGTTCGTGCTCCAGTCCGCCGAGGTCATGAAGACCGCGGTGGCCTACCTGGAGCCGCACATGGAGAAGACCGACGACGAGGGCAAGGGCACCATCGTGCTCGCCACCGTCCGCGGCGACGTCCACGACATCGGCAAGAACCTCGTCGACATCATCCTGTCCAACAACGGCTACAACGTCGTCAACCTCGGCATCAAGCAGCCCGTCGCGGCGATCCTCGACGCCGCCGAGGAACACAAGGCCGATGTCATCGGAATGTCCGGGCTCCTGGTCAAATCCACGGTGATCATGAAGGAGAACCTGGAGGAGCTCAACCAGCGCAAGATGGCCGCGGACTTCCCCGTCATCCTGGGCGGCGCCGCCCTCACCCGCGCCTACGTCGAGCAGGACCTGCACGAGATCTACGAGGGCGAAGTCCGCTACGCCCGCGACGCGTTCGAGGGCCTGCGCCTGATGGACGCCCTGATCGCCGTCAAGCGCGGTGTCCCCGGCGCGACCCTCCCCGAGCTGAAGCAGCGCCGGGTGCCCAAGCGGGACACCCCGGTCCTGGAGGTCGAGGAGCCCGAGGGCTCGGTGCGCTCCGACGTGGCCGTCGACAACCCGGTCCCCACCCCGCCGTTCTGGGGCACCCGGGTCGTCAAGGGCATCCAGCTGGCCGACTACGCCTCCTGGCTGGACGAGGGCGCGCTGTTCAAGGGCCAGTGGGGCCTCAAGCAGGCCCGCGCCGGTGACGGACCGACGTACGAGGAGCTCGTGGAGACCGAGGGCCGCCCGCGGCTGCGCGGCTGGCTCGACAAGCTGCAGACCGAGAACCTCCTGGAAGCCGCCGTCGTGCACGGCTACTTCCCCTGCGTCTCCAAGGGCGAGGACCTGATCCTCCTCAACGACGACGGCTCCGAGCTCACCCGCTTCACCTTCCCGCGCCAGCGCCGCGGCCGGCGGCTGTGCCTGGCGGACTACTTCCGCCCGGAGGAGTCCGGCGAGACGGATGTCGTCGGCCTCCAGGTCGTCACCGTCGGCTCGAAGATCGGCGGTGCCACCGCCGAGCTCTTCGAGTCCAACTCCTACCGTGACTACCTCGAACTGCACGGCCTGTCCGTCCAGTTGGCCGAGGCGCTGGCCGAGTACTGGCACGCACGGGTCCGCGCGGAGCTGGGCTTCGCCGGCGAGGACCCGGCCGACGTCGAGGACATGTTCGCCCTCAAGTACCGCGGCGCCCGCTTCTCGCTCGGCTACGGTGCCTGCCCCGACCTGGAGGACCGGGCCAAGATCGCCGCCCTCCTGGAGCCGGAGCGGATCGGCGTCCAGCTCTCCGAGGAGTTCCAGCTGCACCCGGAGCAGTCCACCGACGCGATCGTCATCCACCACCCGGAGGCCAAGTACTTCAACGCGCGGTAGCGGGGTGCGGCTCCGTCCGGGGTCCTTGGGCTCCGGGAAGCGCAGCAGCGCGCGGTGACGTGTCCTGGCCCAGGAACGCACCATAGCGGTGGGTGAGCCCTCTCACCAGGCGCTCCGTCGCGCACCGAAGTACAATGGTCGGTCCGGTAGCGGCCGGTCGCCGCCCCAGCCCGGGGTGGCGACCGGCCTTTTCGTCCCTTGGGGGACGCCCCAACGGAGGTGGATGGATGACCAGCAGCATCCCCGCAGTCGGCACCCGTACGGCCGAAGCCGCGACCCTCCAGGCCGTCTTCCTCGATCTGGACGGCACTCTCGTCGACACCGAGGGCTTCTGGTGGGAGGCGGAGGCGGAGGTCTTCGCGGAACTGGGCCACATCCTGGACGACAGCCACCGCGAGGTGGTCGTCGGCGGGCCGATGACCCGCAGTGCCGGCTATCTCCTGGAGGTCACCGGCGCCGGCATCGGCCTGGCCGAGCTGAGCGCGCTGCTCAACGCGCGCTTCCTGGCCCGGATCGGACGCGGCGTCCCCCTGATGCCGGGCGCCCGCAGACTGCTGGCCGAACTCGCCGCCCATGAAGTGCCGACCGCCCTGGTCTCCGCCTCGCACCGCAGCATCATCGACGAGATGCTGCACTCGCTGGGCCCGGAGCACTTCCGGCTGACCCTGGCGGGCGACGACCTGAAGCGCACCAAGCCGCATCCGGACCCGTACCTGACGGCCGCCATGCGGCTGGGCGTGGACCCGGCGTGCTGCGCCGTCGTCGAGGACACCATGACTGGCGTGACGTCCGGCGAGGCCGCGGGCTGCCGGGTCGTCGCGGTGCCGTCGGTGACACCGATTCCGCCCGCCGCGGGCCGTACCGTCCGCAGCTCGCTCGAAGAAGTCGACGTGCCATTTCTCCGGTCCCTGATCACGGAAAGCCGTTAGACCGTGCACCGAGCGTGGCCCACGGAATGCCAACAGAACTCAGGGCAGCGGTGCGCTTATTTTCCGTAACGTATGTGCTGGCCGAATTCGCGCATCACCACGCCGAATGGAATGCGTGAGGTTTCTCACGTGCAGGGGTATCGACAGCGGGCGCAAGGGGTGTTCCAAAGGGCCTTTCCCCCGGTATCTACGGGGGTAAGTGTCCGGATTAGTGGAACAACGCGCGTATCGTTCCACCGTCCGGATATCGGTCACCGCGTCATCGCCATCCGGTACCCATATCGATTCAACTCCGTTGTGTCCCGGACTGACTGGCTGTCCCTACTAATGTCATCGCGAGCAACACCTCTGCGCAGAGAAGGAACCTGCCGACGATGAATCGCAAGCCCTTGGTGCTGCCGGTACTGGCCGGTCTCCTTGCCCCCGTTCTGGCTGCCTGCGGCACCACGAACGGCGCGGGCGAAGGCGGCGACCCCATCGTCGTCGGAGTCGCCTCCCGGATTGAGGCCACCAAGGAAGCGCCCGCCCCGCTCGACCCGGCGCAGGCCTACGACGTCGACGCGTGGAACATGCTGCGCGGCACCCTCCAGACGCTGATGCGACTGCCCAGGACCGGTACCGCACCGGTGCCCGAGGCGGCCGAGTCCTGCGGCTTCCGCGACACCCAGAACGAGCAGTACCACTGCACCCTGCGCACCGGCCTGAAGTTCTCCAACGGCAACGCCCTGACCGCGCAGGACGTCAAGTACTCGATCGACCGTATGCGGACCGTCAACTACCGGAACGGCCCGGTGGAGCTGCTCGGCGCCGTCGACAAGGTCGAGGCGCCCAGCGACACCGAAGTGGTCTTCCACCTGAAGAAGCCGGACGCCACCTTCCCGCAGAAGCTCGCCACGCCCGCCGCGGGCATCGTCGACCGTGAGGTGTACGCGAAGAACCGCCTCCACAAGGGCTTCGACGTGGTCGGCTCCGGCCCGTACACGATCAAGGCCGAGGCTTCCAACGGCCACATCACCAAGGCGGTCTTCACCAAGAACCCCGACTACAAGGGCGGGGTGACGGTGAAGAACGAAAACGTGGAAATGCGGTTCTTCGACGACTCCGCCGAGATGGAGAAGGCGCTGCGCAAGGGCGACATCGACCTGATGTACCGCGGTCTGTCGCCCGAGCAGATCAAGAGCCTGGAGAACGCCCGCGACCAGCACATCTCCCTCCAGGAGATGCCCGGCGGCGAGATCCGCTACCTCGCCTTCGACACCAAGGACCCGGCCGTCTCCGACAAGGCCGTACGACAGGCGATCGCCCAGATCGTCAACCGCTCCGAGCTGGTGCGTGACGTCTACTCCTACACCGGCGACCCGCTCTACTCGCTGGTCCCCACCGGCCTCACCGGCCACATCAACTCGTTCTTCACCAAGTACGGGAACCCCAGCGCCGCCGCCGCCCGCAAGACCCTGGAGCAGGCGAACATCACCACCCCGGTGAAGCTGACCCTCGCGTACACCACGAACCACTACGGCTCCAGCACCGCCAAGGAATTCCGTACGCTGCAGACCCAGCTCAACAGGACCAAGCTGTTCGACATCAAGATCAAGGGTGTCGACAACTGGCAGCAGTACCGGACCGAGACCACGGGCGGAAAGTACGCCGCGTACGGCATGGGCTGGTTCGCCGACATCCCGGACGCGGACAACTACATCGCGCCGTTCATCGGCAAGGGGAACTTCCTCAACTCCCCCTACCGCAACACCAAGATCGAGTCGCAGCTGATCCCGACGACCCGCCAGCAGACCGATCGCAACTCCGCCGCCGCCGGCTTCAAGCAGGCGCAGGACATCATCGCCAACGACATCCCGCTCCTCCCGCTCTGGCAGGGCAGGACGTATGTCGCCGCCCGCGATGACGTCACCGGCGTGGAGTGGGCTCTCAACTCCTCCTCGTCGCTGCAGATCTGGGAGCTGAGCCGCGGCGTCGCTGACTGAGGACGCGCCGCAGGACCCGCATCGCCGCCCACGGGGGACGCGGTGCGGCACACAACGGATACCGATACCGCCGCGGCGCTCTCGTCGCGGCCCGACCATGCAGTAGCACTGCCCAGATCGTGAGGACCGCGTAGTGAGGAAGCGTGACCAGTGGCTGGCCGCCCCGATCGGAGCGGGGCTGACCATAGCCCTGCTCGCGGTCGCCGGGTGCGGCTCGCAGGACTCGGGAGCCGCCGGCAGCGGCGAGCCCGTGGTCATGGGAATGACGGACAAGGTCGAGGCCACCGACCCCGCCGCCGGCTACGACCCCGGGTCGTGGCTGCTGTTCAACAACGTTTTCCAGTCGCTGCTGAGCTTCCCCAAGGGCGGCACCACGCCCGTCCCGGAGGCCGCCGAGCGCTGCTCCTTCACCGACACGAAGAGCACCGTCTACCGCTGCACGCTCAAGGACGGCCTGAAATTCAGCAACGGTGACGAGCTGACCTCGAAGGACGTCAAGTTCTCCTTCGACCGCACCCGGCGCATCAAGGACAAGAACGGCCCCGCCGTGATGTTCTCCGCCCTCGACAAGGTCGAGACGCCGGACGCCAAGACCGTCGTCTTCCACCTGAAGGCACCCGACGCCACCTTCCCCATGAAGATCGCTTCGGGCGCCGGCTCCATCGTCGACCACGCCGTCTACCCCGCCGACCGGCTGCGCACCGACGGCAAGGCCGTGGGCTCCGGCGTCTACACCCTGGAGGAGTACGGCCCCCAGAAGGCCCGGTTCGCCGTCAACCCCTCGTACAAGGGCCCCGCCAAGACCAAGAACTCCGGGATGACCCTGAAGTTCTTCGACGCCCGCGACAAGCTCAAGAAGGCCGTCCAGACCGGCACCGTCGATGTCGCCTACCGCGGACTGGCCATGCAGGACATCGCCGCGCTCAGCTCCTCGCTCGACGACAAGCACGGCACCGAGGTGATCGAGGGCGACAGCGCCGAGGTCATGCACCTGGTCTTCAACATGAAGGACCCGGTCGCCGGCAAGCCGGGCGTCCGCAAGGCGATCGCCTACCTCCTGGACCGCTCCACCCTTGTCCGGGACGTCTACAAGCACACCGCGGTACCGCTGTACTCGATCGTCCCGGCGGGCATCACGGGCCACAACACCGCGTTCTTCAACACCTACGGTGACCGCCCGCAGCCCGACAAGGCCGCCGCCGCACTGCGCGACGCCGGCCAGGACGGCAAGGTCGCGCTCACCCTGTGGGCCACCCCCGACCGCTACGGCGCCGGCACCGTCCCCGCCGTTCGCGAAATCGCCCAACAGCTCAACCACAGCGGCCTGTTCGACGCCAAGGTGCGCACCGCCGCCACCGACGAGTACGAGCAGGGCATGGCGGACGGCCGCTACGGCGTCTACGTGAAGGGCTGGATCCCCGACTACCCGGACCCGGACAACTTCACCCAGCCGTTCTTCGGCAAGGACAGCGTCCTGTCCAACCACTACGACTCGCCCCGGATCACCGGTCGGCTGCTGCCCAAGACGGCCGGCCAGCCCGACCGCGGCGCCACCAAGAGCACCTTCCGCGAGGTGCAGGACATCGTCGCCCAGGACCTGCCCGTCATCCCGATCTGGCAGGCCAAGCAGTACGCCGTCGCCCGCGACGGGATCTCCGGCCTGGAGTGGACGCTGGACTCGTCGACCGTCTTCCGGTTCTGGGAGATCGGCAAGTCGGCCGACGCCTGACCGGGCGTCACACACACGACGGCGGGGCCGGACCGGGATATTCCCGGTCCGGCCCCGCCGTCGTGAAGCCGTCGTATGAGCCCCAGTGGCGCCTACTGCGCGCCGGGGCGCACCAGCCCGCTCTCGTACGCGTACACCGCCGCCTGCACCCGGTCGCGCAGCCCCAGCTTCGTCAGCACATGCCCCACATGCGTCTTGACCGTCGTCTCGCTCACGAACAGATCCGCGGCGATCTCCGCGTTCGACAGCCCGCGCGCCACCAGCTTCAGCACCTCGACCTCGCGCTCGGTGAGGGTGTGCAGGGTGTCCGGCACCGGCTCCTCGCCCGACGGCAGATGCCCGGCGTACTTGTCCAGCAGCCGCCGCGTGATGCTCGGCGCGAGCATCGCCTCGCCCGCCGCCACCACCCGGATCGCCTGCACCAGCTCATTGGCCGGCGCGTCCTTGAGCAGAAAGCCGCTGGCCCCCGCCCGCAGCGCCTCCACCACATACTCGTCCAGATCGAAGGTCGTCAGCACCAGCACCTTCGCCGGACCGTCCTTCGCCGGGCCGGTGATCTGCCGGGTCGCCTCCACACCGTCCATCCGGGGCATTCGGATGTCCATCAACACCACATCGGGCTGCAGCGCCCGCACCTGGTCCAGTGCCTGGAGACCGTCACCGGCCTCACCGACGACCGCCAGATCCTGCTCGGCCTCCAGAATCATCCGGAATCCGGTACGCAGCAGGGGCTGGTCGTCGACCAGCAGGACGCGGATGGCCACGAGCTCTCCTTCGATAGATCACCCCATTCTGCCCTGCTGCCCGTCGCCACCGTCGGCCGGGCGGATCGCCGGCGACTGCGTTTCCCGGGGGACAACCCCCGGACCCCCGGCCGGAACACCTCCCGCCGCTCGCACCGCCAGCGGGTACACCGGGGGAGTGCCGCCGAATTCCGGACAGTGCGCCTGGTGGTCGCACCAGCCGCACAGCTTGGTCGGCCGGGGCCGCCAGTCACCGGTCTCCGTCGCCAGCTGGATCGCGTCCCACAGCGCCAGCAACTTCCGCTCCACGCCCCGCAGATCGGCCTCGCTCGGGTCGTACGTCAGCAGATCCCCGCTGCCCAGATAGACCAGCTGCAACCGCCTCGGCACCGCACCCCGCAGCCGCCACATCACCAGCGCGTAGAACTTCATCTGGAACAGGGCGCCCTCCGCGTACTGCGGCCGCGGCGCCTTGCCGGTCTTGTAGTCGACGATCCGCACCTCGCCCGTCGGCGCGATGTCGACCCGATCGATGAAGCCCCGCAGCCGCAGCCCCGAATCCAGCACCGTCTCCACATACAGCTCGCGGTCGGCCGGCTCCAGACGCGTCGGATCCTCCAGCGAGAACCACCGCTCCACCAGCGCCTCGGCGTCCGCCAGCCACTTCCCCAGCCGCTCGCCGTCCGCGTCGTCCTCGAAGAGCTCCGCCAGCTCCGGCCGCTTGGCCAGCAGCTTCTCCCACTCGCCGGGCACCAGGGCCCGCGCGCTGGGAGCCGTACGCTGCACCGCCGGAGCATCGAAGAGCCGCTCCAGCACCGCATGCACGACCGTGCCCCGCGTCGCTGCCGCGCTCGGTTTCTCCGGCAGCTTGTCGATCACCCGGAAGCGGTACAGCAACGGGCACTGCATGAAGTCGCCGGCCCGCGACGGGGACAGCGCGACCGGACGCCCGGCGCCGCCACCGGCCACACCCGGACCATCGCCCCCCTGCGGCCCGT
This sequence comes from Streptomyces sp. NPDC050636, assembly GCF_040654775.1. Classification (NCBI taxonomy): domain Bacteria; kingdom Bacillati; phylum Actinomycetota; class Actinomycetes; order Kitasatosporales; family Streptomycetaceae; genus Streptomyces; species Streptomyces sp. NPDC050636. The sequence continues at coordinate 145,467 of NZ_JBFAIP010000005.1, forward strand.
CCGCCCCCGGCCCGCTCACGGTCCGCTGCGTACCCGGCCCGCGCTGCTCACTCTGCGCGGCCCCCTCGGCCTTCTCCGTGCTCGTTCCCATGCCAACAGAGCCTACGGCCCGCCACTGACAACGCAGGGCGGGTCGGGTGGGAACAAAGCAGTGCGGGTCGGGTGGGAACAAAGCAGTGCGGGCCGGGTGGGAACAAAGCAGTGCGGGTCGGGTGGGAGCAAGCAGTGCGGGCCGGGTGGGAACAACCGGGCGGGCCGGGCGGGAACAAGGCGCCAACACCGCGCACGGTGAGGGCCCCGCGGCGGATCCCGGCCGACCGCTCCGCATACCATCGACGTCAGACCCCTTTGCCCTGCATGATCGAGAGATCGCGCCGAGCAGGTGCGAAGGCCGTATTCGACGAGGGGACGCCGTGGACGAGAGCGGGAAGCCGCAGGACCCCGAGGAGTCCGTGCAGCCCCAGCCGCCCGAGCCGCCCAAGGACGCCAAGAAGACGAAAGCGTCCGAGTCCGGCGCGCAGAAGAGCGGCAGCGGCGGCGGCATCCTCATGGGCCGCCCCTTCGGCGTGCCCGTCTACGTCGCCCCCAGCTGGTTCCTCGTCGCCGCCCTCATCACCTGGGTCTTCGGCGGCCAGCTGGAGCGCGTCCTGCCCGAGCTCGGCGTCGCCCGCTACCTCGTCTCGCTGTTCTTCGCGGTCGCCTTCTACGCCTCGGTGCTCGTCCACGAGCTCGCGCACACCGTCGCCGCGCTGCGCTTCAAGCTCCCCGTACGCCGCATTCAGCTCCAGTTCTTCGGCGGCGTCTCGGAAATCGAGAAGGAGACCGAGACCCCCGGCCGGGAGTTCACCCTGGCCGTCGTCGGACCGCTGCTCTCCCTCGTCCTCGCCGGCGTCTTCTACGTCGGCATGCACATGGTCGAACCGGGCACCGTCCCCGGAGTCCTGCTCGCCGGCCTGATGATCTCCAACCTCATCGTCGCGGCCTTCAACCTGCTCCCCGGCCTCCCCCTGGACGGCGGCCGGATGCTGCGCGCCGTCGTCTGGAAGATCACCGGCAAGCCCATGACCGGCACCATCGCCGCCGCCTGGGTCGGCCGCGCACTCGCCGTCGCCGTCCTCATCGGCCTGCCGCTGCTCACCCACACCGGCGCCCTCGGCAACGCCCGCCCGGAAATCGGCGGCGCCGACTCCCTCACCGACGCCCTGCTCGCCGCGATCCTCGCCGCCATCATCTGGACCGGCGCCGGCAACAGCCTGCGCATGGCCCGGCTGCGCGAACGCCTCCCCGACCTCCAGGCCCGCAACCTCACCCGGCGCGCCGTCCCCGTCGAGACCGACACCCCGCTCTCCGAAGCGCTCCGCCGCGCCAACGACGCCGGCGCCCGCGCCCTCGTCGTCGTCGACCGGCAGGGCGAACCCACCGCCGTCGTCCGCGAGGCCGCCATCGTCGGCATCCCCGACCACCGCCGCCCCTGGGTCCCCGTCGGCACCCTCGCCCAGGACCTCAAGGACGGCATGCGGGTCTCCGCCGAACTCGCCGGCGAAGACCTCCTGGAATACCTGCGCGCCACCCCCGCCACCGAATACCTCGTCGTCGAGGAAACCGGCGAGATCTACGGAGTGCTCTCCACCGCCGACGTCGAGCGCGCCTTCGTCTCCGCCATGGCCCGGCCCGCCGCTTGACGGCTCGGTTCGCCTCCGGGGCGTGCCGGTGCCGACCGGGCCGCCGGCGCCCACTGGTCCTGGCCGCCCCAACGGGCCGGTAGGCTGGTCACATGTCCGAACCGACCGGTGCCGCCCGCCGTCGCGGGCCCTTCAAGGTCGGGGACCAGGTCCAGCTCACCGACCCCAAGGGACGCCACTACACCTTCACGCTCGAAGAGGGAAAAAGCTTCCACACCCACAAGGGAGCTTTCCCCCACGACGAGCTGATCGGTGCTCCCGAGGGCAGTGTTGTCCGAACCACCGGGAACGTCGCCTATCTCGCGCTGCGCCCGCTGCTCCCCGACTACGTCCTGTCCATGCCCCGCGGCGCCGCCGTGGTCTACCCCAAGGACGCGGGGCAGATCCTGGCGATGGCCGACATCTTCCCCGGCGCCCGTGTCGTCGAGGCGGGGGTGGGATCCGGCTCGCTCAGCAGCTTCCTGCTGCGCGCCATCGGCGACCACGGCATGCTGCACTCCTACGAGCGCCGCGCCGACTTCGCCGAGATCGCCACGCAGAACGTGGAGCGCTACTTCGGGGGCCCGCACCCCGCGTGGACGCTCACCGTCGGTGACCTCCAGGACAACCTGTCCGACACCGAGGTCGACCGCGTCATCCTCGACATGCTCGCCCCCTGGGAGTGCCTGGAGGCCGTCTCCAAGGCCCTGGTTCCCGGCGGCATCCTCTGCGCCTACGTCGCCACGACCACGCAGCTGGCCCGCACCGTCGAGTCGATCCGCGAACACGGCACCTTCAACGAGCCGTCGGCCTGGGAAACCATGGTCCGCACCTGGCACGTCGAGGGTCTCGCCGTCCGCCCGGACCACCGCATGATCGGCCACACCGGCTTCCTGCTGACCGCCCGCCGGCTCGCCGACGGCGTCGAGCCCCCGCTGCGCCGCCGCCGGCCCGCGAAGGGCGCGTACGGCGAGGACTACACAGGGCCGGGTGGGCGGGAAACCACCGCGTCGGGTGGGCGGGAAACCACCGCGTCGGGTGGGCGGGAAACCGCCGCGCCCGCCAAGGCAGACCCGGCAGCGGCATCCGGCAGCGGGGACGGCTCCGCCGAGCGCGGCTGACCGTCCCGATCCGGCCACCGAACCACCAGGCGCCGCCGACGAGTTCCGCCCATGGAACCGCCGGCGGCGCCGTTGCGTTAACAATCGGCTTCCGCGCGCGAAACTCCGCTCCCGACGGTTCCCCGCCGCCCCCTCCTGTGGAACGATGCTGGGCACTCCCACCGCCACAGCTCTTCACAGGAGTTACCCCGCGTGCAGCCCTTGGTCGGCCAGGACCTTTCGCACACCCAGCCCCGCCCCATGCACTGGCTCGCCACCGCCACCGCCATTTCGGCGGTCGTCGCGGCCGCGTCCCTCGTCCAGCCCCCCGATGCCACCGCCACCACCTCGCACGGCGCCAAGCCCGCCTACGAGGCCAAGACCGCCCACAGCCCCGTGGCCGCCCCCGATCCGCGCCGCGTGACCTTCCCGGTCGACTGCGGACCCAATCGCCTCGACGTGGTGAAGAAGGCCTCCGGCGACCTCGATCTCGACGGCACGACCGAGACCGTCGCCGTGGTCCGTTGCCACAGCGACGTCGGCACCCCGCCCAGCGGCGTCTACGTCCTCGCGCAGCCGACCACCACCACCGACAACCCGGAAGCCCCGCCGCGGATCGTCGCGACCCTTCTCGCGCCCTCTCAGAAGCTCAGCGTCGAGGACTTCGCCCTCAAGGGCGACGAGGTCTCTGCGACGCTCCTGGGCTACTCCTCGCTCGACGTTCCGCGCTGCTGCCCCGACGTACGCAACAGCGTCAAGTGGCAATGGCAGGACGGGAAGTTCGTCCAGAGCGAACTCCCCGATGCTGCGAGCACCGAGCGTGCGTGATCCGTCACATGAAGTAGGCGTGGTGTAGTCGCTGTCGACCACACCACGCCTACGTGCTGTCCGTGCCGTGTCTACCCGGCTACTCAGCGTCCGGGCCGTAGACCTCCACCCGGTCCGCGACGCGGCGGACGTGGATACAGTCCCCGGGGCACTCCTTCGCGGAGTCCCGCACGTCATTGAGCAGCGTCAACGGGACGGGCGTTGTGGCGCCCTTGTCCTGCAGCAGCTCGTCATCCGAGCTCTTCACATAGGCCAGACCGTCGATGTCGAGCTCGAAGACCTCCGGCGCATACTGCGCACAGATGCCGTCGCCGGTGCACAGGTCCTGATCGATCCAGACTTCAAGCTCTGGACGGGCTTCATCCTGCGCGGTCATCTCGCCTGCCGTTCCCTGCCTACGTGAACCGTTTTTGTCTAAGTGGCGCCAGCCCTGACGGGTGTTGACCGACTCGACGATACAACCGCTCGCTTTCCGATGTTGATGGGTGGGTATTCCCTTGGCGTGAGGACGTGCGCAAGGGTGAAGATCGGACACACCCCGACAGTCTTTTCGATCTAGGGGTTTCAACCTGCACCGGCCCAGGTAGGGTCAGGAAGCGTCCAGCTCCTTGGAGGAGGTGAGGACCGTGGCAGCCCACGACGACGACATCAACCGCGGCATCCGGCCGGGGCGGGGGTCTGAAGATCCCGCCGGCCAGGTTGCCTATCTTGAGCAGGAGATCGCCGTCCTGCGACGCAAGCTCGCCGACTCTCCGCGTCACACGAGGATTCTCGAAGAGCGGATCGTCGAGCTGCAGACCAACCTGGCCGGCGTTTCGGCTCAGAACGAGCGACTCGCCAATACTCTCCGCGAGGCTCGCGACCAGATCGTCGCACTCAAGGAGGAAGTCGACCGGCTCGCACAGCCCCCGGCCGGCTTCGGTGTCTTCCTGCAGGCGAACGAGGACGGCACGGTCGATATTTTCACCGGAGGCAGAAAACTCCGGGTCAATGTCAGCCCCAGTGTTGAGACCGAGGACCTCAGGCGCGGCCAAGAGGTCATGCTCAATGAAGCGCTCAATGTGGTCGAGGCCATGGAGTACGAGAGCGCCGGCGACATCGTCACCCTCAAGGAAATCCTTGAGGACGGCGAGCGCGCCCTGGTGGTCGGGCACACCGACGAGGAACGGGTGGTACGGCTCGCCGAGCCACTGCTGGACACCACCATCCGCCCCGGCGACGCCCTGCTTCTCGAATCCCGCTCCGGCTACGTCTACGAAGTCATCCCGAAGAGCGAGGTCGAGGAACTCGTCCTCGAAGAGGTCCCGGACATCGACTACACCAAGATCGGTGGTCTGGGCGGCCAGATCGAACTGATCCGGGACGCGGTCGAGCTTCCGTACCTCTACCCCGACCTCTTCAAGGAGCACGAACTCCGCCCGCCCAAGGGCGTCTTGCTCTACGGCCCGCCGGGCTGCGGCAAGACACTCATCGCCAAGGCCGTCGCCAACTCCCTTGCCAAAAAGGTCGCCGAGGTGACCGGGCAGCCCGCGGGGAAGAGCTTCTTCCTCAACATCAAGGGCCCCGAGCTGCTCAACAAATACGTCGGCGAAACGGAACGGCACATCCGGCTGGTCTTCCAGCGGGCCAGGGAAAAGGCGAGCGAGGGCACACCCGTCATCGTCTTCTTCGACGAGATGGACTCCCTCTTCCGCACCCGGGGATCCGGCGTCAGCTCGGACGTGGAGAACACCATCGTCCCGCAGCTGCTCTCCGAGATCGACGGCGTGGAGGGCCTGGAAAACGTCATCGTGATCGGCGCCTCCAACCGCGAGGACATGATCGACCCCGCGATCCTGCGCCCCGGCCGCCTCGATGTGAAGATCAAGATCGAGCGCCCGGACGCGGAGGCCGCCAAGGACATCTTCTCGAAGTACCTCACGGAAAGACTCCCCCTGCACGCAGACGACCTCGCCGAACACGGTCAGTCGCGCAAGGCAGCGGTCAGCGGGATGATCCAGTCGGTCGTCGAGCAGATGTACGCCGAATCGGAGGAGAATCGCTTCCTGGAGGTCACCTACGCCAATGGTGACAAGGAAGTCCTGTACTTCAAGGATTTCAACTCCGGTGCGATGATCGAGAATATCGTCGGACGCGCGAAGAAGATGGCCATCAAGGCCTTCCTCGAACACAACCAGAAGGGTCTGCGGGTCTCCCACCTCCTCCAGGCATGTGTGGACGAGTTCAAGGAGAACGAGGACCTGCCGAACACCACCAACCCGGACGACTGGGCCCGTATCTCCGGCAAGAAGGGCGAGCGGATCGTATACATCCGCACGCTGGTCACCGGAAAGCAGGGCGCGGACACCGGTCGCTCCATCGACACGGTGGCGAATACCGGCCAATACCTGTAACGCCGCTCTCCGGCTGCGGATGTCCTGCACGGGGCGTCCGCAGCCGGACGCATTTCCGGGGACGAGAGGACCGCCCCTGCAAAGAGCGCGACCGACCAGGGAAAACCGGACTGGAGCAATGACTGTAATGATCTCCCCAGCGCCGCAAAGGCGTTCTAGGCTCTTCGGTACCGCCGCGTCACGCTGTGCGGGAGCGGGGATCGCACACGGACCGGAAGCGCAGCGGTACTTGAGCGCCGACCCCATCCGGGGGCGCCGCCGGGCAAGGAGGGCCGCATGACCGTACGGCGAGTAATGGGAATCGAGACGGAGTACGGGATCTCCGTCCCCGGCCACCCGAACGCCAATGCCATGCTCACCTCATCCCAGGTCGTCAACGCCTACGCGGCCGCGATGCACCGGGCACGACGTGCCCGCTGGGATTTCGAGGAGGAGAACCCGCTGCGGGACGCCCGCGGCTTCGACCTCGCCCGTGAGGCCGCCGACTCCAGTCAGCTCACCGACGAGGACATCGGCCTGGCCAACGTGATCCTCACCAACGGGGCCCGGCTCTACGTCGACCACGCACACCCCGAATACAGCGCCCCCGAGGTCACCAACCCCCGCGACGCCGTCCTCTGGGACAAGGCCGGCGAGCGGATCATGGCCGAGGCCGCCGAGCGGGCGGCCCAGGTCCCGGGCGCCCAGCCCATCCACCTCTACAAGAACAACACCGACAACAAGGGCGCCTCCTACGGCACGCACGAGAACTACCTGATGAAGCGGGAGACCCCCTTCTCGGACATCGTGCGGCACCTCACGCCGTTCTTCGTCTCCCGTCAGGTGGTCACCGGCGCCGGCCGGGTCGGCATCGGCCAGGACGGCCATGAGCACGGCTTCCAGATCAGCCAGCGCGCCGACTACTTCGAGGTGGAGGTCGGCCTGGAGACGACCCTCAAGCGCCCCATCATCAACACCCGCGACGAACCGCACGCGGACGCGGAGAAATACCGCCGACTGCATGTGATCATCGGCGACGCGAACCTCTCCGAGATCTCGACCTACCTGAAGCTGGGCACCACCTCCCTGGTGCTCTCCATGATCGAGGACGGGTTCATCGCCGTCGACCTGGCCGTCGACCAGCCTGTGCGCACCCTCCACCACGTCTCGCACGACCCCACCCTGCAACACCTGATCACCCTCCGCAGCGGCCGCACGCTCACCGCCGTACAACTCCAGATGGAGTACTTCGAGCTGGCCCGCAAGTACGTCGAGGACCGCTACGGAGCGGATGCGGACGACCAGACCAAGGACATCCTGACCAGGTGGGAGGACGTGCTCGGGCGGCTGGAGAACGATCCGATGAGCCTGTCCGGCGAGCTCGACTGGGTCGCCAAACGGGAGCTCATGGAGGGCTACCGTCGCCGCGACGGCCTGGGGTGGGACGCGGCCCGACTGCACCTCATCGACCTCCAGTACGCCGACGTACGCCCCGACAAGGGCCTGTACAACCGTCTGGCGGCCCGCGGCAAGATGAAGCGGCTCCTGGAGGAACCCGACGTCGAGCGGGCCGAGCTGAAACCCCCTGAGGACACCAGGGCCTATTTCCGCGGCCGCTGCCTGGAGCAGTACGCGGACGACGTCGCGGCCGCCTCATGGGATTCGGTCATCTTCGACCTGCCCGGCCGTGACTCCCTGCAACGGGTCCCCACGCTGGAGCCGCTGCGCGGGACCCGAAAGCACGTCAAGGAGCTTCTGGACCGCTGCCGGACGGCCGAGGACCTGGTGAGGACGCTTTCCGGCCGCTGACCGAGCGGCTGGTTCGCGCCAGATCCGCGGCGATCAGTGGCTGATCCACGGCTGAAATGGCCGCGGTGCGGGAATCATGGAAGGGACTCCCGGACGTTGCACCAAGTGCGGGGCCGATGTCGGACCCTGCTTGTAGGGTCGGATCTTGGAAGGTCACATCGAGCGGGGCGAACCGAGCGGGGTGAGGGATATGGCGACCAAGGACAGCGGCGGCGGACAGCAGAAGGCCACGCGTTCCACCGAAGAGGTCGAGGAGCAGACGCAGGACGCGCAGGCTTCGGAGGACCTCAAGGAACGCCAGGAGAAATTGTCGGACGACGTGGACTCCGTCCTGGACGAGATCGATGATGTGCTTGAGGAGAACGCAGAGGACTTCGTTCGAAGTTTCGTTCAAAAAGGCGGCGAGTGACCTTCGAATCGAAGGCTCTGGGGGCTGCGTGCGGTGCGGCGAGACCACGTCGCATGCAGCCTTCGCCCGCAAGCGGTCAAACCTCGATCACTGCCGTGCGCAGCAGCCGGTGGTCCAGCCATGCCGGGCGGCGTCGGGGCGTGTGGACCACCGCCGCCGGAAGTACGGCATGACCGAAGCCCAGCGTGACGAGATGATCGCCTCTCAGATGGCGCTCTGTGCGATCTGCCTGAAGGCTCCGGCCGTACATGTGGATCACTGCCACAAGACGGGTAGGGTCCGTGGCGTACTGTGCTTCAACTGCAATTCCGGCCTCGGCCTGTTGAGGGATGACCCCGCAGCTGTGAACCGAGCTGCCGACTACCTGGAAGGAAACGCGTGGAAGCCAACACTCGTAGCACCGGGCGACTCCCAGCAGCCTTCCTGACGCCTGGATCCTCGTCCTTCATGGATTTCCTCGGCGAGCATTCTCCCGATCTGCTGCCGGGCAACCGCCCGTTGCCGCCCATCCAGGGAGCCATCGAGGCCCCGCACGGCACGACCATTGTGGCGGCGTCGTTCCCCGGCGGCGTGGTGCTCGCCGGTGACCGGCGGGCGACGATGGGGAATGTCATCGCGCAGCGCGATATCGAGAAGGTGTTCCCGGCCGACGAGTATTCGGCGGTCGGTATCGCGGGTACGGCCGGCCTCGCCGTCGAGATGGTCAAGCTGTTCCAGCTGGAGCTGGAGCACTTCGAGAAGGTCGAGGGCGCTCAACTCTCCTTGGAGGGCAAGGCGAACCGGCTGTCGACGATGATCCGTGGCAATCTCGGGATGGCCATGCAGGGCCTGGCCGTGGTGCCGCTGTTCGCCGGGTGGGATGTCGACCGCGAGAAGGGCCGTATCTTCTCGTACGACGTGACCGGCGGGCGCTCCGAGGAGCATGGCTTCGCGTCGACGGGGTCCGGTTCCGTCTTCGCCCGTGGGGCGCTCAAGAAGCTCTACCGCGATGATTTCACGGAGAATCAGGCCGCCACCGCTGTTGTTCAGGCGCTCTACGACGCCGCGGATGACGATTCGGCGACCGGTGGGCCGGATCTGGCCCGGCGGATCTATCCGATCGTGACGGTGATCACCGAGGAGGGCTTCAAGAAGCTCACCGAGGCCGAGATCTCGGAGATCGCCCGTGCCGTGCATGAGCGCCGCTTCGAGCAGCCCGACGGCCCGCGTGCCGCGCTGCTCTGACGGGACGGATGTTCCGGGATGAGCTCCCCCAGCCGACGCTGGGGGAGCCCCACGCCAGTGATAGAGCTCCAGTGAGGGAGCCATTGACAGGAAGGGACGGATAGCCGGTGTCGACGCCGTTCTATGTCTCACCCCAGCAGGCCATGGCCGATCGCGCCGAGTACGCCCGCAAGGGCATCGCGCGTGGCCGCAGTGTCGTGGTGCTGCAGTACACCGACGGCGTGGTCTTCGTCGCCGAGAATCCTTCCCGCGCCCTGCACAAGGTCAGCGAGATCTATGACCGCATCGCCTTTGCGGCGGTCGGCAAATACAACGAGTTCGAGAATCTGCGGATCGGTGGCGTGCGGTATGCCGATTTGCGGGGTTATACCTACGACCGTGCGGACGTGACCGCGCGCGGTCTCGCGAATGTCTATGCGCAGACGCTCGGCACGATTTTCTCCAGCGCCGCCGAGAAGCCGTACGAGGTGGAGTTGATCGTCGCCGAGGTCGGCAATGCGCCCGAGGATGATCAGATCTACCGGCTGCCGCATGACGGGTCGATCGTGGACGAGCACGGTTCGGTCGCGGTGGGTGGCAATGCCGACCAGATCAGCAGCTATCTGGACCAGCATCACCGTGATGGGATGACGCTGGGCGAGGCGCTGAAGCTGGCCGTCGAGTCGCTGTCGCGGGACACCAACGGCAGTGAGCGCACGCTGACCGCCGAGCAGCTTGAGGTCGCGACGCTGGACCGTACGCGGCCGCAGCAGCGGAAGTTCAAGCGGATTCTGGGGCGTCAGCTGTCGCGGTTGCTGGATGAGCACAGCGGTTCCGAGGCCGAGAAGCCGGCGGAGGGCGCGGAAGGCGATGCCGGGGAGGCCGGGGAGTCTTCGGGTGCCGGTGAGTCCGCCGGAAACGGCAAGGGTGCCGGGAGCGGTAAGGGCGCCGACACCAAGGGTGCCAAGGGGAAGGGCGGTTCCGGGTCTTCGGATGCGGATTCCGCGGATTCCGGTGATTCCCCGGACGGTTCTGAGGGGTCGGCGGAGTCGAAGGACTGAGCAAGTGCTGGGCAGGTATTGAGCATTGTTTCCGGGCCTGTGCCCGGATCGCGCGCCCCGGTGGGTCATCGCCCGCCGGGGCGCGCGGCGTTGGGGGTGGGGGAGGGCGCACGGCTCATGTCGTGTGGTCGGTGTCGGTCGGTGGTGGGGCCGTGGAGCCGCGGGTGATGAGCTGGACCGGCAGGGTGGGGGCTTCGGGGCGGTCGCCGTCCAGTACGGCCATCAGGGCCCGCATGCCGGCCGCGCCGAATTCCTCGGCGGGCAGCCGTACGGTGGTCAGCTCCGGTTCGACGGCGACGGCGAGGGCGAGGTCGTCGAATCCGGTGACGGAGATGTCTTCGGGGATGCGCAGGCCTAGGCGGCGTACGGCCTTGCAGGCGCCCGCGGCGATGATGTCGTCGTCGCAGAGCAGGGCGGTGGGGCGGGGGCCGGGGCCGGTCAGTGCGGCGTGCGCGGCGTGCAGTCCGCCGTCGACCCCGAGCGCGGCGGGGTGGTGGCGCAGCAGTGTGCCGGGTGTCCCGTGCAGTGTTTCGGCCAGGGTGCGGGCGCGTAGCCGGAAGGTCCAGGAGTCCACGCCGGCCGTGAGGTGGGTGATCCGGCGGTGGCCGAGGGAATGCAGGTGGGTGGCCAACTGCCGTACGCCGTCGGCGATATCGAGGTTGACGGTGGCGGTGGCCTGGTCGTCGTCCGGGTCGCTGTCGAGCATCACCAGGGGGAGGCCGGCGTCCCGTAGTGCGGTGAGGGCGTCGGCGGCCATGGAGGAGGCGATGACGCCGTCGAGGGTGGCGGATGCGGAGTCGAAGGGGTCGCGGGCGGGTCCGATGCCCTCGGGGGAGGGGTAGAGCACTACGCCGAAGCCGTGATCGGCGGCGATACGGGCCGCTCCGGTGTAGACGCAGGCGAAGAATTCGGTGGTGAGGGCGGGGACGACGAGCAGGGCGGTGCGGGTGCGGCCCATGCGCAGGTTGCGGGCGGCGAGGTTGGGGCGGTAGCCGAGTTCGCGGGCGGCGGCCCGTACGGCCTCGGCCTTGGTTTCCGAGACCCGGCCGCGCCATTTGTCGCCGAGGACGAGGGAGACGGCGGCCTGTGAGACTCCGGCGGCGCGTGCGACGTCGCGGCTGGTGACGCGGGTGGCGGCGGTCGGGCGGGGCGGCTCGCGGCGGGCCGGTGGGCTGGCCTGGTTGCTGGTCACCGGTGCGTCACTCCTCATGCTCGGCCGCTGCGGGGTGGACCCGCGGGTTGCGGCCATGGTACGTATAACGCCGAAGGTTATACGTATTACGTCCGGGCTGGGCCGGACGGAGAGGGGCGGGAATGGCCGCGGGATATGCGGATCTGCTCAGGACCCGGCACGCGGCCCGGCTCCTGCTGGGCACCTTGGTCGGCAGGCTGCCGAACGCCACCGCGTCGTTGGCCATCGTGCTCTTCATCCGCGCCGAGGGCGGCAGCTACGCGATCGCCGGCGCCCTCTCCGCGGTCTACGGCGTCTTCACCGCCGTCGGCCAGCCGTTGCTGGGCCGCGCCGTGGACCTCTACGGCCAGCCGCGGGTGATGCTGCCCGCCGCGGTGCTCTCCGCTCTCGGGATGGCGCTGCTGGCTGCCGTCGGCCTGGATGTGCCGTGGTTGGCGTATGTAGCCATGGTGATCGCCGGTTTCTTCACCCCGCCCCTGGAGGGCGGTCTGCGGGCGTTGTGGCCCGGGATCCTCAAGCGCGAGGACCGGGTGCACGCCGCGTACGCGCTGGACGCGGTCGCACAGGAAGTCATGTTCGCGGTGGGGCCGTTGCTGGTCACGCTGTCCGTGGCGGCCTGGTCGGAGCGGGTCGCGGTGCTGGTCGTCAATCTTCTCGGGGTGCTCGGCGCGCTCTCCGTCGTCGTCTCGAAGCCGTCCAGGCAGTGGCGCAGCGGGCCGCGTGATGCGCACTGGTTGGGCGCGCTGCGTTCGTCGGGGATGCTGGTGTTGATCGGGGCGTTCTTCTTCGTCGGGCTGGCGCTGGGCTCGATAGCGGTCGCGGCGGTGGCGTACTCCGACGAGTACGGCGGCGGAATGATCTCCAGCTATCTGCTCTCCGCGCTCGGCGTCGGCGCGCTGGTCGGCGGCCTCGTCTACGGTGCCCGTGAGTGGCCCGGTCGCCCGGAGAACCGGCTGCGATTGCTCATCGCCCTTCTGGCGCTGGGGTATCTGCCGCTGATGCTGGCTCCAGGTGTCTTCGGGATGACGGTGCTGGCGGGTGTCGCCGGCGTGTTCCTGGCGCCGGCGCTGGCCTGTGCGTTCGTGGTGGTGGACCGGCATGCGCCCAAGGGCACCGTGACGGAGGCGTTTTCGTGGCTGGTGACGACGTTCGGCGTCGGAGCGGCGGCGGGCTCCTCGGTGGTGGGCCCGGCGGTGGAGGGCGGTGGTTCGGCGGCGGGCTTCGCGGTGGCCGGTGCCGGCGGGGTGGCGGCGCTGCTCGTGCTTTTGTCGACGAAGCGATTTCTTGGGGATCCCGTGCAGCGCACGGAAGGTGCCCGCCCGGCGGAAAATGATCGAAACGGGGCCGTCGAACCCGGTTTCAGAGCAGGCCATCAGGCGTAATGTTCAGTCATGGACCGCCGCATTTTCGGGCTGGAGAACGAGTACGGCGTCACGTGCACGTTCAGGGGACAGCGCCGACTGTCGCCTGACGAAGTGGCGCGGTACCTCTTCCGCCGTGTTGTGTCATGGGGCCGCAGCAGCAATGTCTTCCTGCGGAACGGCGCCCGCCTGTACTTGGACGTGGGATCGCATCCGGAATACGCAACCCCCGAGTGCGACAACGTGACCGAACTGGTCACCCACGACAAGGCCGGCGAGCGCATTCTCGAAGGCCTGCTCGTCGACGCCGAACGCCGCCTGCACGAGGAGGGAATCGCGGGCGACGTCTATCTCTTCAAGAACAACACCGATTCGGCGGGAAACTCCTACGGCTGCCACGAGAACTATCTCGTCGCCCGCCATGGTGAGTTCTCCCGGCTCGCGGACATCCTCATTCCGTTCCTCGTCACGCGTCAGCTGCTGTGCGGCGCGGGCAAGGTGCTGCAGACGCCGCGGGGCGCCGTGTACTGCGTGAGTCAGCGTGCCGAGCACATCTGGGAGGGTGTCTCCTCGGCCACGACCCGTTCCCGTCCGATCATCAATACCCGCGATGAACCGCATGCGGATGCCGAGCGTTACCGCCGGCTGCATGTCATCGTCGGTGACTCCAATATGTCCGAGACGACCATGCTGCTCAAGGTCGGGGCCACCGATCTCGTGCTGCGCATGATCGAGGCGGGCACGGTAATGCGTGATCTCACACTGGAGAATCCGATCCGGGCAATTCGTGAGGTCAGTCACGACATCACCGGTCAGCGCAAGGTGCGGCTGGCAAGCGGGCGGGAGGCGTCGGCTCTCGAAGTGCAGCAGGAGTACTACGAAAAGGCCGTTGATTTCTGCGACCGTCGGGGAATCCGCACGGGAACCGTCGAGCAGGTCCTGGAGTTGTGGGGCCGCACCCTGGAGGCGATCCGGGACGAGGAGCTCGACCGTATCTCGACAGAGATCGACTGGGTGATGAAACATCAGCTCATCGAGCGGTATCGCGCAAAGAACAACATCACCATGTCCCACCCACGAGTGGCGCAGATAGACCTCGCATATCACGACATCCACCGTCGCCGGGGGCTTTACTACCTCCTGGAGCGGAAGGGTCAAGCGGCGCGGATCTGCAACGACTTGAAGATCTTCGAGGGCAAGTCGGTGCCGCCGCAGACCACTCGCGCCCGGCTGCGCGGTGACTTCATCCGGCGGGCTCAGGAGCAGCGCCGCGATTTCACCGTCGACTGGGTGCATCTCAAGCTCAATGACCAGGCGCAGCGCACGGTCCTGTGCAAGGACCCGTTCCGTTCCGTCGACGACAGAGTGGAGAAGCTGATCGCCGGGATGTGACCCGCGGGGAATGCGGTGGTGTGCCGGGAGCGCGAATGCTCCCGGCACATTGCTGTGTTGCGTCGGGAAACGCTCGGGGGAACAGGTCGTAGAGTGGCGGGCATTGCCCATCCACCCCCACGAGCCGAGTTGGACAGATGCTGAAATCTCCCGGGGAACGCGCCCCGTACCGCTCGTTCACGAAGAACACCCGCCGCGCCGCCGCCGCTGCGCTGGCCGTGCCCCTTCTGCTGTTCACCGCCGCATGCGGTTCGGACGACGACAAGGGCACGTCCCCGGCGGCGGTCGCCACGGTGAAGGGCGATGTCGGGGAAAAGCCCAAGATCACCGTTGCGAAGAACGCGAAGGCGCCCGACCAGGTGGTCACCAAGACCGTCGTCGCGGGCAAGGGTGCGGCCGTGAAGGCGGGCGACAACGTTCGTGTGGACTACGCGGGGCAGCTGATGAAGGGGCAGAGCTTCGGCAGCAGCTGGGACGTCCAGCCCGGCGCGGACAAGAACGCCCCCAAGCGCCAGCTCGTCTTCGAGCTCAATGATCAGCTGCCGCAGATGCAGCAGAACCTGCCGGTCCCGGTGAAGGCGCTGGAGGCGCTGGAGGGGAAGAAGATCGGCAGCCGTGTCGAGGTGGAGGGGACCGCCAAGGCGCTCATCGGCGAGGTGAACCCGCAGGCGGGCATCAAGCCCGGGGACGGCCTGGTGTTCGTCTTCGACATCGCCGGTGCCACGCATGTCGACAAGAAGGCTCAGGTCAAGGGCGAGCAGGCGGCGCCGGAGGACGGTATGCCGGAGGTGAAGGCCGAGGGGCAGAAGGCCGCGGTGATCACCATTCCCGAGGGGGAGAAGGCGCCCACCAAGCTCAAGGAGCAGGTGCTCATCAAGGGCAAGGGGCCCGAGGTGAAGGCCCGTGACGCGCTTGTCGCGCAGTACACCGGCGTGAAGTGGCGGGACGGCAAGAAGTTCGACTCCTCCTGGGACCACGGCGGTGCGACCGCTTTCCAGATCGGCACCGGGAGCGTCGTCAAGGGCTGGGACAAGGGTCTGGTCGGCAAGCACGTCGGTGACCGGGTGCTGCTCGCGATTCCCGCGGATCTCGCCTACGGGGACGAGCCCCCGCAGGGCAGCGGTCTCGCCAAGGGAGACGCGCTGGTCTTTGTGGTCGACATCGTCGGCACCTTCTGACCTGCATCTGCGAGACTGACTCAGCAAATCGTAAAGATTCGTAAGTAGGAGCACATACGTGAGCATCGACAAGCCCGAGATCGACTTTCCTGATGGCCCGGTTCCCACCGATCTTGAGATCGTGGACCTGTGGGAGGGTGACGGGGCGGTCGCCAAGGCGGGGGACTTCGTGAAGGTCCACTATGTCGGCGTCGCCTTCAGCACGGGCGAGGAGTTCGACGCGAGCTGGAACCGTGGCAACCCGCTGGAGTTCCAGCTGGGCGCCGGCCAGGTCATCGCCGGCTGGGACCAGGGCGTGCAGGGCATGAAGGTCGGTGGCCGCCGCAAGCTGACCATCCCCGCGCACCTCGCGTACGGCGACCGTGGCGCCGGCGGCGGCCGGATCGCCCCGGGCGAGACGCTGATCTTCGTCTGCGACCTGGTCTCCGTCTGAGACCAACGCTGACCCGCTGAGTAAGCCCCCGCTCCCTTCTGACTGCCCTACGGGCGGACGAAGGGAGTGGGGGCTTACTCGTCCGGCTTTTGCCACAGGCACCCTGAGCGGTACGGTCAACGGTCGGGAAGTACAACGGGAAATCGCGAAAGGGCGTCGATGGCGATTGCCAAGGCCGAGCGGCTGATGAACCTGGCGCTGTGCCTGCTGGGGACGCGACGCCCGCTGACCAAGCGTGAGCTCAGGTCGTCCATCGAGGCCTATATCGAGGCGAACAGCGACGAATCCTTCAGTCGCATGTTCGAGCGGGACAAGGAAGATCTGCGCGAGCTGGGCCTGGTGATCGAGACCGTCGACGGCATCGACGGCGATGTCGGGTATGTGGCCCGCCGCGACAGCAACCGCCTCCCCCCGATCACTCTGGACGCCGAGGAGGCCGCCGCCCTCGGGCTGGCCGCCAAGATCTGGCAGCAGGCCCGGCTCGCCGGTGCCGCCAGTGGCGCGCTGCAGAAGCTGCGGGCGGCCGGGATGCCGCTGGCCGCGGACGGTGAGGACATCGACGCCGGGCAGCCGCACAGCGCGCTCGAACCCCGCATCCCGGCCCATGAGGCGGCCTTCGAGCCGCTGATGCTGGCCTGCCGGGACCGCCGCCCGGTGGTCTTCGACTACCGCAAGTCGAATGCCGCCCGCCCCGAGCAGCGGCAGGTCGAACCGTGGATCCTGGAGTGCTGGCGCGGCCATTGGTACATGGCCGGCTGGGACCGTGACCGCAAGGCCGAGCGGGTCTTCCGGCTGTCCCGGATCACCGGCAAGGTCCGTTCCCGCCAAGGGAAGTTCACCGCACCGGTGCCCGATCACGTCACCGTCCGCGAGACCGTCGAGAGCTGGGCCGGCGAGACCGCCACCGGAACCGCGAAGATCAAGCTCCGCGCCGAACACGGCTACCCGCTGCGCGCCCGCGCGCTCTCCGTACGGGAGTTGGGCGACGGCTGGGACGAGCTGGAGATCCCCAACGGGCACGGATTCGACGCCTGGCTGGTGGAGTTCGGGCCGGACGTGGTGGTGCTGGAACCCGCCGAACTGCGGGCCGATGTCGTGGACCGGCTGCGTGCCGTGGCCAAGGGCTGAGAGAGACGGGACGCACACTCCATGGCTACGAACGCGATCGACCAGACCCGGCGGATGCTGTCGCTGGTGACCTATCTGCGCGAGCGCCCCGGCGCGCGCGTCGGTGACGTCGCCCGCGCCTTCGGCATCACCGAGGACGAGCTGATCACCGACCTCGACATACTGCCGATGTGCGGTACGAGCTTCCGGGGCGGCGACCTCCTGGACATCGACACCGACGGCGACCGCATCTGGTGGCACAACCCCGACGATGTCGCCGAACCGCTTCGGCTGGCGGCCGACGAGGCCACCGCGCTGCTGGTCGCGGCCCGTGCCGTGGCCACCCTCCCCGGTCTGCGCGAGGGCGACCGGCAGGCGCTGCTGCGGGCCACCGCGAAGCTGGAGGCGGCGGCCGGTGAGGCGGCCGGCGCCAGCTCCCGGCTCTCGGTGACCTTCGAGTCCGAGGGCGGGGTCTTCGCCGACGTGGACCGCGCCATCGCCGAACGGCGCCGGTTGTGGCTGCGCTACTACTCCCCGGCCCGCGATGAGCTGACCGAGCGCGAGGTGGACCCGATCCGGCTCTTCGCCGTCGGCCACACGTATGTAGAGGCCTGGTGCCGGCTCTCGGAGGCCCGGCGGACCTTCCGGCTCGACCGGGTCGCCGAGATCAAGCTGCTGGACGCGCCCGCCGACCCGCCGCCGATCGAGCTGCGTGATCTGTCCGAGGGCCTGGTGCAGCCCGCGGCCGAGGACCCCGAGGTGTCCATCGAGGTCGGGCCCGGTGGCCGCTGGGTCGCCGAGTACTACCCGCACGACAGCGCCGAGGAGCTGCCCGACGGCGGGCTGCGCATCACCCTGCGCACCCCCGACCCGGCCTCGCTGCGGCGCCTCGCGCTGCGGCTGGGCAGGGACGGCCGGATCGTGTCGCCGCGGGCCCTCGCCGACAGCGCGCGGCAGGCGGCGAGCCAGGCGCTGGCGGCGTACGGCGAGTGACCGCGGCACACCGGTGGCCGTAAGCTCCGATCACCGCAAGGAGGAGGCAGCGAAGGATGACGACCACGATGGCGACGATGACCGCTCCGGTGCTCTTCAAGGCGGCCTGCCCGGACTGCCGGGGCCGCTTCGAACTGGCCTCGGACGCCTTCCGGCTGGCCATCGGCGCCAGCAGCCGCACCACCTTCTACTCCTTCACCTGCCCCGACTGCGGCAGTTCGGTGCGCAAGCCGGCCGGTGAGCGGATCATCGAGCTGCTGACCGACGGCGGGGTCCGGACGCTGCGGCTGCACACCGGCTGACCGGCCCGGTGTGACGCAGGGCGGGCTCCCCTCGGTGACGCCCGATAGGCTCGCCTCATGCTCTGGCCCATGATCGCTATCGCCCTCGGCTTCCTCGGCATCGCCGTGCTCGGCGTCCTCGCCGTCCGCGTCTTCGTCGAAGTACGGCGGCTGGCCCGTGAGGTGGGCACGGCGTCGGACCGGATCCAGCGGGCCGCACAGGATCTGGAGCGGGCCGCGACCCCGCTCGCCGCCCGCGCCCATGAAGTCGGTACCGACTGACGGCGGCGCTCTGCTGCCTCGGAGATCCGGGAGGTACGCTGCATCAGCGTGTGGTCTGTGAGGCAGGCGGGCCGCGTGTCAGGGAGGCAATCCGGAGTATGCACGGGGATTGCCGAGCGTTTACCACCGAACGTTACGATCGAGGTAGCACCAGGACGCCAGTCCGACCCCCATTCGGCAGGCACCACAGCAGACGCCGCCCCGGCGAGAAGGTAGTCGCACATGCTCAGCAACCTGAGGCCCATCGAGATCGTTCTGATCCTCGCCGTCATTGTGCTGCTGTTCGGCGCGAAGAAGCTCCCGGACATGGCGCGTTCGCTCGGCAAATCCGCTCGCATCCTCAAGAGCGAGGCCAAGGCGATGAAGAAGGAAGGCGAGGCGGACGGCGGTGCCACGACGGGCACCACGTCCGAGGCGCCCTCCGACGCCGCGCAGCAGACCCCTCGTACGATTCAGGCGGCTCCCGGTGATGTGACCAGCTCGCGCCCGGTGGCCGAGCCGAACACCACCAACAAGAGCTGACCCGAGCCGATCCAGTCGCCGGCCCGATCGGGAACGGCTGATGTACGAGACGAGGAAGTGGGTTGCTCAAGTCCGCCCGCAAGCAGGAGAAGGACCCCGAGGGGCGGATGCCGCTCGCGGCGCATCTGCGTGAGCTGCGCAACAGGCTGCTGAAGTCGGTGCTGGCGATCGTGGTGGTCACCGCCATCGCGATGTGGCAGTACGAGCCGCTGGCCCACTTCATCACGGGCCCGGTCATCGACGCCGTGGGTTGCCCCAAGGGCACCTCCACCACCGGGCCGCGGACACACCCTTGCGCCGAGATCACCGCGAACGGTCTGCTGGCACCGTTCACCATCCTGCTCAAGCTGTCCCTCACCGCCGGCGTCGTCGTCGCCAGCCCCGTGTGGCTCTATCATCTCTGGGCCTTCCTCGCGCCGGGCCTGCACAAGCACGAGAAGAAGTACGCGCTGAGCTTCGTCGGCGCCGGTGTACCGCTCTTCCTCGGCGGCGCCTACCTCGCCTACGCGGTGCTGCCGACCACCGCGGGCGCGCTGGTCGGACTGACCCCCAGCGAGTGGGCCAACCTCTTCCCGGCGGACGAGTTCCTCGACATCGTCACGCGCATGGTCGTGGTCTTCGGCCTGGCCTTCGAGCTGCCGCTCCTCCTGGTGCTGCTGAACATGGGTGGGGTACTCACCGGCCGCCGGATCCTGGGCTGGTGGCGGTTCATGGTGCTGGGCATCACGGTTTTCTCGGCGCTCGCGACACCCACCGGTGACCCGCTGACGATGGGCCTGCTGGCTATCCCGATCGTGGTGCTGTACTTCGGCGCCGTCGGCATCTGCCTGCTCAACGACCGCCGCCGTAAGCGCAGCAACCCGGACGCGGACCTCGATGACGACGAGGCGTCCGAGCTCGATCTGACGCCCGAGGGCATCGGCGGGACCGAGCCGGTCGCCTCCGGCCGGATGCTCCCGGAGCAGGCGAGCGGTGAGCCGGGCGACGAGGTGAGCCGCCGCGGCGGCTATGACGACGTGACATGACCTTTTGTGCAACGGCTGTGACCTGATGTGACCGGACGGTCTTCGGCGGCCCCGTGCTCTGCGAGCCGGGGCCGTTCGCCTGTCCGGACGCCGAACGGCAGCCGTGGCTCCGTCGGTGAAGGGCTGCCCGTGGGTAAAGGGCAGCCATAAAGATCCGGTCGTTGTCAGAGGCGGCCGGTAGTCTCGTAAGCACGATGACCGAGGACATGTCCCCTGCTGAGCGCTATGCCGCCGCCAAGCTCAGGGCGGCCGAGCAGGCCACCGCACTCGCCCCTTTCCGAGAGATGTACGACTTCGGGCTGGATCCGTTCCAGGTCGAGGCGTGCCAGGCCCTGGAGGCCGGCAAGGGAGTGCTGGTCGCGGCCCCCACCGGATCCGGCAAGACGATCGTGGGCGAATTCGCCGTCCACCTGGCCCTGGAGCAGGGCCGGAAATGCTTCTACACCACGCCGATCAAGGCTCTGTCCAACCAGAAGTTCACGGACCTGGTCAAGCGCTACGGCGCCGACAAGGTCGGCCTGCTGACCGGCGACAACAGCATCAACTCCGAGGCGCCGGTGGTCGTGATGACCACCGAGGTGCTGCGGAACATGCTCTATTCCGGCTCGCAGTCGCTGGTCGGCCTCGGCTATGTGGTCATGGACGAGGTGCACTATCTCTCCGACCGCTTCCGCGGCGCCGTCTGGGAAGAGGTGATCATCCACCTGCCCGCTTCGGTGACGCTGGTGTCGCTGTCGGCCACGGTCTCCAACGCCGAGGAGTTCGGTGACTGGCTGGACACGGTCCGTGGCGACACCGAGGTGATCGTCGCCGAGGAACGGCCGGTGCCGCTGTGGCAGCACGTCCTCGCGGGCCGCCGGATCTACGACCTGTTCGAGGAGCGGGACGGTCAGGGCGGCGGCCGCCGTGAGGTCAACCCCGACCTGGAGCGGCTGGCGCGGATGGAGAACAGCCGGCCGACGTTCGGCCGGGACAAGCGCCGCGGCCGCACGATGCGGGAGGCGGACCGCGAGCGCGAGCGGCGGCAGCGCAGCCGGATCTGGACGCCCAGCCGCCCCGAGGTGATCGACCGCCTCGACAACGAGGGCCTGCTGCCCGCGATCACCTTCATCTTCAGCCGCGCCGGCTGCGAGGCGGCCGTCCAGCAGTGCCTGGCGTCGGGCCTGCGACTCAACGACCAGGAGGGGCGCGAGAAGGTCCGCCGCATAGTGGAGGCGAGGACGGCCGGAATCCCGGACGACGACCTCCATGTGCTGGGCTACTTCGAGTGGCTGGAGGGCCTGGAGCGGGGCATCGCCGCCCACCACGCCGGCATGCTGCCGACCTTCAAGGAGGTCGTCGAGGAGCTCTTCGTCCAGGGGCTCGTCAAGGCCGTCTTCGCCACCGAGACGCTCGCGTTGGGCATCAACATGCCTGCGCGGTCCGTGGTGTTGGAGAAGCTCGTCAAGTGGAACGGCGAGCAGCACGCCGACATCACCCCCGGCGAGTACACCCAGCTCACCGGTCGCGCCGGGCGCCGTGGCATCGACATCGAGGGCCATGCCGTGGTGCTGTGGCAGCGCGGCATGGACCCGGGCGCGCTGGCCGGCCTCGCCGGGACCCGTACGTATCCGCTGCGCTCCTCCTTCAAGCCGTCGTACAACATGGCGGTCAACCTCGTCTCGCAGTTCGGCAGGCACCGTTCGCGGGAGCTGCTGGAGATGTCCTTCGCGCAGTTCCAGGCCGACAAGTCGGTGGTCGGGATCTCGCGGCAGGTCCAGAAGAACGAGGAGGGCCTGGCCGGCTACCGCGGCTCGATGGTCTGCCATCTCGGCGACTTCGAGGAATACTCCCGGCTGCGGCGGGAGTTGAAGGACCGTGAGACGGAGCTGGCCAAGCAGGGCGCGGCGCAGCGGCGGGTGGCGGCCGTCGCGGCGCTGGAGAAGCTCAAGCCGGGCGATGTCATCCATGTGCCGACGGGCAAGTACGCGGGTCTGGCGCTGGTGCTCGACCCGGGCACGTCCCCGGGGCGGACGAACGGCCACCGCGGCTTCGATGCGCAGGAGGGCCCGCGGCCGCTGGTGCTGACCGCCGAGCGGCAGGTCAAGCGGCTCGCGTCGATCGACTTCCCGGTGCCGGTCAGCGCGCTGGACCGGATGCGCATCCCCAAGTCGTTCAACGCCCGCAGCCCGCAGTCGCGGCGCGATCTGGCGTCCGCGCTGCGCACCAAGGCCGGCCATCTGGTGCCCTCGCGGCACCGCAAGCCGCGCTCCGAGGCGGCCGACGACCGGGACATCACCCGGCTGCGTACGGCGCTCCGCGCGCACCCCTGCCACGGCTGCGACGAGCGCGAGGACCACGCCCGCTGGGCCGAGCGCTATCACCGTCTGCTGCGCGACACCCGCCAGTTGGAGCGCCGGATCGAGGGGCGGACCAACACCATCGCGCGCACCTTCGACCGGATCTGCGCGCTGCTGACCGAGCTGGACTACCTCGAAGGGGACTCCGTCACCGACGAGGGCCGGCGGCTGGCCCGGCTCTACGGCGAGCTGGATCTGCTGGCGAGCGAATGCCTGCGGGACGGCGTCTGGGAGGGGCTCGGCCCGGCGGAGCTGGCGGCGTGCGCGTCGGCGCTGGTGTACGAGGCGCGCCAGGCGGACGACGCGGTGGCACCCAAGCTGCCGTCCGGCCGGGCTCGGGACGCGCTGGCGGAGATGGTGCGTATCTGGGGCCGGCTGGATGCCCTGGAGGAGGACCACAAGATCAACCAGGCGGAGGGCGTCGGCCAGCGCGAGCCGGACCTGGGCTTCGCATGGGCCGCGTACCGCTGGGCCTCCGGTTTCGGCCTCGACGAGGTGCTGATGGAGGCGGAGATGCCGGCCGGTGACTTCGTCCGCTGGTGCAAGCAGCTGATCGATGTCCTCGGCCAGATCGCGGCGGCGGCCCCGCCCGGCGGCTCGGTGGCGCGTACGGCCCGTAAGGCCGTGGACGGCGTGCTGCGGGGCGTGGTGGCGTATTCGTCGGTGGGCTGAGCAGGGTTGGCACGAGCCGGTTCGAGCGGGCCGGTTCGGCTGAGGACGGCGCCCGTCCACCCCGTTGAGGGGGGCGGGCGCCGTCGCTGTGCTACGCGGTGCGGTGGCGCGGAGCTATGACGCGTGCCGGTCCGCCGCCGGGACCGCCGCTTGCTCCGAAGCCCGCTCTGCCGCCCGCTCCGAAGCGCGTTCCGCCGCCCGCTCCGCGTCCCGCTTGGCGACCTCCTCGCGGACGATCGGGATGACCTGCCGCCCGAAGTCGATCGCGTCGTCGAGCAGGTCGTAGCCGCGGGCGGAGAGGATGTCCACGCCCAGGTCGTAGTAGTCGAGCAGCGCCTGCGCGACGGTCTCCGGTGTGCCGACCAGGGCCGTGGAGTTCCCCGCGCCGCCGGTTTCCGCGGCGGTCGGGGTCCACAGCGCCCGGTCGTGCCGCTCGCCCTCGGCGGCGACCGCGAGCAGCCGCTGCGAGCCGGTGTTCTGCGGGTTCGTCAACGGGTGCCGGCGGCTGAGCGCGCCGCCCGCCTTACGCGCCCTTATCCGCTCCAGGGTGCGGTGTGCCTTTTCCCAGGCCAGCTCTTCCGTGGGCGCGATGACCGGCCGGAAGGCGACCTGGATCCTGGGGACATCGGTACGGCCCGCCGCCAGCGCCGCCGCCTTGACCGAGGCGATCTGCTCCGCGGTCTGTGCCAGCGGTTCGCCCCACAGGCAGTAGATGTCCGCCTCGGCGCCGCCCGCCGCGTACGCCGCGGCCGAGGAGCCGCCGAACGACACCTGCGGATGCGGCTGTTGGACGGGGAAGGTGTCCGAGACGAAGTCGTGGAAGCGGTAGTGCGTGCCCTCGTGGTCGAAGGGCTCGTGGCTGGTCCACGCTTTCTTGACGATGCGGATGTATTCACGGGTGCGGTCGTAGCGCTCGTCCTTGGTGAGGGTGTCGCCCTCGCGGCGCTGTTCGTGATCGTTGCCGCCGGTGATGAAGTGCACCGCGAGCCGGCCGTCGCTGATCCGGTCCAGCGTCGCGAAGGTCTTTGCGGCGAATGTCGGATAGGAGACGTTGGGGCGGTGGGCCACCAGGAGTTGCAGGGTTTCGGTGCGCGCGGCGATGTAGGCCGCGGCCGGGGACGGGTCGGGGGAGCCGGAGCCGTAGGCGAACAGCACCCGGTCCCAGCCGTACTCCTCGTGGGCGCGGGCGAGCTTCAGCGTGTAGTCCTTGTCGAAGGACACGCCGGAGCGCGGGGTGACTTCGGAACCGTCGTTGGTTGCGGCAATGCCGAGAAACTCGACAGGCATGGGCGTGGCCTCGTCTTCTCGTAGGTCATGCGCTTCATGGCATGGGCGTACGGGATCGCCGTACGGGGAGGGGTGGTGCGCTACGGAGAAGTCAGCGGCAACAAGAGGCGGACCACACTCGACCGAAGTCGATGTGGTCGCGGGTGACCAGCCGTTGCTGAGGACGCATGCGATCAGTGGAACAGGTAGATGCGTGCGCCGTCAACCAATTGCTGGAGGGAGCGGCGGAGTTCGTCAGGGGCGGCCGGCCCGGTGTCGCCGGTGGGGCGGGTGGTGCAGGATGCCGCCATGAGTGCGACCAGCGGCGAAGAGACCGTCCCCGTGCGGCGTTTCGGAAAGCTCATCAAGCTGCGTCCCGAGCACCGCGAGGAGTATCTGCGGCTGCACGAGGCGGCCTGGCCGGACGTGCTGGCGATGATCACCGCCTGCAATCTCCGCAACTATTCCATCTTCCTGGAGGGCGATCTGCTCTTCTCCTACTTCGAGTACGTCGGCGACGACTACGCCGCCGATATGGCGCGGATGGCGGCCGATCCCTTGACCCAGGCGTGGTGGCGGCTCACGGATCCGTGCCAGGAACAGACCGAGGGGGCCGTAGCGGGAGAGTGGTGGACGCCGATGCGGGAGGTCTTCCACCACGGCTAGGCCCTGACCCGTCGGACAGGCCCGAGCGCCGGTTGCCGGCGGCCCTGGTGTCACCCGCCGGCGTGCAGCAACCGTTCGGCCAGCGTGGTCAGTTCGGCGCTACGCAGCACCGTGTCGCCGAAGCCGGGCAGAGGTACGTGCAGTGGGCGCGTCCAGCCGTCCGGGATCGCGGACGCGCCGTACACCGCGCCGGCCAGCCCACCGGTGACCGCCGCGACGGTGTCGGTGTCCCCGCCGAGGTCGATCGCGGCGCCCAGCGCGTCGGCGTACGAGCCGGTGGTGCGCAGCGCCCAGAGCGCGGAGCCCAGGCAGGGCCAGACCGCGCCGTTGAACTCGGTAGCCAGCTCGGGGTGCCAGTCGGGGGCCAGGACGACGGCCCAGCGGTCGTGGTGGTCCGGGTGCACGGCCGCGAGGGCGTCCGGCACGGCGGCGAGCGGATCGGCTCCGTCCAGGGCGGTCCTGACCAGTTCGTGGAAGACGGCGGTGCCCTCCCAGGCCGCGCGGTCGCCGTGGGTGAGTGCGGCCAGCCGCCGGGCGGCGTCCATCGTCGTCGTACGGCCGCGCCCGGCGAAGTACACGGCCGACGGGGCGGTGCGCATCAGGGAGCCGTTGCCGGCGGCGCGCGCGTTGATCTCGAAGTGCGCTGCGGCCGCGCGGTCCCAGGGCAGCCCGCTGCCGAGTACGTCCTCGGTCTGCAGCCCGATGTCCTTCGGGCCGCCCGCGGCCCAGCGCTGGAAGCGGCGGAAGACGTCGGGGAGATCGAGGCCGCCGCGCGCCAGCAGCGACTGGGCGGTGAGCACGGCCATCTGTGTGTCGTCGGTGGCCTCGCCCAGGTCCCAGCCGCCACCCGCATGCATCTCTCCCAGGCCGTCCGGGAATCGGGCGGTGTACGCGCCGGGCTCGCCGAACTCGAAGGGCGCGCCGAGTGCGTCGCCGACGGCGGAGCCCAGGACGGCGCCGATCGCCCGTTCGTCGCGGTTCACGGTGCCCCCTGGTGTGCCGGTGTGTTCGCTCGCCGCAGGTTATCGCCCGGTGGTAGCCGCGCCGGTGGGGTGACCGCCGCAGCGATCACCTCACCGGCTCGGACGGCAATCCCGTCAGGTGAGGGAGCGTTCGCCGGGCGAAGGGTGCCGGCCCGCCCGGGACCGGACCCCCGCGCGGATACCGATGAAGAGCAGGACGCCGATGGGGGAGAGCACGATGGTCAGCACCAGCAGCGGTCCCATCACCAGGGGGTGGATGCCGAGGGCGCGGGCCTCGCGGTACATCCACTGGCCCAGGAACAGATCCCAGGCGATGACCTGGGCCCAGATGGCACCGGCGCCGCCGCCGAGGGTCAGCAGCTCCTGGAAGCCGGCCAGGTCGGGGCGGCTCACCGCGGCCCACAGCTGCGGGAACACCGGTAGCGCCAGGGCGAGATAGACGGCGATGACCGGCACCATCGGGAGCGGGGAGGCGGCGATCCGGTCGGTCCACCGCCACCCGGGGGCGAGGATCAGCAGCGCCCAGAACGGTGCCGCGAGGTAGAACGCCAGGTCGAAGAGGGCGCTGTGGGTCATGCCGTGAACTCCTTGGCGGGGGTGGGGGATTGGGTGGTGGCGCCGCCGGGCGCGCCGGTGAGGGGCGACTCGTCGTCCGGTGTGGGGCGTCCGCGCAGGGCCGCGAAGGTGCCCGCCGCCGTGCCCACCGCGATGGCGCCGAGTGCGGCGAGGGTCGCCGTGTCCGGGCGGAACAGGGCCTGCCCGCGCAGCGCCTGCCAGGTCACCAGCGCGAGCAGCGCGGCGGAGCAGCCGGCCGCGACCAGGACCAGGCGCAGTCGTACCCGGGCGTCCCGGAGCCGGGTGAACCGTCCGGCCAGTGCCTCGATCCCGTAGAGGAAGAGGGGGAGTGCCTGGAGGGCGTGCATCCCGAAGAAGTGCGGGATGCGCAGATCGCCGCCGGTGGTGTTCCAGCCGGTGAGCGGCATGGACGGGCCGCCGTCGGGGACGCCGACGCTGTGCGCGCCGATGGTGGTGGCCAGATCGCCCGCGGCCTGCTGGGCCGGGGTGGGCAGCACCATCAGGCCGCCCAGCAGCAGACCGGCCAGTGCGAGCAGCAGGCCGAGCCGGATCGCCCAGGTCGTGGCCCGGTCGCCCAGGCGGGCCCGGAAGAGGAGCAGCGCGATGACGAAGGTGCCTGCCCACAGTGCGGCGATGGTGATCCCCATGACCAGGAACAGGCCCCGGTCCAGCGGGGTTTCGATGTTGAAGTGGCTGCGCCGGCCGCGCACCGTCTGGCCGGTGATGACCGCCATCTCGATGAGACCGGCCACGACGACGGTGTGTGCGGACCACTGGCCGACCCGGCTCGGGGCGGTGCGCCGCGACAGCATCCAGGCGAGGGTGAGCCCGTAGGCGGCGAACGACACCGAGAACTTGAGTGGCTTGAACCAGATCGGCGCGCCCACCAGGACGCGGTCATCGACGATCAGACCCACCGCCGAGACGACGGCGAGCGCCGCCATCGCCCAGGAGAAGGCGAGCAGCGAACGGTAGCGGGACATGGGGCGGAATTCGGACAGCAACGGGTGTTTGGGCATGCGGATCCCCCAGCAGGACGGATAGTAGCGCTTCCCACTATCTGATAGCTGGACTATCTATGATGAGGAGTGGATTGGCAAGGCCGGGGAAGCGATCAGGGGGACCCGGAGATACGCCGGGACGCAGGCCCGGGACAGGGGAGGGCGGCAGATGCGCATCGGGGAATTGAGTCGCGAGACGGGTGTGGCGGTCCCGACGATCAAGTACTACGTCCGCGAGGGGCTGTTGCCCGCGGGCCGGCTGACCAGCCCGAACCAGGCAGGCTACGACGACAGTCATGTCCGCAGGCTGCGGCTGATCCGCGGGCTGATGGACGTCGGAGGACTCTCGGTCTCGGCCGTTCGAGAGGTGTTGGCCGCCGTCGACTCATCCGACGAGTCCGTGCACAAGGTGCTCGGCGCGGCGCAGTTCGCGATCACCCCGCCGTCCACCGGTGAACCCGAGGGCCTGGAGGAGGCGCGGCGCGCGGTGGCGGAGCTGGTGCGCCGCCGCGGCTGGCATGCCGAGCCGGATCATCCGTCCGCCGAGGCGATGGCCGTCGCGCTGGCCACCTTCCGGCGTGTCGGGCACGGCGCGTTCGAGGAGGTCCTGGACGACTACGCCGAGGCGTGCGAGCGGATTGCCGCCGCCGATCTGGCGTACGTGGGGCGTCATGCGGAGGTCGACGGGATCGTGGAGAGCGTGGTGGTGGGGACCGTGCTCGGGGATGCGGTGCTCGCGGCGATGCGCCGGCTTGCGCATGTGGACGCCTCGGCCCGGCAATACGACGAGGGCGCCCGCGGCGTGTCCGGCGGAGCAGACACGCCCTGAATCGCGGGCGCCCTCGGGTGATGCGGTTCAGGCCTGTCCGGTGGATCAGGCCATAGGACTTACTCGTCTAAGCACGGTGCGGTGGCGTCAGGCGGCCGCCGCCGGTGCGGACTCCTGCTCGGCCTCCACCTGCTGGTTCCAGTCCCGCTTGGACGCCTGCCAGCCGTCCTCGTCGTGGCCGGTGCGCCAGTAGCCGGAGATCGACAGGGCCTCGCGGGGGACCTCGTGCTCGATCCGCAGCAACCGGCGGAGCTCCTTCACGAAGCCCGCCTCGCCATGGACGAACGCCTGCACCTGACCGGCCGGAAACTCCAATGCCCGTACGGCGGCGACCAGTTCGCGGCCGACCGGCGCGCCGCCCCGGTACAACCAGGTGATCTCGGCGCCGGCCGGTGCGTCCAGTTCCTGCCGCTCCTCCGGGCCCGCCACCTCGATGAAGGCGCGTACCGGTGAGCCCGCGGGCATCCGGGACAGGGAGGCCGCGATCGCCGGGAGCGCGCTCTCATCGCCGGCCAGCAGATGCCAGTCGGCGTCGGCCTGCGGGACGTACGCGCCGCCGGGGCCGAGGAAGAGCACCTCGTCGCCCGGCTTCGCGGCCGCCGCCCACGGCCCGGCGAGGCCCTGGTCGCCGTGCACCACGAAGTCGACGGTCAGTTCGCGGGCCGCGGCGTCCCAGGAGCGCACGGTGTACGTACGGGTCCTGGGCCACTGGGCGCGCGGGAAGTCGGCGCGGATCTGTGCGATGTCGAACGGCTCGGGGTAGCTCACGCCGGGCAGCGGGAAGACCAGCTTGACGTAGTGGTCGGAGTACTCGCCGGCGGTGAACTCCGCCAGTCCCGCACCGCCCAGCACGACGCGGACCATGTGCGGGGTGAGCCGCGCGGTGCGCACCACCTGGGCGCGGTGCACTGCGGGCTTTTTGCGGGACGGACGTTCTGCTGCCACGGCAATCTCCCCTGACGCGGTCGTGGGTTGGACCCAACTTGTGAGTTAGGTATACCTAACCTAACAGCTTCACCTCTGGAGTGTGGTGAGCAACCGCTGCAAGGACCCGCCCAGGCCCCACTGGACGGCCAGTGCCTCCAGTTGCTCGGGATGGGCCGGCTCGGTCGGCAGCGCGGGATCGACGTCCGGAACCGGCACGTCGGTGGCGACCCGCACGACCTTGGGGGCGACCTCGATGTACGGCCGTGCCTCGGTCAGCCGCTTGCGTTGGGTGGGGGTCAGCTTCGAGGCGGGGTCGGCGGCGGCGGCCATGATTCCCGCCAGGTCGCCGTACGCGTCCAGCAGTTTCGCGGCGGTCTTCTCGCCGACGCCCGGCACGCCCGGCAGGCCGTCGCTGGGGTCGCCGCGCAGCAGCGCCAGATCGGCGTAGCCGGACCCGTCCACGCCGTACTTCTCGCGCAGCAGCGCCTCGTCGGTGATCTGCAGCGTGCCGACGCCCTTGAGGGGATAGAGGATGCGGATGCCGCGCCGGTCGTCGATCAACTGGAAGAGGTCGCGGTCGCCGGTGACGATGTCCACCGGGCCCGCCGCCCGGCCGGTCAGGGTGCCGATGACGTCGTCGGCCTCGTAGTCCGCGGCCCCGATACGGGCGATGCCGAGCGCGTCGAGGACGTCCTCGATCACCGGGACCTGGGGGGAGAGGGTGTCCGGGATCTCCTCCACATCGGGGTCGGCGGAGCCCTCCGGGGCCTCCTCGGCGACCCGGTGTGCCTTGTAGGAGGGGATCAGATCGACCCGCCACTGGGGGCGCCAGTCGAAGTCCATGCAGGCGACCAGGTCATCGGGGTGGTGGTCCTGGACGAGCCGGGCGATGAAGTCCAGCAGGCCGCGCACCGCATTGACGGGTGTGCCGTCCGGGGCTTTGACCGAATCCGGTACCCCGAAATAGGCGCGGAAGTAGAGAGAGGCGGTGTCGAGGAGCATCAGGCGTCGAGTCACATCCCGCATGATGCCGTATGCCCCATACGTCACACAGATGTGAGCTGAACCACC
Source organism: Streptomyces sp. NPDC050636 (assembly GCF_040654775.1). Classification (NCBI taxonomy): domain Bacteria; kingdom Bacillati; phylum Actinomycetota; class Actinomycetes; order Kitasatosporales; family Streptomycetaceae; genus Streptomyces; species Streptomyces sp. NPDC050636. The sequence goes on from NZ_JBFAIP010000005.1 coordinate 176,006, forward strand.
GTTGATCGCCGTCATGCGCGACGGCCGCATCGTGCAGGTCGGCAGCGCCGAGGACATCCTCGTCCGGCCGGCCAACGACTACGTCGCGTCCTTCATCCAGGACGTGGACCGCACCCGGGTACTGACCGCGGGCGCGATCATGGCCGACCCGGACACCGTGCTGGGCACCGCCGCCTCCGAGGGCAAGACGCTCCGCACCGCCGAAGAGTTCCTCGCGGCCGCGCCCGCCACCGTCAAGGCCGGCACCCCTCTCGTCGAGCTGTTCACCCCCTGCTCGGCCAGTACCGTCCCGGTCGCCGTCACCGACGAGCAGGGCACGCTCATCGGCGCCGTACGGGCCGACCGGCTGCTCGCCGTCCTCGGTGAGCCCGCTCAGCAGGACGATGCGCACCCGGTCCCGGACGTGCCGACCCAGGGCAAGGACTCGGGAGCCGCGTAGGCCCCTCTGATGGAGTACCTGCCCCCCGACCGGACGCGCCCGCCTCGCGACGCCACGGGAACGGTGATTCGCTGCGAGTGCGCCGGTTGTCCCTCGTGGCCGCCGCGGCCGCGGCCGGCGCAGGAGACGACCGTGAACGCTGTGCGTATATCCGCCGTCGCCCTGATCGGCGCCGCCACCCTGGCGTTCGCCGCGCCCGTCGCCTCCGCGCAGGTCGCGCCGAATCCGGTGACGGCCGGCCAGCGGGTGAACATCAGTGACGGCAGGCACTGCGACGCGGCCCGGGGCGCCAGTGCGGCCTCGGCGCTCTTCGGTCCGGTGGTCCTCAAGCGGGGTACCCGCGGCATGGTCGCCGACGCGACGGTCGCCGAGGGCACGACGCCCGGCCGCTACAAGGTCACCATCGAGTGCGGGCCGGGCGGCGCGCGGTTCACCGAGACCGTCACCGTGCGCGGTGCCGGCGTGCACGGGGTGAACACGACCCAGGCGGCCGGCGGGCTGGCCCTGCTGGTGCTGGCCGGCGGTGCGGCGTATCTGCTCCGCCGCACCGTCAGCACGCGGTTCTGAGCAGGGAGTTCACTGGGCGAACGGCACAGCCGGCGTGGGCGGGGCGCCGCGTACGGTGGGGTGATGTCCCCTAGCCGCGTGGTCTCCCTCGTGCCGTCCCTCACCGAAGCGGTGGCCGCCTGCGCGCCCGAGCTGCTCATCGGTGCCACCGACTGGTGCAGCCATCCCGCCGGGCTCGACGTGACCCGTATCGGCGGGACCAAGAACCCCGACACCGCCCGGATCGCCGCCCTCGCCCCCGACCTCGTGATCGCCAACGAGGAGGAGAACCGCCCGGCGGACCTCGCGGCGCTGCGGGCCGCGGGGCTGGACGTCCTCGTCACCGAGGTCCGGACCCTGGACCAGGCACTGCGCGAGCTGGCGCGCGTCCTGGTGCGCGGCTGCGGCCTGCCCAGGCCCGACTGGCTGGACGCCGCCGAGGCCGCCTGGCGGGAGCTGCCGGCCGCACCGGTCGAGCTCGCCGCCGTGATCCCGATCTGGCGGCGGCCGTGGATGGTGCTGGGCCGGGACACCTTCGCCGGCGATCTCCTCGCCCGCCTCGGCGTACGGAACCTCTACGGCCGGCACGCCGACCGCTACCCCCGCATCCCGGTTGCGGAACTGAACGCCGGCGGCGCCGACCTCGTCGTCCTCCCGGACGAGCCGTACCGCTTCACCGCGCAGGACGGCCCCGAGGCGTTCCCCGGCCTGCCCGCCGCGCTCGTCAGCGGACGCCATCTCACCTGGTACGGGCCGTCGTTGGCGGAGGCCCCCGGCGTCCTGGCGGCGGCCGTCGCCGCGGCACGGTGAGCCGGACCCGGCCCGCGGCTATCCGGCGGCCGGCCGCGGCGGCGCGAGGAGCTTGCCGCGCGCCAGTCCGGAGCAGGTACGCGTGGCGGCCACCGCCACGGCCGTCACCAGGACCGCGTACAGGGCCACCGCGAGCCAGCCGAACGCGCTCAGCCCGGTGTGCCGGGCCAGGCCTGCCGCACCGGTGACGCAGGTGCCGAGGGGGAAGGTGAAGCCCCACCAGGTCATCGTGAAGGTCATCCCGCCGCGGAACGCCCGCACCACCATCGCCGTCGCGATCGCCAGCCACAGCAGCGCGAAGCCCATCACGGGTACGCCGTACACCACCGCGAACGCCCCCATGGCATGCGCGTACGAGGCGCCGACGGCCCCCGGGGCGACGTCCGCGAGGTTGTTCACCGCGGTGGTGGACTGGCCCAGCGGGCCGAGCACCAGGAACAGGGTCGGGGTCAGCGCGAGCGGCAGCGGGCCGTGGTGGAGCAGCCGCGCCACCACGAGCGGCAGCACCAGCAGCGTCGCCAGCAGCGACATCCCGAACATCGCGTAGCAGGCCAGCAGCATCGCCTCCTGCCACTGCCCGCCCGGCAGATGCGGCACCAGAGCCGGGCCGAGCGCGGCCGACACCATGGGGGCGACCAGCGGCAGCAGCCAGACCGGCGATGCGCTGCCCGCCTCGATACGGTGCCGGGTCACCATCAGATACGGGATCGCCGCGGCGGCGGCCAGCCCGACGAGGGTGCCCACGGTCCACAGCACCGCGTCGGCGGCGAGCGCCGCCCGCTCGCCGATCACGTCCTGGCCGACGGCCAGGGTGCCGCCGCCGACCGCCAGCAGCGCCATCGACAGGCACCCGTAGAACGGGGCCACCGCCGGATCCAGCAGATGCCGGCGCGCCTGGTCGCGGTGCCGGACCCAGTGCACGGTCCGCGCGGCCAGCAGCGTGACCAGCATCAGCGCCGACAGCGCCCAGACGATGTCGCATCCGAGACGCAGGCCGGGCGCGGTGAGCGGCAGGGCCGCACCGGCGTTGGCGACGATCGCCGTGCCCATCACGGCGGCGTACCAGTTGGGCCCGAGGTAACGGACCGAGGAGCGCGGGGGGACCGGGCCGGGCGGGGTGTGGCCGGGGGTGGTCCTGGACCGGGAAGGTGCGTGCGTGAGTGTTGCCATGAGAGAAGCGTCGTCGCCCCGGCCGCGCTCCACCAGGGACGTTGTATCTATGAGGGCATAAGCTGGGTTTATGTGCAGGGGGATTTATGGGTGGTGAGGAACGTGCGCACAGAGGGACCGCGGGCCACATTGACCGGCGGCGGCCGGTGGCGGGCCGTGCCGTGAACGGCGCACCGGACGGCCGGTCGACCGAGCCCGGCGTACCGCTGTCGCACCGGGTCCCGGACCTCGGCGCGCTGGAGCTGCTGCTCGCTGTGGCCCGGCTCGGCAGCCTGGGCCGGGCCGCGCGTGCGACCGGTATCACCCAGCCCGCCGCCAGCAGCCGCATCCGTTCCATGGAGCGGCAGTTGGGTGTGGCGCTGGTCGAGCGCTCGCCGCGCGGCTCCCGGCTGACGGACGCCGGCGCGCTGGTCACGGACTGGGCGCGGCGCGTGGTGGAGGCGGCCGAGGCGTTCGACGCGGGCGCGCAGGCGCTGCGCGGGCGCCGCGACTCCCGGCTGCGGGTGGCGGCCAGCATGACCATCGCCGAGTATCTGCTGCCCGGCTGGCTGATCGCGCTGCGCGCCCAGCGCCCCGGGACCGCCGTATCGCTGCTCGCGGGCAATTCCAGCGCGGTCGCCGAACGGCTGGTCGCGGGCGAGGCGGACCTCGGATTCGTCGAGGGCCTGGAGGTGCCCGCGGGGCTGGACGGCACGGTCATCGGCCATGACCGGCTGATCGTCGTCGCCGCCCCGTCGCACCCCTGGACCCGGCGGCGTACCGGGCTGACCGCCGGCGAACTGGCCGCCACCCCGCTGATCCTGCGCGAGCGCGGCTCCGGCACCCGCCAGGTGCTGGACGCGGCGCTGGCCGGGCACGGCGGCCTCGCCGACCCGCTCCTCGAACTCTCCTCCACCACCGCCGTGAAGGCCGCCGCGGTCAGCGAGGCGGCCCCCTCCGTCCTCAGTGAACTCGCCGTGGGGGAGGAGCTGACCGCCCGCCGCCTGGTGGAGATCCCGGTGCACGGGCTGCGTCTCGGCCGCGATCTGCGCGCCGTCTGGCCCGCCGGCCAGCGCCCCGCGGGCCCGGCCCGGGATCTGCTGGGGCTGACACGGGGGGTGTCGTGAAGTGACGCCCCGCCGGGCCGCACCGGCTGCTACGCCTTGGGCACCGAGAAGCAGAAGAGCTTGCCGGACCAGCTGGCGAACAGATGGTCGTCGAGGGGGAACGCCGACCAGGGCCCGGAGCCGCCGCTGACCGGGTGCTGCCAGACCTGCTTGCCGGTGTCGGCGTGGAAGCCGTACAGCCCTTTCGGCCCCGCGGTGAGGAAGAGGCCGCGCACGGCGCCCAGGAACTGCAGCGTGCCGAGGCCGGAGCCCGCCGTCCAACGGGCCGCCCCGGTACGGGCGTCGACGGCGTGCAGGACCTTGTCGAGATAGCAGACGGTCGCGCCGGACCGGCCGTAGCCCCGGTTTCCCCGGGCGGCGGTCTGCACGCTCCACAGGGTCTTTCCCGTCGCCGGGTCGAAGGCCGTGAGCAGCCCGCTGGTCGCGCCGCTGGCGCCGGTGCCCGGGTAGCAGAACAGGGTTCCGCCGTCCAGGCTCAATGACCCCTCGTACATCAGGAACTGACTGTTCGTCGGCGGCAGTTCGGTGGGCTTGCTCCAGAGCGTCTCGCCGTCGGCGGCCTTGAGAGCGAGCAGGTTCATGTCACCGTCGATGCCGTAGAGCACCTTGCCCTTGGACGGTGGGTGGAGAGCGACGAGGTCCTTCGCCCACACGCGGTCGCCGGTGTCCGGGGCGACGACGGTGTATCCGTTGAGCGTCGCGGTCGTGGACGTCTTCGACTCCTTGCCCCAGAGGACCGGCTGGCCCGCCGGGGTGGTGCCGACGGCTGCGACGGCGCCCATGTCCGGCGACCTCCACCGCACCTGGCCACCCGACGCGTCCAGGCACTGGAAGCGCCCGTTGTCGCCCATGGTGATGACCAGCGACCCGTTGGCGAACTCCAGGTGCGGCGCGCCGCTTTCGGTCGGGGAGGCATCCCACAGCTCGCTGCCGGTCCGGCCGTCGAACGCGTGGAGCCTTCCGTCCGTGCGTACCGTGTAGACGCGTTTGTCGTCGGCGCGGGCGGCGGTGTTCTGGCCGCTCAGGTCCTTCCAGAGAAGCTTGCCGGTGGACCGGTCGAAGCAGGCCCCCGAGGTCCTCCCCGCGCACAGCAGCGTGGACGGGGTCACCGCAAGCAGGGACAGGTCGGGCTGCGGGAGGTCCTTGGACCAGGAGAGTTCGGGGACGGGGGGCGCATCCCCGCCGCGCGAGCGGAGGAGGACGGCGGTGCCTCCCGCGGCCGCGGTGACCGCCAGCGCCGCGCCGCCGATCAGGAGCCGCCGCCGGCTGAACAGGGCGGGCCGCACCTCGTCGTGGAGGCTCCGCTCCGACTCGGCCACCTGCAGCTCGACCGCGCCGAGCCAGCCCGCGGTGGTCGCCGGACGCAGCCACTCCTGCAGCTGCGCGACGGTCGGCCGCCGGGCCGGGTCCTTCTCAAGGCAGGCGGCGACGGTGCCGAGCAGGGCGTGCGGGACGCCGTCCAGCTCGGGCGCCTCATGGGTGGCGCGGTAGAGCAGTGCATGGACCGCGCCGGTGCCGAAGGGCGGGGTGCCGGTGGCGGCGTACGCGAGCACGGCGCCGAGGGCGAACACATCGCTCGGGGCGGCGAGTTCGGCCCCGGTCGACTGCTCGGGCGACATGAAGCCGGGCGACCCGATGATCTGGCCCTCGGCGGTGAGCACGGTTCCGTCGACGGCCCGGCTGATGCCGAAGTCGATGACGCGGGGCCCGTCGGCGGTCAGCAGGATGTTGGACGGCTTGAGATCGCGGTGGATGAGCCCCGCGCGGTGGATGGCGGCCAGCGCCTCGGCCAGGCCCGCGCCGAGCACACGCAGGGTGGCCTCGGGCATCGGCCCGTGAGCCGCGATGGCGTCGGTGAGCGAGGGGCCGGGGATGTACGCGGTGGCCAGCCAGGGCTGCGGCCCCTCGGGGTCGGCGTCCACGACGGGCGCGGTGAAGGCGCCGCTGACCGCGCGTGCCGCGTCCACCTCGGCCTTGAAGCGGCGCCGGAAGTCGGGATCGGCGCTCAGCTCGGGGCGTACGACCTTCACGGCGACGGCGCGGCCGCTGCGCGACGCGGCGAGGTGGACCCGGCCCATGCCGCCCGCGCCGAGTTCCCGGATCACCCGGTACGGGCCGATGTGCGTGGCGGAGGTGTCGGCCTGTGTGGTCGGCGGCTGGGTTGGCGGCGCCGGCTGCGTTGTCGGCGTTGGCGGTGTTCTCATCGGGTGTCGCTCCGGAAGGCGTAGAGGGTGGTGTCGGATGCGGCGTAGATGGTGGTGCCGGTCGTCTGCACCCGCCACGCTTCGCTCTTGTTCTTCGATTCGGGGCCCTGGTGCGCCCACAGGACCTTGCCGTCGGAGGCGCCCAGGACGAGGAAGCCCGGGGTTTCGGCGCTGAACGTGGGGAGCGCAAGGAACGACGAGGTGACGGCGGGGCCGGGATCGATGGCGCCGCCGGGGTCGAGGGTCAGCGGACTCGCGGTGTGCCACAGCTGTTCGCCGCTGTGCGTGTCCAGGGCGAAAACCCTGTGCTCGTCCGCCACATAGGCCCGCTTGCCGAGAACCGTGGTGGGGTTGAGGGTGGTCGGCTGGTCGACGGCGGTCCACAGTTTGCGGCCGTCGGTGGCGCGGAACGCCTGCACCTTGGTACTGGTGACGAGCACCGCGTTCCCGTCGGTGGCCAGCCGCGGGTAATCGCCGGGCCTGAAGGCCTTCTTGACCGTCCAGTTCACCTTGCCGCTGCGTAGGCCGAGGCCGAGGACCTTGCCGTTGTCGAGCACGAAGCAGGTGTGCCCGTCGGAGTAGGCGCGGAAGTCGGAGCCGGCCACCTTGCGGGACCACAGCACCTTTCCCGAGGCGATGTCCACGGCGTACACGCCGTACCCCTTGTTGCCGCCGGTACCGAGGAGGACCACCGAGTCGGCGACGCAGAAGAGCTGCTCGATGTGGTCGGCGGAGGCGTAGGCCCCGTCATCCGGATCCGACTCGGTGACGGGGTGGCTGAACTTCAGCTTGCCCTCGCCGTCCAGGCCGAGGAGATGGCCGTGGCCGCCGCCCCAGGCCGTGGCGTAAAGCGTCGATCCCTCGACGCCGAGCCACTGCGGCCCGCTGCTGACGTCGGACGGTACGCGGGGCTTGGCCGTCCACCGTTCCCTTCCGCTCGCGGTGTCATAGCCGATCGCGGTGCTCTGGTCCCACTGCACGAGGGTGTCGCCAAGGAGCCGCAACTGATAGCCCGACATAGGGCGCAGCGGGCTCGACCACTGCGGCTTCGGCCCCCCGGGCACCTTGGGGGCGGTGCGGCCGGTGCTGCCCCCGCCGGCGCCGCTGCCCGATCCGCGGTCGGGCTTCGACGGCCACCCGACCAGGGCCGCGGCGCCCGCGGCCGCCGCGGTGGTGCCGCCGGCTGCGGCGATCCACAGGAAGCGGCGGCGGCTCGGCCCGCCCGGGGCCGCCGTGACCAGCGGGGTCACGGGCATGGGGGGCGCGGACACCAGGACGGCGGCGTGCGCCTTCCGCGTGGCGAGGTCCTCCCGCAGGCCCGGCGTGAGCAGCGCGGACGGTTCGGCGGGAGCCAGCGTGGCAAGGACCGAGGCGGTGGGCGGCCTGCCGGCGGGATCCTTGTCCAGGCAGGCCGCGACCAGGGGGCGCAGTGCGTCGGGTACGCCGTCCAGCCGCGGCGGGGCGTGCACGGCCCGGTAGAGGATCTCGGCCGTGTTGCCGGTGCCGAAGGGGCCCCGGCCGGTGGCCGCGTAGACCAGGACGCAGCCGAGGGAGAAGACGTCCGCCGCCGGTCCGGCCTCGCGGCTCGACACGATCTGTTCGGGGGCCATGAACCCGGGCGTGCCGATCACGGCGTTGGTCCGGGTCACCTGTGTCGCGTCCACCGCCCGGCTGATACCGAAGTCGATGACGCGCGGCCCGTCTTCGGCCACCAGTACGTTCCCGGGCTTGAGGTCGCGGTGGACGATGCCGGCGGCGTGGATCGCAAGCAGCGCCTCCGCGAGGCCGGTGCCCAGGGCCCGCAGGGCCGGCTCGGGCAGCACACCGAAGCGGCGTACCACGTCGTGCAGGGACGGTGCGGGGATGTAGGCGGTGGCCAGCCAGGGCTGCTGGGCGTCGGCGTCCGCGTCGAGCACCGGCGGGGTGAAGAAGCCGCTCACTTTACGGGCGGCGTCGGCCTCGCGCCGGAAGCGCCCGCGGAAGTTCGGTGCCTCGGTGTACTCGGGCCGGATGACCTTCAGTGCGACCAGGCGCGAGCCGGGTGACCTGGCCAGGAAGACCCTGCCCATGCCGCCCTCGCCCAGGAGCTGGAAGACCTCGTAGGGGCCGATCCGGCCCGGAGTTCGCTGCTGCGGGGCTGTGGTGTGGGGCTGGGGAAGCGTGGCGGGTTGGGGGACTGTGGTGTGCGGCTGCGGGACCGTGGGGTCGCTGCCGCCGTGTGCCGGTACGTTCACCTCGTTGCGGCGGCGGGTCAGCCGAGCGAGCCGAGTACGTCGCGGGCAGCGGCGATGGCGTCGTCCTCGGCCTGCTTCTCGGTCTTTCCGGAGTCCGCGGGCTTGTAGGTGTAGCCCACGGTGAACACGGCGTTGCCCGCACGGACGATCACCGTTGCCTCCGCCAGGTCCATCGGTGCCTTGTCGGCGCCGTGGACGACGTAGGCCTCCTCGCCGAGCCCGCTGAGCGACCGTTGGTCGGTGACCGTGCGCACCTTGTCCAAGGCCGTGAGAGCGCTCTTCTTCTTCATGTCGTACATGCCGCTCGCCCCCGGGCTGACATTGAGGCTCACGTCCAGCGAGAGGAACTCGCCGCCGGACCCGAAGGGCGTGTCCCACGACGGCATCCTGGTGATCATCGACGCCATGGTGGCGTTGTCGAACTGCGACGGCTTGCACTCGGTTCCGGGCGCGATGCGCGCGATGGTGGACGCCTTGATCAGCTCGCACCCTTCAGGCACCTTGGTGTACGCCTTCCCCGGCGCCGACGGCTTGACGGCGCCGCCCGGGGCGCCGGGGGACGCCCCCGCCGCGGTGCTCTTTCCGCCGCCCCCCGACATCGCGATGACCACCCCGGCGATCGCGGCCACGGCGAGCGCCGCGCCGCCGCCGATCAGCCAGGGCCGCGCACCGGCCCGCGGCCGGCCCGCGGCCGGACCACCGGCCTGCGGCAGCCCCGCCGGGAGCTGCTGCGACCAGGCCGAGGGCGCGCCCGGCGGCTGGGCCGGCATCGGGGGCGGCACCTGGCCCGGGGCCTGCGCCGCGGGCGCCCCTCCCGGCGTTCCCGGCGTTCCCTGCGGGAGCGGCTGGGTGGGGCCGGACCGGCCGGGGTCCTGCTGGGGGTTCATCTGGGGGGTCTCACTCACGGGGCAGCTCGCTTTTCCGTCCGGTTCTCGGCGTCGGGAACGGCACAGGCCGGTCCCGTGGGCCGGGCCCGGGGCGATGGCGCACCGGGGACCCGGCGCGATGTGCCGAATACTTTCGCGAGGCGCTGCAATGCCGATGAAATCTTGCTGAAGTGGGGGGCACGGCAGCGCCCCCGCAGACCGGCGGTCCCCTGAGGCCGGCGCTCACGGCCTGACCGCGACCACCGCGCCGTCCGCCCCCGGCCCCTCGAAGCGCACCGTCCGAACGTCCGTGAACCCGGCGTCCGTCAGCCACGCCCCGTACTCCGCCGCCGTGTAGTTCCGCCCCCAGGTGCTCACCAGCATGTTCAGGCTCATCAGCGCGGGCAGCAGCGGCCCGTCCTTGGTGTCGTCGACCAGCAGCTCACTGATCAGGATGCGGCCGCCGGGCGGCAGCGCGGCCCGGCACTTGCCCAGGATCAGCCGGTTGGTCGGCTCGTCCCAGTCGTGCAGGATCTGCGAGAGCAGTACGGCATCGTGCCCGCCCGGCAGCTCGGCGTCGCGCAGGAAGTCGCCCGGCACACAGTCGATACGGTCCGCGAGGCCGGCCTCGGCCACCCGCTCGCGGGTCAGCTCGCAGACGAACGGCAGGTCGAGGACGGTGGCGCGCAGATCGCCGTACGCGCGGCACAGTTCGATGTCGTACGCGGCCCCGCCGCCGCCCACGTCGAGCAACCGGCGCACCGGGGCGAAGTCGTAGGTGGCGGCGAGCGCGCGGGCGCTGGTGGCGGACAGCGCGTACATGCTCTTCCAGAAGTCCGCCTTCAGCGCCGCGTCCTCGGGATCGAACATCGACTCCGCCGCCTCGGGGTCGAAATTGGTGGGGGAGTCGGTACGCAGCGCCTCTTCGAGCCGCATCCAGCCGGCGTAGCGGCGGTCCAGGGACAGTACGGCGTCCCCGAAATAGTCCGGGCGGCCGCGCACCAAGTACGCCTCGGCTTCCGGGGTGTTGGCGAATCCCGCGCCTTCGCGGCGCAGCAGGCCGAGCGCCGCGCAGACGGTGAGCAGCTGCTCGGCCGGCCGCTCCGCGAGGCCGTTGCGGGCCGCGATCTCGGCGACGGTGGCGCCGGGCGCGGCCGACAGCTGCGAGAACAGCTCCATCCGGGTCGCCTCGGCGAGCGCCTTGGCGGCCCACACCCCGGTGACGATCTCCATCAGACGCTTGGGTGACCGGTCGCTCGTCAACGGGGTCTCCTCGGGCCGGGGGGCGGGGCCGGGTGCGGTGCTGTCACACCCGGCTGTCACACCGTCATGGTCCCGCCTTGTGTGGAGGTTCGCGATATTCAAGCCGTTGCATGCCGAACTCGTGTCTCGATAACGTGTGCGAATAGTTGGCGCGCTACAGGGCGCCCAAACGGTAATCATGAGGGGGACACGTACAGATGAGGCTGAAGTTCCTGGCACCCGCCATCGCCTCGGCGGCCTTGATCGGCACCGCAATGACCGGCGGGATCGCCACGGCCGCCACGCCCGGGACGACGCACACCGCCGCGGCCACGAAGGCCGCGGCGGCCGACTGCGTCAATGCGGAGGCGCAGGAGAGCGTGAAGATCCGCAAGGAGAGGAAGCTGAACAGCACTGCGGTCGGGCTCTTCACCAAGGGTGCGACCACCTGCATCCGCGGCAGGGGCACGGGGCAGAGCTACAACCTCTGCAACCGCACGGGCAACGACTGGTACAAGATCACGTACCGGGGCAACACCGGCTGGATTCCCGCCGCCTGCGGGTCCAGGGAACTCTGAGGTAGCCGCTCACTCCCCCGGGGACGTCCCGCGTGCCGCCGCCACCAGCGCGTCCATCACACGCGTGTCGTCCCCGGCCTCCGGGTGCCACTGCACCGCCAGCGTGAAACCGCGGGCGTCCGGCAGCTCCAGCGCCTCGATCGTGCCGTCCTCCGCGTACGCCGAGGCCAGCAGCCCGCTGCCGAGCCGGTCCACCGACTGATGGTGGTACGTCGGTACGGAGACCGGCTCGGGCAGCGCGCCGGCCAGCAGTGTCCCGGGGCAGGGCTTGATGTCGTGCTGCTCGAAGACCCCGGGCGGCCCGGCATGCCCGTCGAGGTGCTGGACGAGGGTGCCGCCCAGCGCCACATTCAGCAGCTGAAGACCCCGGCAGATGCCCAGCATCGGTACCCCGCCCGCCAACGCGGCCTCGATCAGGGCCAGTTCCCAGGCGTCCCGGTCCAGGGAGGGCGGGCCGGTCCGCGGGTGCGGCTGCGCGCCGTACCGCGCCGGCGCCACATCCGCACCACCGGCGATCACCAGCCCGTCCAGGCGCCCCACCACCGTGGCGGCGGTCGCCGGATCGCCCGGCGGCAGCAGCGCGGCCAGCCCGCCCGAACGCTGCACCAGCCGCGGATATCCGGCGGGCACCAGCGCGGCGGGCAGATTCCAGACACCCCAACTGGCTTCCTGCTGGTAGGTGCTGATGCCGATGAGGGGCGGCTGGGACATCAAGTCCTCCATGTGTCGGGGTCCAGGGTGGAAAGGCGGGGGCCGGCCAGGCGGTGCCCGGCCGGCCGTACGGATAGCGGGTTCTAGTCGCGTTCCAGCTCGGCCTCCGCGGCCGCCAGCGCCGCGAACTCCTCCTCGGGCGCCGCGGCCACCAGCCGGTGCCGCGAGTAGAAGGCGAAGTAGGCGAGCGCCACGACGTACACGCCGAGTGCGATGAACGCGGCTTCCTTGTCGACCAGGAACGTCGCCACCAGCGCCGAGCAGGCCAGGACGAACGCGACGGACGAGGTCAGCATGCCGCCGGGGGTGCGGTAGGGACGGTCCAGGCCGGGCTCGCGGCGGCGCAGCACGATGTGCGAGAGGGCCATCAGCGCGTAGGAGATGGTCGCGCCGAAGACCGCGACGTTCAGCATCCGGGCGCCGTCGCCGGTGGCCGCGGCGAGCGCGAAGCCCAGCGCGCCGGGGACCAGCAGGCCGAGGTAAGGGGCCTTGCGGCGGCTGGTGAGGGAGAGGAAACGGGGCAGGTAGCCGGCCCGGGAGAGCGCGAAGAGCTGCCGCGACCCGGCGAAGATCAGGGAGAAGAAGGAGGCCACCAGGCCCGCGAGCCCCGCGTAGTTGACGATCCGGCTGACGGTGGTCGGCTTGCCGTCCGGCTGGAGCGCCTGGACCAGCGGATCACCCACGGACTGGATCGCGGCGCTGCCGCGCGCTCCGGTCGCGGCGACAAAGGTGATCAGCGCGAGCAGCAGCAGAATGCCCATCCCGGCGGCCATCGCCTTCGGCAGCGAACGGACCGGGTCCTTGGTCTCCTCGGCGGCCAGCGGTACGCCCTCGATACCGAGGAAGAACCACATGCCGAACGGGAAGGCCGCCCAGATGCCCAGAATGCCGAACGGCAGCCAGGAGTTGGCCCCGAAGGCGCCCTCCTTGACCGGGATGTCGTTGAGCCCGTCCACGTGGAAGTCGGTGAGTGCGGCGAGCGCGAAGACGAGGAGGGCGGCGACCGCTATGGCGGTGACTATCAGGCTGAAGCGCAGCGCCTCGCCCACGCCCCACAGATGGATCCCGATGAAGATGACGAAGCAGGCGAGGTAGACCGGCCAGCTGGAATGCAGGCCGAAGAGGCCGAGCGACTCGACGTAGTCACCGATGAAGATGGAGATCGCGGCGGGCGCCAGGACGTACTCGATCAGGATCGCGGTGCCGGTCAGAAAGCCGCCCCAGGTGCCCAGCGCGCGCCGGGCGAAGCCGTAGCCGCCGCCCGCGGTCGGCAGGATCGAGGCCAGCTCCGCCAGCGCGAAGACCAGACAGGTGTACATCAGGCCCATCAGGATGGACGCGATGGCCAGGCCGCCGAAGCCACCCTGTGCCAGTCCGTTGTTCCAGCCCGAGAAGTCGCCGGAGACGACATAGGCGACACCCAGGCCGGTCAGCAGCAGCGGTCCCGCGCTGCCGCGGCGCAGGGTCCGCCGCTCCAGGTAGGCGTCGTCGGGTGCTGCGGTGCCGCCCGGGGCAGCGGCGCCCGAGGGCGCGATGGGCGGTGCGGTCTGCGAATCCGTGCTGTCGGCCATGAGCCGCTCCTGCCTCGCCGAAGGGGTGTCGGAGTAAAGGTTTGGGGGCATACCTTTGCTGTCCGTGCGCGTCGGCGCAAGACCCGTGCGTAAAAGACTGGTTACGAGACGGGGGAAGCCTCGTCACGGGGAGGTCTCGTCACGTCGCGGGGGAGGCGAGGAAGCCGCGCAGCAGAGCGGCGGTGCCGCAGCAGTGCTCCCGCATCACCTCGCGCGCGCCGTCCGCGTCGCCCTCCAGTACCGCCTCCACCAGGGCGGTGTGCTGCGTCTGGGAATGCTCCAGGTTGCGCACCAAGAGCGGAATGCAGTCCAGCAGCTCGTTCACGGTCGCCCGCACCGCCGCGTACTGCGCCGCCAGCGACGCCGAACCGGACAGCTCCGCGAGCGTCAGATGCAGCATGGTGTCGCGCCTGCGGTAGTCCGCGAGCGGCGCGTCATGGGTCGCCGCGAGCGCCGACCGCAGCCGGTCGCCCTCCGCGTCGGACAGCCCGTGCGCCGCGCACAGCCCGGCCGCACCCACCTCCAGCACCTCCCGGAAGCGCAGCGTGTCCTCGACGTCGATCTTCTCGATCCGGCGCCGCAGCTCGGCCTCGCCCGGCTTCTCGGTACGCACCCGTACGAACGTGCCTCCGTAGCGCCCGCGCCGGGACTCCACCAGGCCCTGGTCCTGCAGGACCTTCAGCACCTCGCGCAGCGTCACCCGGCTGATCTGCAACCGCTCGGCCAACTCCCGCTCCGCGGGAAGCCGTTCGCCCTGCGGCACCAGGCCCAGCCGGACGATCTGGAGTATCTGCTCCAACGTCTCCTCGAAACCGTTGCCGGCCCGCACCGGCCGCAGCACTGGAGCCAGCCGATCCGCCGCACCGTCCATCTGAACCCCTTCCCAATCAATGGTTCGTATGCCTACCTTATGCACTCCGGATGCAGTGACAGGAGGCAACACCGTGGCAGACCGCACGCCCCCACTCTCCGTCGAGGAGCTCAGAGCCCTCGTCGACACCGGGGAGATCGACACTGTCGTCCTCGCCTTCACGGATATGCAAGGCAGGCTCCAGGGCAAGCGGTTCGCCGCCCGCTACTTCCTCGACACGGTCCTGGAGCACGGCACGGAGGGCTGCAACTACCTCCTCGCCGTCGACGTCGACCTCAACACCGTCGACGGCTACAAGATGTCCTCCTGGGAACGCGGCTACGGCGACTTCGCGATGCACGGTGACCCCGGCACGCTGCGCCGCACCCCCTGGAACCCCGGCACCGCCCTGATCACCGCCGACCTGGCCTGGCACGACGGGTCGCCGGTCGTCGCCTCCCCGCGGCAGATCCTGCGCCGCCAGCTGGACAAGCTCGGTGAGCACGGCTGGAGCGCGTACGCCGGCACCGAGCTGGAGTTCATGGTCTTCAAGGACACCTATGAAGACGCCTGGTCGCGCGGCTACCGCCAGATGAACCCCGCCAACCAGTACAACGCCGACTACTCCGTCCTCGGCACCGGCCGCGTCGAACCGCTGCTGCGCCGCATCCGCAACGAGATGGGCGCGGCCGGCATGACCGTCGAGTCCGCCAAGGGCGAGTGCAATCTCGGCCAGCACGAGATCGTCTTCGTCTACGACGAGGCGCTCACCACCTGCGACCAGCACAGCATCTACAAGACGGGCGCCAAGGAGATCGCCGCGCAGGAGGGCATGGCGCTCACCTTCATGGCGAAGTACGACGAGCGCGAGGGCAACTCCTGTCATATCCACCTCTCGCTCCAGGATGAGGACGGCCGGCCGGTCATGGCCGACGACGAGGGCCCGTACGGCATGTCGCAGACCATGCGGCACTTCCTCGCCGGCCAGATCGCCGCGATGCGCGACTTCACGCTCTTCTACGCCCCCAACATCAACTCCTACAAGCGCTTCCGCCCCGGCTCCTTCGCGCCCACCGCCGTCGCCTGGGGCCCGGACAACCGCACCTGCGCGCTGCGGGTGGTCGGCCACGGCCGCTCGCACCGCCTGGAGAACCGCCTGCCCGGCGGCGATGTGAACCCCTACCTCGCGGTCGCCGCCATGGTCGCGGCCGGCCTGTACGGCATCGAGAACGAGCTGGAACTCCCCGAAGCGACCACCGGCAACGCCTACACCGGCGGCGCCGCGCACGTCCCCACCACGCTGCGCGAGGCCGCCGAGCTGTGGGAGAGCAGCCCGATAGCCCGCGCGGCCTTCGGCGACGAGGTCGTCGACCACTACCGCCACATGGCGCGCGTCGAGCAGGACGCGTACGACGCCGCCGTCACGGACTGGGAGCGTTTCCGCTCCTTCGAGCGCATGTAAGGAACGACTTCGTGTCCGATGTACTGCACGAGCTGACCATCATCAACCCGGCGACGGAGGAAGTGGTGGCCACCGTCCCCACCACCTCCGCCGCCGAGGTCGACGCCGCGGTCCGGCGGGCCGCCGCCGCCCAGGAAGCCTGGGCCGCCGTGGCACCCGGCGACCGGGCCCGCGTCCTGCGCCGGTTCGCCGACGTCGTCGACGCCAACATCAAGCAGCTCGCCGAACTGGAGCTGAGCGAAGCCGGCCACCCCCTGGGCAACGCCGAGTGGGAAGCAGGCAATGTCCGCGATCTGCTGCACTACGCCGCCGGGGGAGTGGAGCGCCTGACCGGCACCCAGATCCCGGTGGCGGGCGGCCTGAACATCACCATCCAGGAGCCGCTCGGCGTCGTCGCCGTGATCGCCCCCTGGAACTTCCCGATGCCGATCGCCGCCTGGGGCACCGCCCCCGCGCTCGCGGCCGGCAACGCCGTCCTCCTCAAGCCCGCCGAGACCACCCCGCTGACCGCGCTCCGGCTCGCCCAGCTGGCCCTGGACGCCGGACTGCCGGAGGGCCTTTTCCAGGTCCTGCCGGGCGAGGGACCGGTCACCGGCTCCGCGCTCGTCGACCACCCCGGCGTCGCCAAGGTCGTCTTCACCGGCTCCACCGCCACCGGACGGCAGATCGCCGCCCGCTGCGCGGCACAGACCAAGCGGCTGACCCTGGAACTCGGCGGCAAGAGCCCCAACATCGTCTTCGCCGACGCCGACATCGAGGCCGCCGCGGCCGCCGCCCCCGGCTCCTTCCTCGACAACACCGGCCAGGACTGCTGCGCCCGCAGCCGCATCCTCGTCCAGCGCTCGGTGTACGACCGTTTCATGGAGCTGCTGGAGCCCGCCGTCAAGGCGTTCGTGGTCGGCGACCCGTCCGACCCGGCCACCCAGATGGGCCCGCTGATCTCCGCCGCCCAGCGCGAACGCGTACGGTCCTACGTCCCCGAGGACGCCCCGGCCGCCATCCGCGGCGAGGCCCCCGCGGGCAAG
This sequence comes from Streptomyces sp. NPDC050636, assembly GCF_040654775.1. Classification (NCBI taxonomy): domain Bacteria; kingdom Bacillati; phylum Actinomycetota; class Actinomycetes; order Kitasatosporales; family Streptomycetaceae; genus Streptomyces; species Streptomyces sp. NPDC050636. The sequence continues at coordinate 192,820 of NZ_JBFAIP010000005.1, forward strand.
GGCTTCTGGTACCCGGCCACCGTCCTGGAAGGGCGGCCCGAGGACCGTACGGCCACCGAGGAGATCTTCGGCCCGGTCGCCGTCGTCGTGCCCTTCGACGACGAGGCCGACGCGGTCCGGATCGCCAACGCCACCGACTACGGCCTCTCCGGCTCCCTGTGGACCCGCGACGTCGGCCGCGCGATCCGCGTCTCGCGGGCCGTCGCGGCCGGCAACCTCTCCGTCAACTCCCATAGCAGCGTGCGGTACTGGACCCCCTTCGGCGGGTTCAAGCAATCCGGACTCGGCCGCGAGCTGGGCCCGGACGCGCTGTCCGCCTTCACCGAGACCAAGAACATCTTCATCAGCACCGAGCTCAGCACAGAGGAGTCCAAGTGACCGACCAGACCGCCGTGTGCCGCCGCCTCGTCGGACGCACCGCCGTCATCACCGGAGCCGGCAGCGGGATCGGCCTGGCCACCGCCCGCCGACTGGCCTCCGAGGGGGCCAATGTCGTCTGCGCCGACATCGACGAGTCGGCCGGCAAGGCCGCCGCCGCAGAGGTCGGCGGCACCTTCGTCCAGGTCGATGTGACCGACTCGGAGCAGGTCGAAGCGCTCTACAAGACCGCCTTCGACACCTACGGCTCGGTCGACATCGCCTTCAACAACGCCGGTATCTCGCCGCCCGACGACGACTCGATCCTCACCACCGGCCTCGACGCCTGGAGGCGGGTCCAGGAGGTCAACCTCACCTCGGTCTACCTCTGCTGCAAGCACGCACTGCCCTACATGCAGCGCCAGGGCCGGGGCTCCATCATCAACACCGCTTCCTTCGTCGCCGTGATGGGCGCCGCCACCTCCCAGATCAGCTACACCGCCTCCAAGGGCGGCGTGCTGTCCATGTCCCGCGAGCTGGGCGTGCAGTTCGCCCGCGAGGGCATCCGGGTCAACGCCCTGTGCCCCGGGCCGGTCAACACCCCGCTCCTGAAGGAGCTGTTCGCCAAGGACCCGGAGCGTGCCGCACGGCGCCTCGTGCATGTCCCCGTCGGCCGGTTCGCCGAGCCCGAGGAGATCGCCTCCGCCGTCGCCTTCCTCGCCAGTGACGACTCCTCCTTCGTCAACGCCGCCGAATTCCTGGTCGACGGGGGGATCGCGGGCGCCTACGTCACTCCCGTGTAATCTCCATGATCAACACCGGAACCGGCCGTCGTGCCGGTTCCGGTTTTTCCTGCCGTTCCCGCCCTGTTTCCTGCCTTTCCTGCCCCAGCAATTGGAGGACGTATGCGTCTCCCGCGCACCCTCGTCACGGGCCTGCTGGCGGCCGCCGCGCTGGCCACCACCGTCCCCGCCACCGCCGCGGGGCAGGCCCCCGCCGCGCCGCGCGCCGCCTGCCCCCAGCTCGACACGTCCCTGAAGTGGTACGGCGACAACCGCGCCAAGCTCCAGCGAATGATCGACGAACGCGGCAGCTGCTCCGGCCACGACGGCCCGCGCCCGGTCGCCGCCTTCGACTGGGACAACACCGTCGTCAAGAACGACATCTCCGATGCCACGCTCGCCTGGGCGCTCCAGCACGACAAGATCCTGCAGCCCAAGAGCTGGCGCGACACCAGCCCCTGGCTGACCACGGCCGCCGACCGCGCGCTGACCAAGGCCTGCGGCACCACCGTCCCCGCCGGCCACCCGCTGCCCACCGCCGGGAACACCGCCTGCACCGACGAGATCATGGAGATCCGCGGCGAGGCGAAGACGATGAGCGGCGCGGAGGCCTTCGAAGGCGACTGGAACCACCGCCGAACGGTGCCCGAATACGCCTGGGTGCCCCAGCTGTTCGCGGGCCTGAAGCCCGGCACGCTCAGCTCGTACGCCCGGCAGGCCCGCGCCGAGAACCTCGCCGCGCCCATCGGCACCGAGCAGACCGTCGGTACCCACAAGCTGGCCGGCTACATCCGCTACTACCCCCAGCAGAAGGACCTGATCCGCACGCTGAAGGCGGCCGGCTTCGACGTCTACATCGTCTCCGCGTCCGCCGAGACCGTCGCCGAGGCCTGGTCCTCCGGCGTCGGCGTGGACGCCCGGCACACCATCGGCGTACGCAGCATCGTCCGCGACGGACGGCTGAGCACCGGCATCCGTGGCTGTGGCGACGTCAAGGACGGCCATGGCGAGGTCATCCCGTACATCGACGGCAAGCGCTGCTGGATCAACCAGGAGATCTTCAAGATCAAGGGCGCCGACGCCTGGCGGAAGCAGGACCCGGCCCACCGCATCACCCTCGGCGGCGGTGACGCCGACACCGACGTGACGTTCGTGAACGACGCCACCGGCGCGCATCTGGCCGTCAACCGCAACAAGACCGAGCTGATGTGCCGCGGCTACGACAACGCGGACGGCCGCTGGGTGGTCAACCCGATGTTCATCGACCCGCTGCCCCGCAAGACCGGCGCATACCCGTGCGCCACCGAGGGCCGCACCCGCCCCGACGGCGGTCTCGCCCCGCTCCGCCGTCCCGACGGGAGCATCGTGCCCGACCAGCAGGACCGCATCCACGGCTGACGGGAAGGGGCCACGCCCTCACAGGAAGGTGTGGCCCTCTCCCCGGTACGTCGGCACCGTCTCCACCACCCGGTCCCCGTCGATCAGCCGCAGCTCCGCGAACCGCTCACACAGCTCGCCGGCCTTCGCATGCCGGAACCACACCTTGTCGCCGATCCGCAGCCCGTCCGCGGCCGGCCCGAGCAGCGGCGTCTGCACCTCGCCCGGCCCCTCCTGCGGGTCGTAGCGCAGTCCGGCCGGCAGATACGGCACCGGCAGCCGGTCGCTGCCCGCGGCACCCGACGCCGGGTAGCCGCCGCCCAGCACCGTCACCGCCCCCGGGCCCGGCCGGCGCACCACCGGCTGGGCGAACAGCGCCGCCGGACGCCCGCTGAACGAACGGAAGTTGTCGAACAGCCGGGGGACGTAGAGCCCCGACCCGGCCGCGATCTCGGTGATCGCCGCCTCCGCCGCCGTGTGCTGCACACTGCCCGTGCCGCCGCCGTTGACGAACTCCAGCCGCGGCGCCACCGCCCGCACCGCACGGACGGCCTCCCAGCGCCGCTGCGCCAGCTCCTTGCGGGCCGCCGCCTGCATCATCCGGATGGCCCGCGAGAACACCGGCTTGCCGGCGACCTCGTCGCCGACACCCGCCACATGCCCTTCGTACGCCATCAGCCCGACCAGCCGGAATCCGGGGCGGCGCGTCACCACCCGGGCCAGCGCGGCCAGTTGGGCGGGCTCGCGCAGCGGCGACCGGCGGGCGCCGATCCGGACCTGCCCGCCCAACAGGCGGTAGGAGGTGTCCAGTTCCAGGCATACCCGCACCTCCTCGCCACCGCCGGCCGGCCGGGCGGCGTCGATCAGATCCAGCTGTGCGGGATCGTCGACCATCACCGTCACCGCGGCCGCCGGCTTGGGATCGGCGGTCAGTTCGGCGAATCCGGCCCGGTCCACCGACGGATACGCCAGCAGGACGTCCGGGAAGCCCGAACGCGCCAGCCACAGCGACTCGTCGAGCGTGAAACTCATGATCCCCGCGAAGCCGTCGCGCGCCAGCACCCGCTCCAACAGGGCCCGGCAGCGCACCGACTTGCTGGCCACCCGGATCGGCTTCCCCTTCGCACGGCGCACCAGATCGGCGGCGTTGGCGTCGAAAGCCTGCAGGTCGACGACGGCCAGCGGAGCGTCGAGGTGTGCGGTTGCCCGGTCGAGTGGGGTCTCCCGTGCTCGAACAGAGTTGAGAGCTTGGGGAAGGGCTTTGTCGCCATCCGTGTCGGCGGGGTACCGGTGCATGGCGGCAGCCTGCCAGACGCGGCTACCACTGGGTAGGGGAAGGATCGCGACATCGTGGACACAGGTTGGAGCGGCGGCCGCGCCAGCCCGTAGAGTGGCTGGACGCCGCAACCAGCAGGTCAACGGCGCGATGTCCGGATACGAACCAGCCTGCCCCGATTGCCGATCGGGTCCGGGGACCAGCGGCGCGAGGGGGAGCGCGGGTGAGCACCGACGCCGATTACACCAACGCGCATCGTGTTCCACCGATACCCCCGCAACCGCCCCAGAGGCCCGCCGAGGACCCGCAGACCACCGTTCTGCGCCCGGTACCGTCCGACCCGTCCATCCCTCCCCCAGCCACTGCTGGGAGGTACCCCCAGCCCGGCGCTTCCCCGGCCATGCCGCCCAGCGGCCCCACGGCCCCCGCCGCCCCGCCGCACCCCATGGCCCCGCCGCCCGCGCCGCCCCGGCCCCGCACGCCGCCGCACGCCGCCGGCCCGCAGACGCCGCCCCGCCCGGATCGCGCACCCGGCGCCCAGGCGCCCGCGCAGCCACCGGTCGCTCCGCCGCCCCCGGCAGCCCACCCGACCGCGCCGGCCGCACCCGCCACCCCACCCCGGTCCGGGCGCCCCGCCTCTTTCCGCGACACCGCCGCCTTCCACCTGGCCAACAGCCAGGCGCTGTGGAACGACGGCACCGGCCGCGGCGGCGGCAGCACGAGCGCCCAGCAGCCGGTCCGCAAGCCCGCGTCCGCGACCCCGTCCGCCGTCCCCGGCAGCGCGCCGCCCATCCCCGCGGCGGAGCGCCCGCCCCAGTCTTCATGGGGTCGAACTCCGCACTCGCCGCAAGGAGTTGGATACCCGCCCGGCATGCAGGGCGCGCCTCCGCGCAGGCCGTCCGCGGTACGCCGACCCGGCGCACGGATGATCGCCGTCGTGGTCTGCCTGGTCCTCGGCATCGGCCTCATCGGCGGTGCGGCGGCCGGGAGTTGGCTCACCGGCGGCTCCGACGCCCACCCCACCCCCCAGGCCGCCTTCGCCAAGGGCCGCACCGTCTGGCACAGCACGCCCGTCGACACCCTCTTCCCGCGCACGCTGAACGGCCTCGGCCTCGGCCCCGGAGGCGCCGACCGCACCTGGACCCGGATCGCCGTCGCCCCCGACGGCGGCTGCACGGAGGCCCTCGGCCCGCAACTGGCCAAGGCGCTCTCCGCGGCCGGCTGCGCCCGTCTGCTGCGCGCCACCTACGTCGACGCCACCCGCACCGGCGTCATCACGGTCGGCGCCCTGGTCACCAAGGGCGACTCGAACGCCATGCTGGCCCTCAACACCCGCTTCAGCACCAAGAACCTGGCCACCCGCAAGGACCTCATGCCGCTGCCGTACGCCGCCAAGGGCACCCCGGCCGCGGACTTCGGGCCCGCGCAGCGGGCGAGCTGGACCGTCCGGGTGCTCACCGACATCCCCGTCGTCGTCTTCGCCGTCTCCGGCTTCGCCGACGGCCGCACCATCACCGACCCGCAGCCCGCCGAGGCCGCCGCCCGGCCCGGCGACACCAGCGCGCCCGGTGAGTCGGGCCTCGGCCACGACGCGAAGAACCTCGCGGACCTCGTCCAGGCCATCTTCCGGAAGGCGGCCGGCAGCCCCACGCAGACAACGGAGACGTCATGACCAAGGCCCTGCTGCGCGGCACCGCCGTCGCGCTGGTCTCCGCCGCGCTGGCCGTGCTGCCCGCCGTCCCCGCACAGGCCGACGACGGCCTCCGCGCCCAGCAGTGGGCCCTGGAGGCCCTCCACGCCCGGCAGGCCTGGAACACGACCAAGGGTGAGGGCGTCACCGTCGCCGTCCTGGACACCGGCGCGGACGCCGACCACCCCGACCTCAAGGGCCAGTTGCTGCCCCAGAAGGACCTGATCGGCTTCGGCGCCGGGCCCGGCGATCAGCACTGGGCCGTGCACGGCACCGGAATGTCCAGCATCATCGCAGGTCACGGCCATGGCGCGGACGGCGAGGACGGAGTGCTCGGAGTCGCCCCCGAGGCCAAGATCCTGCCCGTCCGGGTGATCCTCGAAGACCTCGACCCGCAGCGCCAACGGGCCCGCAACGAGAAGGCCGGTGCCCTCGCCGACGGCATCCGCTGGGCCGCCGACCACGGCGCCGACGTGATCAATATGTCGCTGGGTGACGACAGCGAGTCCGCGCACCCCGAGCCGCGCGAGGACGCCGCCATCCAGTACGCCCTCGGCAAGGGCATCCCCGTCGTCGCCTCCGCCGGCAACGGCGGCCAGCAGGGCGACCACGTCTCCTACCCGGCCGCCTACCCGGGCGTCATCGCGGTCACCGCCGTCAATCATCTGGGGACCCGCCCCCGCTTCTCCACCCGTCACTGGTACGCCACGGTCTGCGCACCCGGCGACCAGATCTTGATGTCCAGCCCCGACTACAGGACCTACAGCAACGGCTGGGGCACCAGCCCCGCCGCCGCCCTGGTCTCCGCCACCATCGCGCTGGTCCGCTCCGCGTACCCCGACCTGAGCCCGGCACAGATCAAGCGGCTGCTCACCGCCACCGCACAGGACAGCCCCGAGGGCGGCCGGGACGACAGCTTCGGCGCCGGGCTCGTCGACGCGGCCGCCGCCCTCAAGGCCGCCGGGGACCTCAAGCCCACCCGCCAGAAGCCGGCCCCCGTCGCCTACGCCGACCGCTACTTCGGCCCCGGTCCCACCGCCGCATCCGTTGACGAGGACTCCGTCGGCTGGCTCCCCTGGACCGCCGGCGCCGCCGGCCTGGCCCTCATCACCACGGCCTTCTTCCTCTGGCGCGGCCGCCCCGCCCACCGCTGACCGGCGCGGAACCCCGAGCCGATAGGCTCACGACGTGGCGCAGAAGAACATTCCGGACCCTGGTTTCTCCGACGACGACGGCTCCGCCGACCCGGCACTGGTCGCGGCCCTGGCGGCCTACGACGCCGACCGGACCACCGAGCCCCAGCTGCTGTCGGCCCTGACCGGCGCCCGCCTCCTCGTACCCGTCGTCGCCCTCCTCGGAGAGACCGAGACCGGCCCCGACGGCCTGCGCCGTGAGAAGACCAGCGATATGGCCGTGCCCACCCTCCAGGCCCCGGACGGCCGCCGCGCGCTGCCCGCCTTCACGTCCATGGAGACCCTTCAGCGCTGGCGCCCGGACGCCCGCCCGGTGGCCGTGCCCCTCCGCCAGGCGCTGCTCGCCGCGTCCCACGAGCAGGCCGACACCCTCGTCCTCGACCTGGCCGGACCGGTCACGTACCAGCTCACCGGCGCCGCGCTGCGCGCCCTCGCCGAGGGCCGGGAGAGCGCCGACCCGCTCACCGACCCGGCCGTCACCGACGCGTTGCGCGCCCTGCTCGCCGCCGAGCCGGGCGTCCGCATCGCCCATCTCGCACCGTCCGACGAGACCGACGCCACCCTCGCCCTCGGCCTCGCCCCCGGCGCCCCCGCCGCCGAGGTCGCCCAGCGGCTGGCGCAGGCGCTGGCCGCCGACGAGGTGCTCCGCGGCCGGCTCGTACGCGGCCTGGACCTGGCACTTCTCCCGCCCGGCGGCACGCCGGCCGGAGCGCCCCTCTTCCGCCGCTGACACCAGGGCGCCGGCCCGCGTTCCTCCTCGCCGGCCCTCCTCGCCAACGGGCGCGTTCGTCTCCGCGGGCTCACAATTTCGAGGAGAGCTCAAGATCCACGCGAGGAGAGCCCATGTTGGAGACCACGGAGACCCGCACGGTCGTATCCGAATTCCTCGGCACGCTGCTCCTGGTGTTCTTCGCCGTCGGCGCGGCAGTGCTGGCGGGCGAATACATCGGTACCTTCGGCATCGCGCTGGCCTTCGGCTTCACCATGCTGGCCCTTGCCTACGCCCTCGGCCCGATCTCGGGCTGCCACATCAACCCGGCGGTCACGCTCGGCATGCTGCTGGCCCGGCGCATCACCGTCCGTACGGCCGTCGAGTACTGGATCTGCCAGGTGCTGGGCGCCATCGTCGGTGCCGCGCTGCTGTTCCTGCTCGCCAAGCAGGTGCCGGGCCTGGAGACCCACGAGGGGTTCGGCTCGAACGGCTGGGGCGACCGCTCGGCGGTGCACCTCAACCTCGGCGGCGCCTTCATCGCCGAGGTGCTGATGACCTTCCTGTTCGTCTTCGTCGTCCTCGCGGTCACCCACAAGGTCGCGGTGATCGGCTTCGACGGCCTGCCGATCGGTTTGGCGCTGGCCACCGTCCACCTCATCGGCATCCCGCTGGACGGCACCTCCGTGAACCCGGCGCGGAGCATCGGCCCGGCCCTTTTCGCGGGCGGAGCGGCCATCACCCAGCTGTGGTTGTTCATCATCGCGCCGCTGATCGGCGGCGCCCTGGCAGCCGTGGTCCACCAGATCACCCACCCGCCGCAGGAGCGCCTCATCGTCGCCGACGACGCCTCGCCCGGGGCGGCCCGGTCCTCGGTGGAGCACCGCTCGTGAGCGGATCAGAGGGCTGACGGCCCTGACATGGCGACGAGCCCCGGCCAAGGCGGCCGGGGCTCGTCGCTGTGCGCGGGTGCGGCCGGTTCAGCCGTACACCGGGCCGGTGAACTTCTCGCCGGGGCCCTGGCCCGGCTCGTCCGGGACGATGGAGGCCTCGCGGAAGGCCAGCTGCAGGGACTTCAGACCGTCCCGCAGCGGCGCCGCGTGGTACGAGCCGATCTCGGTGGCGCTGGCCGTGACCAGTCCGGCGAGCGCCTGGATGAGCTTGCGCGCCTCGTCCAGGTCCTTGTGCTTCTCGCCCTCCTCGGCGAGCCCGAGGTTGACCGCCGCCGAGCTCATCAGATGCACCGCGACCGTCGTGATCACCTCGACCGCCGGCACCTCCGCGATATCACGGGTCATGGCGTCGAAGCCGGCGCTCGACGGGTCTGCCGGGTCCGATGCGTCGGACTGCGGCTCCGGCTGCTGCGGGGTCTCACTCATGTCTTGGGGCTTCACTTCCTGCTGAGGGGATCGTGTCCACCTTATGACCCCGTTCCCCGCGCGGACGCGCGGCCCGGAGCGCGGGCGGACCGGCAGCCGGCGTCAGCACAGGAGTGGGTACTCCCCCTTGACTCGTGTATTCTGGTGTTCCGACCGGCCGGACACGCATGTGACCGGCCCACAAGTGGAGGCTCCGATCTCCCACCCGACCGACCTCAGGGTTGGCGGGTCAACGGTCTGGCTGCGCCCCGCGGAGACATTCGCGGCGGTGCTCCTGAACCTTTTACGGAGCCCCGCCTGTGTCCCGTCCGGGCGTTTTTCATGTACCGGCGCGGTTGGTCACACCGAAACAGACGTTACGCGGCAGTCCGCCAGGCCGTCGCGTGGTGCTACCGAGGAGGATCCATCAGCGCCGAGCCCCGCATCAACGACCGGATTCGCGTCCCTGAGGTGCGACTCGTCGGTCCCAGTGGCGAGCAGGTCGGCATCGTGCCGCTTGCCAAGGCCCTGGAGCTTGCGCAGGAGTACGACCTCGACCTGGTCGAGGTGGCGGCGAACGCCCGTCCGCCGGTCTGCAAGCTTATGGACTACGGGAAGTTCAAGTACGAGTCGGCCATGAAGGCCCGTGAGGCGCGCAAGAACCAGGCGCACACGGTCATCAAGGAGATGAAGCTCCGGCCGAAGATCGACCCGCACGACTACGACACCAAAAAGGGTCACGTCGTCCGGTTCCTCAAGCAGGGTGACAAGGTCAAGATCACGATCATGTTCCGTGGTCGCGAGCAGTCCCGCCCCGAGCTGGGCTTCCGACTGCTGCAGCGGCTGGCGTCCGACGTGGAGGACCTCGGCTTCATCGAGTCGAATCCGAAGCAGGACGGCCGAAACATGATCATGGTTCTCGGTCCGCACAAGAAGAAGACCGAGGCGATGGCCGAGGCCCGTGAGGCGCAGGCCGCCCGCAAGGCGGAGCGCCAGGGCGGAGTTCCCGCGGACCAGTCCGCTGAGGAGCCCACCGAGGAGCACGCCGAGGCGTGATCCCTGGGCGAGAGCCCCGGATCGTCACGCCGGGGTCCCGCCCCGGACAGCAATCGATACATCTGACGCTCCCGCTTGCCGGTCCGTGCCGGTGGGAGCGCCACTGACGAGGAGAGAACGGCGCATGCCGAAGAACAAGACGCACAGCGGTGCCAGCAAGCGCTTCAAGGTCACTGGCTCCGGCAAGGTGCTGCGCGAGCGCGCAGGCAAGCGCCACCTGCTCGAGCACAAGTCGTCCCGCGTGACGCGTCGCCTCACCGGCAACGCCGAGATGGCCCCGGGCGACGCCAAGAAGATCAAGAAGCTTCTCGGCAAGTGAGTCCGGGCGCCCCGCCGACGGCCGGGGCGCTGGACCGAGACCGGGACCCAATCGAACCGGGCCGCGTGACGACAACCGCGGCCCCGCTACAAGGAGTTAACAAGTGGCACGCGTCAAGCGGGCAGTCAACGCCCACAAGAAGCGCCGGGCGATCCTCGAGCAGGCCAGCGGCTACCGTGGCCAGCGCTCCCGCCTCTACCGCAAGGCGAAGGAGCAGGTCACCCACTCCCTCGTCTACAACTACAACGACCGCAAGAAGCGCAAGGGCGACTTCCGTCAGCTGTGGATCCAGCGCATCAACGCCGCTGCCCGCGCCAACGGCATGACGTACAACCGCTTCATCCAGGGTCTGAAGGCCGCCAACGTCGAGGTGGACCGCAAGATCCTGGCCGACCTCGCCGTGAACGACATGAACGCGTTCGCCGCGCTCGTCGAGGTTGCCCAGAAGGCGCTTCCGAGCGACGTCAACGCCCCGAAGGCTGCCTGAACCTCAGCCTGACGACGTTGTGACGCGGACCCGCAGGCCCCGGCCTGCGGGTCCGCGTCTTTTGCACCACCGTTGAAGACACACAGAAGCGAGCCGCCGCCCATGGGCACCCCCGAGCTGATCTCCCCGCGTTCCCCGCGCGTCTCCGCCGCCCGGCGGCTGGCCCGCCGCGCCTTCCGCGTCAAGGAACGCCGGTTCATCGCCGAGGGCCCGCAGGCCGTACGGGAGGCCATCGCGCACCGCGCCGACGGCGAGCCCACGCTCATCGAGCTGTTCGCGACCGTCGAGGCCGCCGAGCGGCATGCGGAGATCGTCGAGGCCGCCCGTGCCGCCGGGGTGCGGGTGCACTTCGCCGACGACCGGACCGTCGCCGACATCTCGCAGACCGTCACCCCGCAGGGCCTGCTCGGCGTCTGCCGGTTCCTGGACTCGCCGTTCGAGGACATCCTCGCCGCCGGCCCGCAGCTGATCGCGGTGCTCGCCAACGTCCGCGACCCCGGGAACGCCGGCACGGTCCTGCGCTGCGCGGACGCCGCGGGTGCGGACGCCGTGGTGCTGACCGACGCCTCGGTGGACCTCTACAACCCCAAGTCCGTACGGGCCTCGGTCGGTTCGCTGTTCCATCTGCCGGTCGCGGTCGGCGTACCGGTCGAGCGGGTGGTGGGCGGACTCCAGGGCGCCGGGGTGCGCATCCTCGCCGCCGACGGCGCCGGCGACCGCGACCTGGACGCCGAGCTGGACGCGGGCTCCATGGGCGGGCCCACCGCCTGGGTCTTCGGCAACGAGGCCTGGGGGCTGCCGGAGGAGACCCGTGCGCTGGCGGACGCCGTGGTGCGGGTCCCCATCCACGGCAAGGCCGAGAGCCTCAACCTCGCGACGGCCGCCGCGGTGTGCCTCTACGCCTCCGCCCGCGCCCAGCGCACCACCGGAGGATGCCGCTCCGTGTCACCCGCCTGAGGGGCGTCCCCCGGATCTCCGCGGCACACCCGACCCGAGCTAGTAGGGTGGCGTGCCCGGGGGCGCGGTAGGGGGTATCGGGGATGAGTGTGAGGACTTCCGGCATCACAGTCGCTGCTGACAGCTGCCCGTCCGGCGAACCCGTGCGCGGGTCGTCGCCCGCTGCCGCGGAGCCGCCCGCGCCCGGCACCGCGCCCGGGGCGGGCATGGGGCTCGACCCCGACGATCTGCCCGACGGCCTGGTCGTCGCCGATGAGACCGGCCGGGTGATCTGCTTCAACGCCGCGGCCGCCAGGATCACCGACATCGCCCCCCAGGACGCCCTCGGCCGCCCCCTGGAACACGCCCTGCCGTTGCAGGACATCGAGGGCCGCCGCTGGTGGCAGCTCACCGACCCCTACGGCGGGCTCGCCATCCGCCGTGGCCAGCCCGAACGCAATCTGCTGCTGGGCGGCCGCGAGGTGCTGGTCTCCGCGCGCTACATCCGCAGCCGGCCGACCGGCCCCGTACAGCGGCTGGTCATCGCGCTGCGCGGCACCGAGGCCCGGCGCCGTACGGAACTGAGCCACGCCGAGCTGATCGCCACCGTCGCCCATGAACTGCGCTCGCCGCTGACCTCCGTCAAGGGCTTCACCGCCACCCTCCTCCAGAAGTGGGAGCGCTTCACCGACGACCAGAAGCGCCTGATGCTGGAGACGGTCGACGCCGACGCCAACCGCGTCACCCGCCTGATCGCCGAGCTGCTGGACATCTCCCGTATCGACTCCGGACGGCTGGAGGTGCGCCGGCAGCGCGTCGACATGACCGCCGCGGTCCGCCGGCACGTGCAGGCGCAGACCACCGCGGGCCAGCGGCCGGACCGCTTCCTGATCCGGATGCTGGAACCGCTGCCCGATCTGTGGGCGGACCCGGACAAGGTCGACCAGGTGCTGGGCAACCTGCTGGAAAATGCGGTGCGCCACGGCGAGGGAACGGTCACCATTGAGGTCGGACCAGCACCGGATGCGACCAGCGCGGAAGGGACGACCGTCACCGTGAGCGACGAGGGCCCCGGCATTCCCGAGGAGTCGATGAGCCGCGTCTTCACCCGCTTCTGGCGGGGCAGCAAGCGCGGCGGCACCGGTCTGGGCCTCTACATCGTCAAGGGCATCGTCGAAGCGCACGGCGGCACGATCACGGTCGGCCGGGCCCCGGCCGGCGGCGCGGAATTCCGATTTAGCCTGCCCGTCGCGGCCCCGGCCTTCATGGCCTGAGAGAGCAGCGGCGGGCGCCCCGGCCAGGGGCTAGGGCCTGCCGCGGCGGGCCCGCCCCTTAGACTTGACCTTTGGCACCTTTGGCGCACAAGCATCGCGGGCACTGCGCGGGCTCGGGATCCGGAGTTGTGATCGAAGAGCCGAGGCGAAGCGAACCAAGCCAAGCCAGTCCACCGGAAGCACGGGAAGAGATGTCCGCACCCAATAAGTCGTACGACCCTGTCGAGGTCGAAGCCCTCAAACCGGAAGAGATCGCCCGCCGGACCGACGAGGCGCTGGCCGCCGTCGCCGCCGCGGCCGATCTGGACGAGCTGCGCGAGGTGAAGGTCGCGCACACCGGCGACCGCTCGCCGCTCGCGCTGGCCAACCGGGAGATCGGCGCCCTGCCCCCGCACGCCAAGGCGGACGCCGGCAAGCGCGTCGGCCAGGCCCGCGGCCGGGTGAACCAGGCGCTCAAGGCCCGCCAGGAGGAGCTGGAGGCGGAGCGCGACGCCCGCGTGCTGGTCGAGGAGGCGGTGGATGTCACGCTGCCGTACGACCGCGTCCCGGCCGGCGCCCGGCACCCGCTGACCACCTTCATGGAGCGGGTCGCGGACGTCTTCGTCGCGATGGGCTACGAGGTCGCCGAGGGCCCCGAGGTCGAGGCGGAGTGGTTCAACTTCGACGCCCTCAACTTCGTGCCCGACCACCCGGCGCGCCAGATGCAGGACACCTTCTTCGTCCAGGGCAACGGCACCAAGGGCGATGAGTCCGGCGTCGTGCTGCGCACCCACACCTCGCCGGTCCAGGCCCGTACGCTCGTCGACCGCGAGCCGCCGGTCTACGTCGTCTGCCCGGGGCGGGTCTACCGCACCGACGAGCTGGACGCCACGCACTCCCCGGTCTTCCACCAGATCGAGCTGCTGGCCGTCGACGAGGGCCTGACCATGGCCGACCTCAAGGGCACCCTGGACCACATGGTCCAGGCGCTGTTCGGCCCGGACATGAAGACCCGGCTGCGGCCGAACTACTTCCCGTTCACCGAGCCGTCCGCCGAGATGGACATGGTCTGCTACGTCTGCCGTGGCGAGTCCGTGGGCAACCCCGACCGTCCCTGCCGCACCTGCTCCAGCGAGGGCTGGATCGAGCTGGGCGGCTGCGGAATGGTCAACCCCAAGGTGCTCATCGCCTGTGGTGTGGACCCCGAGAAGTACAGCGGGTTCGCCTTCGGGTTCGGCATCGACCGGATGCTGATGTTCCGGCACAACGTGGAAGACATGCGTGACATGTTCGAGGGCGACGTCCGGTTCACCCGGCCGTTCGGGATGGAGATCTGATGCGGGTCCCGCTTTCTTGGCTGCGGGAGTACGTCGACCTGCCGGTGACCGAGTCCGGCCGTGACGTACAGGCCAAGCTCATTGCCGTCGGCCTTGAGGTCGAGACCGTCGAGCGGGTGGGCGACGGTCTCAAGGGCCCGCTCGTCGTCGGCCAGGTGCTGACCATCGAGGAGCTGGAGGGCTTCAAGAAGCCCATCCGCTTCTGCACGGTGGACGTCGGCCAGGCCAACGGCACGGGCGAGCCCCAGGAGATCGTCTGCGGCGCCCGTAACTTCTCGGTCGGCGACAAGGTCGTGGTCGTCCTCCCCGGCGCCGTGCTGCCCGGCGACTTCAAGATCGCCGCGCGGAAGACCTACGGCAAGACCTCGCACGGCATGATCTGCTCCGGCGACGAGCTGGGCATGGGCGACGACGGCTCGCACGGCATCATCGTGCTGCCGCCCGAGTACGAGGTCGGTACCGACGCCATCGAGCTGCTGCAGCTCGTCGACGAGGTGCTGGACATCGCCGTCACGCCGGACCGCGGCTACTGCCTGTCGATCCGCGGCGTCGCCCGTGAGACCGCCACCGCCTACGGCCTGCCGCTGCGCGACCCGGCGCTGCTGGACGTGCCCCCGCCGAACCCCACCGGCTACCCGGTCAAGGTCGCCGACCCGATCGGCTGCAGCCGCTTCACCGCCCGTACGGTCACCGGCCTGGAGCCCGAGGCGCGCTCCCCGATCTGGCTGACGCGCCGACTGCAGAAGGCCGGTATGCGTCCGGTCTCGCTGCCCGTCGACATCACCAACTACGTGATGCTGGAGCTCGGTCAGCCGCTGCACGCCTACGACCGCGCCAGCGTGGACGGTCCGATCGGCGTCCGCCGCGCCACACCCGGCGAGAAGCTGACCACGCTGGACGGCACCAAGCGCGTCCTGGACCCCGCCGACCTGGTCATCACCGACAACCGCGGCCCCATCGGCCTCGCGGGCGTCATGGGCGGCGCCAACACCGAGATCGCGACCGCGGTCGCCGACCCTGAGACCGGCCGGCTCCGCGGCACCACCGACATCGTGGTGGAGGCCGCGCACTTCGACGCGCTGGTCATCGCCCGTACGGCCCGTCGGCACAAGCTGTCCTCGGAGGCCGCCAAGCGCTTCGAGCGCGGGGTGGACCCGGAGGCCGCGTCGGCCGCCGCACAGCGGACCGTCGACCTGCTGGTACTGCTCGGCGGCGGCACCGCCGAGGAGGGCGTCACCGAGGTCGTCTCGCCCCGTGGACCCCGCACGATCACCATCGCCGCCGACCACCCGGACAAGGTCGCCGGTGTCGCCTACGGCCGGGAGACCGTCGTACGCCGCCTCCAGCAGGTCGGCTGCGATGTCTACGGGCAGGACGAGCTGGTCGTCAGCGTGCCGTCCTGGCGGCCGGACCTGAGCGACCCGAACGACCTCGCCGAAGAGGTCATCCGGCTGGAGGGCTACGAGAACCTCCCCGCCACGCTCCCGAAGCCGCCGGCCGGCCGCGGGCTGACCGAGCGTCAGCGGCTGCACCGCCGGGTCGGCCGCGCGCTCGCCGGGGCGGGCTATGTCGAGGCGCTGAACTACCCGTTCACCGGCTCGCACATCCTCGACCAGCTCGGCATCGAGCCGGACGACCCGCGCCGCGCGGCGGTCACCCTCGTCAACCCGCTCTCCGACGAGGAGCCCGACCTCCGTACGACGCTGATCCCGGGGCTGCTGAACGCGCTGCGCCGCAACGACGGCCGGGGCTCGCACGACCTGGCGCTCTTCGAGACCGGTCCGGTGTTCCGGGCGACCGGCGACGAGAAGCCGGCCAGCCGGCTGGTCGTCGACCGCCGGCCGACCGACGACGAGATCGCCTCGCTGGACGCCTCGCTGCCGCAGCAGCCGCGGCGCGCCGCCGTGGTGCTCGCCGGGGCCCGCGAGCAGGCCGGCTGGTGGGGCGACGGACGCCCCGCGACCTGGGCGGACGCCGTCGAGGCGGGCCGTACGGTGGCACGTGAGGCGGGCGTGGAGCTGATTGTCCGTCAGGACCAGCACGCGCCGTTCCACCCGGGCCGGTGCGCGGCGCTGCTCGCCCTTGCCGACGGCGAGGAGATCCTCGTCGGCAACGCCGGTGAGCTGCATCCGCGCGTCATCAAGACACTGGGACTGCCGGAGCGCACCTGCGCGATGGAGATCGACCTGGACCGCATCGAGCGGGCGTCCTCCGGACCGCAGCTCGCGCCCCGGATCTCGACCTTCCCGGTCGCCACCCAGGACGTCGCGCTGATCGTCGACGACACGGTCCCGGCGGCCGATGTCGAGGCCGCGCTGCGCGACGGCGCGGGTGAACTCCTGGAGTCGCTGCGGCTGTTCGACGTCTTCACCGGCGAGCAGGTCGGCGCGGGCAAGAAGTCCCTGGCGTACGCGCTGCGCTTCCGCGCCGCCGACCGCACGCTGACCGCGGAGCAGGCCACGGCCGCCCGTGACGCGGCGGTCGCGGCGGCGGTGGAGCGCACGGGGGCGGCACTGCGCGGCTAGCGACCGCCGCATGGCAGGCACGGCCCGTTGAGGGGTGAGGGCGTGGACGGCACAGGAGCCGTTCGCGCCCTCACCCCTTTCGGCGCTCCGGGGAGGCCGTTGGCGGCGCCCGGTACCCCTGCGAGGGGACCGGTGACATCCGCACACCATCACTCAATCGTGTGGTCGGGCACGCATCGTCACGACGTGAAGACACATACACCGTAAGAATCGTTTGCGGTCGATGCGGCCCCGTTGACCGCGGGAAGTGCCGGGCCGACCGCCCAATGCCCCATGGGGGGACCACCGGCTAGGGGGACCATCGGCATGATCCGAACCTGGGCGAGGGGCGGAGCACGTGCGGGTGTGGCACGCGCCCGGCGGATCTTTGTCCTCGTCCTGCCCGGCCTCTGGGTGCTCGGCGTGGCGGCCTGGGAGCTGAGCCGCCCGACCAGCGGACAGCTGCTGCAACTCCTCGCCGCCGCCCCGGCCATCGCCTGTGCGGGCACCGGGCGCCGGCAGTGTGTGCTGCTCGGCGGGCTGTGCGCGCTGCTCGCGCTCGTACCGCTCGGCGGGCCGGCGCCGGAAGCCGGGCCCGCCACCCGGGCGATGACCTGCGGCGCGATCCTCACGGTGATCTGCGCCAGCTATCTGACGGCCGGGCGGCGGCTGCGGCTGGTACGGGAGCTGGAGCGTACCCGCGAGATCGCCGACGCCGCCCAACGGCTGGTGCTGCGGCCGCTGCCGCCCCGTATCGACGGGGTGGTGCTGGCCGCCGACCATCTCTCCGCCAGTGAGGGCGCCGCGGTCGGCGGTGACCTCTACGAGGTCGTCGGGACCCCGCACGGCGTCCGGGCGGTGATCGGCGATGTGCGCGGCCACGGCCTGGAGGCCATAGGAACGGTCGCGGCGATGCTCGGCAGCTTCCGCGAGGTGGTGTACGACGAGCCCGAACTGGGCGGTGTGCTAAGGCGGTTGGAGCGCTCGCACCAGCGGCATCTGCGGGAACGGGCGCGGGCAGAGCATCCGGTGGCCGGCGGTGCGGAGCTGCCCGGCCCGATGAGCCCGCTCGCGGAGGAATTCGTGACGGTGCTGCTGCTGGAGGTCGCCCGGGACGGCTCCGTCACGGCGCTGAACTGCGGGCACCCATGGCCGTACCGCATCGGCGGTCGGGCGGTGGACCCGGTCGCGCCCGCGGAGCCGCTGCCGCCGCTCGGTCTCTTCCCGCTGCCCGACGAGCTGACCGCGGTCTGCTGCGGGCAGTTGGGGCCTGGTGAGGGGCTGTTTCTGCACACCGACGGCGCGGCCGACGCGCGGGACGCCGCGGGCGAGTTCTTCCCGCTGACCCAGGAACTGCGCAGCAGCGTCGAGGCGCCCGCGGCGCGGCTGGGCCCCTCGCCGTCCGGGGTGGTCGAGGACGTACGGAAGGCGCTGCTGCGGCATGCCGGCGGGCGGCTGACCGACGATGTCGCGCTGCTGATGCTGTGCAACGACCGGCTGCGGGTGCCCGCCCAGGCGGCGCCCGGCCGGCACGCCGAACCGGGCTGTGTGGCCGAACCGGGCTGTGTGGAGGCGGGGCGGGCGGAATAGCGGGGAGGCTCGGCCCCCGGCACCGGCCCGCGGCCTCAACCACCCTACGGAATACGCCTGTTCGCGGGCTCCCTTCACACCCCGTGTGAAGCGTGGTTCATTACGCTGAGCTCACGGGGTCAGTACATCTCACGGAGTCCGTAAGTCGACAAGGCCACGAGTCGCCGGCCCGCGGCCGGCCCGGCTCACCGGGAGGCCGGCATGGAGCCCAACACCCTGCTCGACGCGATCCTCGACGAAGCCGGCATCTCACACGCCGGGCTCGCCGCGCGCATCAACCAGCTCGGCCGCCGCCGCGGCCTCGCCCTGCGGTACGAACACACCGCGGTGGCCCGCTGGCTGAAGGGGCAACGACCGCGCGGCCAGGTGCCCGACCTGATCTGCGAGATCCTCGGCCAGCGGCTGCACCGCGCCGTCGGGCTCGACGACATCGGGCTCAGCCGGCCGGGCCTGCGCCGCGCCTCCGACACCCCGCTGTCCGGCTTCGTCGAGCGTGCCACCGCCCTGTGGCGGTCCGACGAGCAGCAGCGGCCGCACGTCCTGTCCGCGCCCGCGCTCACCGGCACCTCGGCGGTCATCCCCGTATGGGAGTGGGAGAACCCTCCCGAGGACTCCGACGTCTCGCGCGACGGGCTGACCCGGGTCGGCATGGCCGACATCGAGGTGCTGCGCGCGGCACGGTCGCACTACGAGCAGATGTACCGGAAGGCGGGTGGTATCGCGACCAGAGCACGCATCGTGGGTTTCCTCAACACCGAGGCGGCGCCGCTGCTGCGGGGCAGCTACACCGACGCGACGGGACGTCAGCTCCACCGGGCCACCGGCGGACTGGTCGCCGTCGCCGGTATCTGCGCGTACGACTCGGACGCTCTCGGGCTGGCCCAGCGCTACTTCCATCAGGCGCTGCGGCTGGCCAAGGCCAGCGGGGACCGGGGCCTCGGCGCCTATGTGATCGCGCTGCTGGTCAATCAGTCCCTCTTCGTACGGGAATACCGCCAGGCGGTCGCCTTCGCGGAGGCCGCGCTGCGGGCCGCGGGCCCGCAGATCACCCCGGCGCTCTCCGCGGACCTCTACGCGATGCAGGCCAAGTCCTACGCCCGGCTCGGTGACGGCGCCGGCGCGCTGGCCTGCATCCGGCGCGCGGAGGCGGCCGCGGAGCGCATCCGGCCCGGTCTGGAGCCCGATGAGACGGGCTATGTGCAGCCGGGCCTGGTGAACGTACAGGTCGCGGAGGCGCTGCTCAGTCTCGGTGACCTGCGGGCCGCGCGCGAGCAGGCGGACGCCGCCGTCGGCACTCCCGCACACGACCGCGGCCGGGTCCACCGGCTGGCCATGCTCACCCATATCGAGCTGCGCCAAGGTGATGCGGACCGGGCGGTGGCCAATGCCGCGCAGATGACGGAGCAGGCTCGGGGCATGGAGTCGCAACGGCTGCGGGACCGGCTGCGGGCGGTGCGCGAGCATCTGGCGGAGACCGGGAGCTCCGCGACCGACGAGGCTGCCGATCTCATCGACGAGGTGTTGCGCGTTCCGCTGTAGGGCGTAGGACCCGCCCTGACCGGGCTCGTGTCACCTTGCCGGCTCAACAGCGGAAGGTGGCAGTTACGTGCGTTGGAACAATCTCAGCGAAAAGCCCGTCTACGCGAATCCCTGGTTCCGGGTCAATCTCGCCGATGTGGAACTCCCCGATGGCCGTCATCTGGATCACTATCTGATCCGTATGCGGCCGGTCGCCGTGGCCACAGTGGTCAATGAGGCCAATGAGGTGCTGTTGCTGTGGCGGCACCGGTTCATCACGGACGCCTGGGGCTGGGAGCTGGCGGCCGGGGTCGTCGAGGACGGCGAGGACCTCGCGGCCGCGGCCGCCCGGGAGATGGAGGAGGAGACCGGGTGGCGCCCCGGCCCCCTCCGGCATCTTCTGTCGGTGGAGCCGTCCAACGGCCTCACCGATGCCCGGCATCACATCTACTGGTCCGACCAGGGCCACTATGTCGGCCGGCCGCAGGACGACTTCGAGTCCGACCGGCGGGAGTGGGTGTCGCTCAAGCTGGTGCCGGACATGGTGGCGAGAGGGGAGGTACCGGCCGCCAATATGGCCGCCGCACTCCTGATGCTGCATCACATCCGGCTGGGCTGACGGGAGTTCGCCGGTCCGGTCGGCCGGTGGTCATCGGCCCATGGCCTGCCACAGTGCTACCACCAACGCCGCGAGCCCCGTGAGCGCGGCAACGGAGGGCAGTGGCCAGCGGCCGTTCTCCAACCGCGTGACGCGGGCCTGCAGTTCGTCCGCGTCACGCGCGTTCTGTTCGGAGCGCTGGGCATGCAGCGCGAGCTGTCCGTCGACCCGGGCGGTGCGTACATCGAGGCAGCGCCTCAGCTCCGCTAAGTCGGCGGTCACCGGTTCGGTTTCAGGGTGGGCGGTCACGGTCCGCTCCTCATTCCTTTGCGAACGACTTCGTTGTCCGTACCCGCATCAGTCAACTGCCCTGCGGCGAAAGGCGGGAGGTGTGCGGGAGGAATATGCGGGTCACCAGAACACACCCCGTGTGAAGTGACGCCGAGTGACCGGACGGGTGTGGTGCGCGGCCGTTCGCACGGGGTGTGAACCGGACACACCGACCGGGCCGGTTCACACGCTGCCGCAGCCGCCCGCACTGGAGTTGACTCGTGAGGTGCCACGGGGGCCGATGCCGGTGGACGGGCGCCCGCCGGCCCGGTGTCCGCCCGCCGATATTCCCCCGAGCGGCGGGCGGACTACCCCGGCGAAGAAGACGCTCAGGGCACAGCGGATGCTCAGTACGAGTAGAAGCCCGAGCCCGACTTGCGGCCCAGCCGGCCCGCGTCGACCATCCGCTGCAGCAGCGGGGGAGCGGCGTAGAGCGGCTCCTTGTACTCCTCGTACATGCCGTCAGTGTGCGGGGCTACCGCTCTGACCTGCGGTTTCATGGTCCGTCCGAGGCATTCCGGGTGCCCAGGGACTTCTCAGGGACATTCGGCTGGGTACTGGGCGAGGGGGATCGTCCCGTCGCGAGGGCTGCTCTCACTCGCCGCGATGGGGCTGCTCATGAAGGTCCTTGGGCGAATCAGGGCAGGTCAGGCGCGTTGTCAGTGGGGTGCGGCATGATGCGGGTACGAGAGTTTCACGGGGTGATCGGAGGCACCCCGTGCCGGGTAACAAGCGGCGGTCGGGGTGCGATTCACCTCGTGCGACGCCCCTAGGATGAACGGCGTACGGTCAACACGACTTGACGGTGCCGGACGGACAGGACAACGGGGAGACAATGACCAGCCCGACCCAGGCCCCAGAACAGACCAAGGCCCATGAGCCCCACCCCTACATCGGGGGGCGCAATGCCGCGCTGCGCGCGCTCACCGCGTGGCGGATGGAGCGGCCGGGCGCGCCTCGGGTCGTCATCCTGACCGGAAGCCCGGGCACCGGGTGTTCGCGGCTGCTCACGGGGTTCCTGATGCTCTGCGACCCGGAGCATCGCCAGGGGCTTGAGCTGGACGCGCTCGATCCGGCGACCGTGCCTCCGGACTTGCCCGCACCCGCGGTGCCGAGCGTCGCCGGGCTGACGGCAGCGCAGACCCTGTGGCTGCTCGCAGATCACTACGAGTTGTCCGCGACCCGCACCGCCGACATCTTCCCCGAACTCGGTCAACTCCCGTTGTCCGGGCGGCCGGTGACGATCGTGGTGCCGGATGTGGATCGGGCCGGTCCGGTGCGGGGGACGGGTGAGCCCGCGCGCGTGGTGCGGGACGTGCTGAAGCCCCTCGCCGCCGTCGATTCCGTACGCCTTCTCGCCGACGTGCCCCAGGAGTTCGCCGTCGAGCTCGCCGAGGGCCTGCCGCCCGGCGTGGCCCAGATCATCGACCTCGACGCACCCGAGTGGGCCGACCCCGAAGGGCTTGTGCTGCAGGCCGACGCGCTGCTCAATCCCCAATTCGGCGCCCCGGAGCTGCCCTTCACGACCGAGCCTGACGCTCGACGCGCGCTCGCCGAGGTGATCGCCCGGCACGCGGGAGACGGCGCGGGCAGCCGCCTGACCGTGCACCTCGCCGTGCAGTCGATCCTGATGCACCCGGAGGGGTTCGACCCGGCGGATGCGAGCCAACTGCCCGGCAGCGTCGGCGAAGTGCTCGATCTGCACGCCGAGCGACTTGACACCCACCCCCGCACCCTGCGGCAGATCCTCGCGCCGCTCGCCCTTGCCGAGGGCGACGGCCTGCCCGTGCATCTGCTGACCCCGCTCGCCTCCGCCGTCGCCGAGCGGGACATGAGCGAGGACATGGCGCGGGGCATGCTGCTCGTCGCCCCCTTCATCCGCCCCATCGAGAGGGCCGGCGAAGGCATCCCCGAGGACGAGCGGACGCTCCTTGGATTGCAGCACCCGGGCATCGGCGAGGCCGTTCGGGCAGGCATTCCGGATGTTCCGGGCGCTCAGGCGCGTATCGCCATGGAGTTGCTGGATGCCGTACCCAATCAGGACTGGGCGAAGGCAGGGGCGTACGTTCGCGATCACATCGCGGGACACACCCTGGAGGCCGGCTTGCTTCCCCGGCTCCTCACCGACCCCGGCCTGTTCGCCCACGCCGAGCCGGTGCGGTTGCGCGCCGCGGTGGAGGCCGTACCCCCGGAGCAGTTGGACGCACCGGCGCGCACATATCTGCGTACGGCCCCGCTGCTCACCCGCACCGAGGCACCCGCCGTCCTTCGAGCGGCGCTCCTGGAGACCGCGTTCGTCGAAGACGGACTGCCGGAGTACGCGGCGGTGTTGCGCCGCATGGTGCCCGACCTTCCCTGGCACACCCTGTGGAGCGTCCCGGTCGCCGGGGCCGACGCCGTGACCGTCGGCAAACTGCCCCCGTCCGCGGCCGCGTCGGACAGCGCCGCGGAGGCTCCTGCGAAGCAGGAGCCTCCGGAGTCGGCCCCGCTCGCGGTCGCCGTAAGCGTGGTGCCTCAAGGCACCCCGGGTTCAAGCCCGTTGAAGGCCGACGATCCCAAGGCCCCTGCCGTGCTGGTGCAGGACCTCGCCACCGGCTCCGTCATCGCTGCCGACCCGACCCAGATCCTGCGCCCCTCGGAAGACGAGCGTGCCACGGGGCCGCTCGGGTTCAGCCGCGGCGCCGACTATGTACGCGTCTGGCGTCGCGGCGAGCATAAGGGCGACGAGAAGATCGTCACGGCCCTGATCTCCGCCACGCCCTTCACGGGAACCGACCTCTCCTCCGACGGCATCCTCCTTGTTGCCACGGAAAGCGGTGTGAAGGCGCTGCGGATCCGCCCGGCGCAGCCCGATACGCCCCATACGGCGACTGATCGGCGCTCCGAACCCGACGTACCCGACCCGCGGGCAGCCGAGCCGGAGCCCGCACAGGCCCCCGGGCCCGATGCCCACCCGGCCGCCTGACACCCACCCGGCGCAGACCGTTAGCCTTACGGGCCCGAAGCCTCTTGAAGGCGCCCGCATCAGACCGCCTGCACTCAGGCCCACTCGGACGAGGGCCGCGGAGCTCGCCCGGCACCGACCCCGGCCGCACCGACCCCGGCCGCACCGGCCCCGTCCGCCCGAAGACCCGAAGGGAGATCCCGTGATCAGCCAGGAGCAGGCGCTCGCGACCGCCGAGGGGTGGCTCAACCCCGAGGGACAGGAGCGCCGTGAGGTGCGGATGCAGGAGTTCGATCTGGGCTGGGTGGTGTGGGCCGCGGCTCCGCCGATCGAGCGTGACCCGGTAACGGGCAAGCGCCGGCCGCCGGCCACGATCGGCCACTCCTGCGGTGTGGTCGACCGCCGCACCGGCGAGCTGAGCACCTGGCCGTCCGTGCCGGTCGAGGAGGTCGTGCGGATGTATCAGCAAAAGCACGGCGGCGGCCAGGAGGCCGCGCCGCCCGCGCAGCCGCCGGTCACCGGCCCCGGCAACACCACGGTCATCACCTACATCGACCCGCGCACCGGCGAGGAGACGTGCCTCTTCAAGAACTCCGCCCCCGGTCTGCCGCACTCCGAGTTCCAGGCCATGGCGGAGATCCAGAGCCTCGGCGTCCCCGCGCAGAACGTGGTCGCGATCCACACCGACCTCAGCTCCAGCCTGCTCCCCGGCGGGTACCCGGGCCGGCTGATCGGCCGTGTCCACCCCAACGCCCGGTTCTCCTGCACGCAGGAGTACGGCCTGCGGGGCGAGGAGCGCGCCGAGGCGATCGCCGGGCTGCTCCAGCACGTCGAGATGATGCACCAGATCGCGGGACAGCAGCCGCCGCCACGGCCTCACCGCGCGCCGGTGCCGACCGACGTCGAGCCGGCCGAGCCGCTCCGCGATGTTGCCCTGGGCCGCGAGCTGACGGAGGCCTTCGGCGCTGACGGCGTACGTCGCTACGACGCCGACGACGTGGCGGGCACCCCGCTCCCCGAGGCCACCAAGGCCACACTGACATGGGCCGGGCTTCCGACCGACATCCCGTTCTTCTTCACGGCCGACAGCCCGGAGTCGGAGCTTCCGGGCGGCCTGTTCGGTAATGCCGCCGCGCATCTGCGCGAGGTCGGCTCCCAGGCGAGCGCCGACTCCCTCGCGTTCCTGGAGGGGCACGTCAGGATCGGCACCGACGGGGTCGCTCTGATCACCGTCCAGTGCACGGGGTCCGATCTGGAGGGTGAGCCGGTCGGCCAGCTCTGGGCCGTCACTCCGGAAAGCGGCGCGGGCCGCCGCGTCAACGCCTCGGTGTCCGCCTTCGCCCGCTCCCTCGCGCTCCTGCACACCACGCGCGAGGAGATGATCGCGCTCGACCCGATCATGGCGGGCAGCGCCGTCGCCGACTTCCAGGAACAGCTCGTCGCCATCGACGCGTCGGCCCTGGACGACCCGAGGAACTGGTGGTCGGTGATCGTCGAGCAGATGTGGCACGGGTTGTTCTGATCGGCCCCATTCGCCTAGGAGGCGCGGAGCGTTGCTGAGAACGCGCCGCGCCTCTTCGCGTACGTACACGTCCACGTGTTGACACGGCAGCTCACCGACTTGACGGGTTGGCCGAGCGAGGACGACTGGATCGTGATGCTGCGCCGCGTCGCGACTGGCCCAGCCTGAGAGCATGTGCGGGAAGTTGGTACAGGCGTACGCGGATGAGGACGGCCGTGACAGTCGGGACGGGGAGGCAGTACCGGAACATGAGCGGGCGCTACGAAGTGGACGGTTACACCGCCGAGTTGGACGACGACTTCCGGGTCGTCTACCGCAATCCACGAGGCAAGAAGCTTCAACAGGTACCGGACCGGCTTGCGGACACCGAAGGCGTACGCCGGCTGTACCGGCTGCGGCGGGCGCTCACGAAACACCGGAGGGACGCGCGCGTGCAGGCCGAAGCCTGGGCTACCGCGGGCACGCGCGTGCCCCTGGCCCTCGCCGAGTCCGACGCCGTGTGGCGCGAGACACTCGATGACGCCGGCGTCGACCTGGCGGCAGACCTGCCCGCATCGGATGCCGACGAGGACGAGGCGGCGCTGATCGCGCGGACGTACGTCCACCCCGACGGCCACACCATGACGCTCCTCATGAAGGCCGCCCCCTTAGCATACCACTGGGACGCGCTGCTGGCGTCGCAGGAGGAATGGGAGCTGACGGACACGTTCGCGACCGGCATTCGGGCTCCGGGGGACACCGGGGACAGTGAACTCCCCTTCCCTGAGCGGCTGATGGTGGCGTACCCCGGCCAGGAGCAGGAGGCCCTGGAGGCTGCCTACGCCTTCGGCTGGAGCCTCTGGGGCAGCCCAAGTCTCTACAAGTCCATCCTGGACAACGACTTGGAGAACCTGGCCGCGACGGCACCCAGGTTCCTCCCCGCCTTCCTCGACGAACTCGCCGACATGTGCCTGAAGGAGGGCGGAAAGCGCAAGGAGTACGCCACCGGGTACTTCACGCGAGCCAGGAACGCCGAACGTGAGCACCACACCAAGCCCGACGAGCGATGGCTCGACGCCCGATACGCCACCTTCGCGGACCATGGAGCGCTGGCCAGCGGGGCGGTACGTGCGCGTGCCAAGGAACTGGCTCCCCGAGGCGCGGTGGTCTCGCCGGACCAACTCCGGCGATTCCGCGACGTACTCGTACGGCGCGTACACACGCCCCACGACCTGTATCCGGGCATGGCCGCGGATCTGCGCAAGGTGGCTCGGGCGGCGGGAGCGAATCCCGAGTCCGAAGTGGCCGCACTGCTCGGGGACATCGTGCCGAAGATCGGACTGTGCGCGGGCGACGTGAACAAGTTCTGGGTCGACGCCCTGAAGGGGAAGGCCCTGGAGCTGCTGGTCGAGCGACGCCCGGACACGGTGCACGACGTACTGCGGCTGATCCCCGACGACGTGAACAGCGCGGAGGACTGGCTGTCGCTGCTCCGACGCAGCGGTGCCCTGGCCCTGTTGACCGGCGAGCGGCCGGGGCTCCCCGCCGGTGAGGCCGCCCGCCTGCTGCACGACTGGCTGGCGAGCGAACCGACGTGGCGTGCGCGGAGTGACGAGCTGTACGACCTGGCGGTGCGCCTGGCCCCGCGCCTGGCGGCCGACGCCGTCCCGGTGCGCCTGCCCTATCCCGATCCCGCGTCCGACCGCAGGCGGGCCCTCATCCCGCTCGACCTGGCGGACGAACTCCTCGAGCACGGGGTCCCGTTGGCGGACCCCCCGCCGGAACTGGGCAGTCCGGGCGCCGCCCACATGCTCGTCCACCGGCGCCCGCACCTGACCTGGCTGCTCGCAGACCCGCGCTTCGCCCGCGAGCTGCGCGGCGGGCTCGACAGCGAACTCGAGCTGGAGGGGCTACCGGAGGCAGGGATCTCGTATCACCGTTACTACCGCCCGCATCACGCCACCGAACTCGACAGCTGGCAGAGCACCCCCGGCATCTGCCGCACGCCTCTGGGCCGTGAGGTGCTGCGCGTCTGGCTGGACCGCCAACGCGCACGTCTGCGCGCAGGCCTCGACCTGAACGATCTCGTGCGCGTGCTCGCCCCCTTCGTGCACGTCGGCGGGGCCGTCGACGAGCTGCTCAAGGACGAGGCGGCGGCGCGGGAGTTCGCGGCGGTGGACGTGGTCGCACTGGTCCTGGCCGACCTTCCGATCCAGGCCGATCGTCCGGCGGTCGAAGGGCTGATGGCCACGATGCGCCCCGAGGACCTGATCGGCACGAGGCCCATGCCTGACCTGCGTACACGGATCGACGAGACCCTTCCCGACCTGTCCGAGGTACAGGTAGCCCAGGCCTGGAAGGCGCTCCAGACGGGGGTCAACTGCCAGGAAGGGCTGAGACGCGTCGTCGCACGCCTCTCCGACTGATCGGCGTCACGAGCTGATCGGCGTCACGAGTTCTGGAGTACGTACGACCAGGCGGGCTGCTCACCGCCCGCCTCGTCGCCTTCGCTCAGCGCTCCCAGGACCCAGTAGGGAATCTCCCATTGCTCGGAATTGACCGGGGCAGCATGCTCCGCGTACGCAGTCCGGTGACGTACAACGCGACCTTGGTGAGGAAGCTCTCCAGGTCGCGTGCGGCGGGCAGCCCGGCCAGGTGCTCCTCGTCGGGGCCGGTCGGAACGCGCAGGATGTGCCCGGTGGGCCCGTCGATGACGATCTCGCCCCCCCATCCACTTGCCGCCGACCGGAGCGACGATATAGGCGGCGCTGCCGCCCCGCCCACCGCCACGGCACCATGCGCCCACGTGGCCGGGCACTTCCTCCGCAGGAATGCTCACCGATGCCACCGTCATGCCGCATCCTCGTCCCCACCGCTCCCGAAGTCCATCACGGTAATGGGGCAATGCGGTCGAAGGGGGATCGGGGCTCATCCGGGGAACTACTGCATGCCGGAGAATCCGTGAGACGTGATCCCGGCCAGACTGCTAGCGTTCCGGGGGCCGAGGATATGAACGGGCTACCTTCTCGCTCTTCGGGGGAGGAACTGGCCACCTCGCTCTCCTCGCCGGAGGATTACTCGCAAGCGTGGATGGCAGGTAGCGTCGAATGGGCACAACAGAGGCCGCAGAAGCCCGCGTTGATGATTCGAGCAACATCTTGGTCGCGCCGTTTGCGGTGCAAGACCAGGAGTGGGTCAGGGACTTCTTCGGGACCACCATCACGCCCGAGGACCTGGCCTCCGCTTCGCCCGACCTCGTACAAAAGACGGTCTACCTGTGCGGCGACATATCCGGTATCAGCGACCGTCAACTGCAGCCCGCCGCCCGGGTGTTCGTCATCCGGGAGCTTGCACACGGCTACTCCGACGAGGGCGTCGGCGCGCCGTGGCCCCTTCTCGGCCTCGGCCGAGTCCCCCTCCGCGTACACGGTGTCGGTGTGTATTACCGACGCTTCTTCGGAACCGGCCTCGACGAATTCGACCGTATCCGTGCGGAGCATACGTTCCAGTCCCTGACAGAGTCCACCAAGCCGGGAACGGCCCGGCGCAGCGGAATCTATCTGACGCCCGTCACACGAGACGGAGACGCGCTGCATTTCCGCCTGCTCCGGTGCTCCACGAATCTCTCGGGGCCCACCGAGAACTTCGGGCCCACCGACACACGTATCGTCGAGGATCTCAATCGCGAGGCTGCCACTGTCTTCCGGGACCAGGCACCGCTCAATCACGTCCTGGCCCAGATCTACCACAACACCCTTGCCACGGCGGAGCGCAAGCAGTCCAAGGCCCGGATCTCTGCGCATGCCGACAAGACCAAGGACATGCCCGTCAACGGCATCATGGCCTTCTGCACGTTCTACGACCGGCTCGATCACCTGCGGCCGTTGGCCGAAGACCCCTTCGACTTCGGGAGGAAGAGTGTCAGCGGTCTGACCCGGCTCCACTTCCGCCTCAAGGACCCGGCCGAAGAACGCGACGACGTCTCGTTCCCCGCGCAATTCACCGTGACGCTCCACCCCGGCTCCGTCTTCTTCATGCCGCTGTCCACCAACCGCCTCTATACGCACGAAATCCGGCCGTCGGCGTTGGACGCCGAACTGATCCCGACCCGACTGGGATACGTGGTCCGCTGCTCAAGCGCCGAAGCCGTGCATGAGGACGGCCACACCTACCTCAAGGCAGCGGGAGGAGCTGGCGGCCGGGCGCAGCTGGGGCCTCCCACGGAGGCTGGCATGGACGAGCTGCGCAGGTTGTACGCCGAGGAGAACAGGACGTCGTCCTTCATCGACTACGGCGACGCATTCCTCTTCAGCATGAACACGGGAGACTACATTGCCCCCCGAGCCTAGGATTTCAGACGAAATCTTCTCCTGTCCTCTGCCGACTGAAGAGAACCTCTTCGCGGAACTGTCCGCGTCGGTGCGCTGGGAAGATGTAGGAAAAGGCCGGCAGGGCGCCGCACTCACGAAGCTCGACACATCCGGTGGGGTGCCTCTCGTACGTACCACCGCTCAATACGGCAGCGCGACGCAGCGTTTCAGGCCGGTGCACGAACGGCTGGCGCAACAGATCCAGGAACGTGCGGAACTTCCGGTCGGCTTCAACAACGCCCTCATCGAGCGGTACACGAACGCATACACGAGGATGGGCAGCCACTCCGACCAGGCCCTTGATCTGGCGGAAGACTCATTCATCGCTGTCTTCTCCTGCTACCGGTACCCCGAGTCCGGGCCGCCAAGGAAGCTGATCTTCGAAACAAAGCAGCCCGGTGGCGAGCAGCTCGAGATCCCTCTCGACCACCACGGCATCGTCGCCTTCTCCGTAGCGTCGAACCGGCGGCTCAAGCACAGGATCGTGCTGGACGCACCCGACCGGGCGGCGAACAACCAGTGGCTGGGCGTGACGTTTCGTACGTCGAAGACCTTTATCCGGTTCAGCGGCGGTCTCCCGTACCTGCCGCAGGGCACGCGGCTCACGTCGGCCGACGAAGAGCAGAGGCGCGACTTCTTCCGAATGCGGCGCCGCGAGAACACAGAAACGGACTTCGTCTACCCCTCGCTGACATACACCGTCAGCGAAGGAGATCTGATGCCGCCCGATGTACCCGAAGGCGCAATGGACAACCTTCAGTGACGATGTCCATCAAGCGAGTTGCCAACCAGTGAAAGGCGTGGCCGATCAGTCACTCGGGCTCCTGAGGAGTGGGATCGATGAGCGGTCGAGGCCCGCAGGCAGGGCGAAGCCCTCGCGGTAGAAGTCCGGCATGTCAACGGCGTCAAGCGCCGGCGCCGGTTGCAGAGTGCTGCCCTCGGACAAGTCATGGATACTCACGACGCCACCCTCCGGGTTGTACTCGAATATGTAGCGCAGTCGACCGTCGCTGTCGTAGCAATTCTTCTCGATTCCCCTCAGCTGCCGCTGAAGGTCGATCTGTAGCGTCATCAGTGCGGCATCGTAGGTGTTGATTCGCTCCAAGTGGACCAGATATCCGACAAGATCACCTGAACTCCCGTACCTGTGCGAGACGGTCCAGCGGTAATCTCCGATGTGCTGGACGATCAGCTGAACCCCGAAGGGGATGCCAGGATGGTGCAACAGATGATCATTCCTGACGCTCTCCGGGTCGTTCGTCCAGTAATCAACGTGGAAGAGGTGGCCGGAATTGTAGAATTCGGCGAACAGGGGCGTGCCGGACTTGTCGAACTGGGCCCGCGTGTAGTCACCGTCGTCCAGGGCTTCCTCGAAGGCGACCTCTTCCCCGGGGCAGCCCCCCAATCCAGGTAGCAGCGCTCATTTTCGCTGGACACTTGGCCCTCGCAAATCCATGCCCGCCATCCCCAGGTTTGCTACTCGGGTGGCAGCGGCTGCCCTTCGCCGTTCTCAAACAGGTACTTTTCCGCTGGTATCGCAGGCCTGTTCATGGTCGAGATAGGTCTTGATGAATTTTTCGAGTTCCCTTTTCGTGAGTGATCCTTGACATTGCGGTGTGGTCCGTGGCGCACCGACTACTGGCCTTGCCAACCGTCCTCCAACAGGAGATTGATTCCGTCGGTGACGTCAGCACGACCAGGGCCGTCCTTGGTCCAGATGGACCAATAGATCGAGATGTCGAAGTTCAACAGGCCCGGATCGCGGTGAAGTCGGTACTCGAACGGGGCGTGAAGCACGGAGAGGCCTCTCGGGCCGTAGACCCAGTCGAAACCATTCGCCGTCTCGGTCGGATGGCTGACGGTGCCGTTCCCGATCGTGACCGGCACCATGTTCCCCTCTCGTTCCTGGAAGCCGTGGGGGGAGTCGCACCATCGCTGCGTTCATCTCGATCCACCGCCACCCAAGTGAGAGGTTCGTTCCGTCGTCGGGGTGGGGATGAGGAAGTCCCTGACGAAGCGAAGGGATGTGGAGAGGTCGAGCTGCTTCGCGGAAGTGGCACTCTCTCCGCGCCAATGCGGCTTCGCTTCCACCTGATCAGGAAGGGAGCCACGCCGAAGCATGGCGAATTCCGACACGGGGGAGGGCGCGTTGACCGGGATGTCGAATTCGTCGTCCCAGTAGGATGCCGCGCGAATTCCAGGGACAGGGCATGCAGAGTCCGTGCGACAGGGTGAACAGTGCGCCGAGTGCAAGCTCCGCCAGTTCGATATGCCTGTCGTCGGTCTCGTCGATGTCGCGGGTGAGGCGAACGGAGCTTCCTGGGAAGTCCAGCATGTACGTGGTCGGCGTCACGTGTTGTGGAGGACGTACGACCAGGCGGGCTGCTTACCGCCCGCCTCGTCGACTTCAGCGAGCGCTCCCAGCACCCAATAGGCGACCTGCTCCCGCTCGGAACTGGCCGGGGGCGCAAGGTCCCGCGTACGCCACCCGGTGACGTACAGCGTGACCATGGTGAGGAAAACGTCAAGGCTATGCGCGACGGGAAGGGCGGCGAGGTGATCCTGACCCGGCTCCGTGGGAACGCGCAGGACGTGTCCGGTGGGCCCGTCGACGACGAGCTTGCCGCCCATCCACTTGCCGATCTGGAAGAAGGGCCCGCTCTCGGGGACGGGCTCGATTCCCTCGGGCCAGGAGGGCAGTTCGTCGAGAATTCCCATCTCCCAGTTGCCGAACGGGAAAAGCCCCATGGCCCCTTCGTTCATGTAGGGCAAACCGAAATCAAGGAGGAGTTCGCGCGTCGCCGCATGGGTGAGCCGGTCGGGAAGGTCCTCGACCTCGATGGGATAGAGCAGGTCCTCGCCGAACACTGTGATGAGCTCCTCGTGACTCGGTGCCGGCGCGTCGATCGGACTGCACGGCCCCGCGTCCGTGTAATCCCCGCTCAGGGGGAGCAGCCGGGCACCGAAGCCGGAGAGGTCCACGCCGTCCGCGGGCCTGATGGCGATCAGTCCCAAGTCGCCCGCGAAAACTACGACTTCATCCACGGCCAGCGGCGCGCAGGGCAGCATGAAAGCGCGGTCGTCCCGTCGGGGGGACGACGCGGCGAACAGCTCTCGAACACGAGCAGGCGCGGCGGAGCCGCTCCCGGACGACGCGGGCCAGGTGAGACCCGTGCGATGCTCCTGCGGAATCTCGTCGTACTCCCAAGAACCTGCGACCCGGTCTCCCGTCTCCACGTCCCAGATCGAGACGTACGGCTGCTTTTCCTCGTTCACCGTCCGCTGCTGCAAAGCGGCAATGGCGGGTCGCCCCTGCCATCGCACCTCCGACAGGGCGGCGAATCTCCCCGCCTGCAGAAAGCGCGCGTGATAGCCACCCGGCGGCAGCCAATGCGCCCACTTGGCCTGCCAGGGCAGTGCCACACCAGAGGAGGCGACCGCTGACGCGAACTCGAGATCGTCGCGTGAAAGCGCCATCAGGTGCAGCCACGAAGCCCACTCCGTCTGATGCCGCGGAGTGACACCCCAGCTCCACAGATGAATGGCGTCGGCGGCGGCCGTGTTTCCGGGGATGAGGAAGGTGATGCTGCGTGCCGCGTCCATGAGTGCCGTTTGCGGCAGATTGGCGACGACGCGTCCGTCCCGAAGAACTTCGTCGTACGTTCGCGCCTGTACGGCATGCATGGCGAGCCCAGTGGCCGCGTACAGGCCGACAGCACCACGCTTGGCCCATCCCTCGGGGTGGCGAAAGTCTGGAGCCGAGCGCGTCAGCCAAGCAACCAAATGCCCATGGACATGAAGGAGTTCGGAGGGTTCGGCCTCCCGGCGCAAGGTCTCGGCCAGGCCCTCGTCGACGAAGGAAACCCCGAGTGGCCCGATACGAAGAATTCCGGACGCTGCCCTCGCGAATTCGGTGAGTTCGTCTTCGGATGCCGCTTCACCGGTCAGCGCGGTGACAAGTTGGGCCCAGACGGGGAGAGGCACGAGGCGGGGCTCGGCCAGGGCCAATGCCCGCAGGGCGGCCGAGTCCGGCGCCACCGTCGGCTCGGTGGCGGGCGCGGAAACCCGGAACACCGCCTTGGTGCCGGCCCTCGTAGGCAGCAACCGGGGAACCACATGGACCATCACGGCCAACTTGCCACGCGCCAAATCCCGGAGAGTCCGGGTCACCAACCGCTCGGCCTCGTGCGACCGCCGTGTCGGCCCGGCACGGTGGGCATTGACGACCAGCAGCAACCGCTCCACGGGCCACGAGCCGAGCGCGAAACGCCAGTCGTCCCGCTTGTCCGCGGACAGATCGACTCCGAGCGCCGTGAGGGCCTGCTGCATGACCTGCTCGGCGGTGAGACCGATGGCGTCGACGACAACACTGCCGGGCACGTGCTCTTGCATCTCCCGCACGACGGCCGAGGCGTCGTGGCTGTCCGCAAGGGCAATGAAGGCCACTTGACCGCCGCGCCCACCCTCACGCCACCATGCGCCGACGCGACCGGCGACCTCTTCCTCGGGGATTCCGGAGGTGTCGGTGGTTGGCTCGGGCATGGTCCTCCTCAGTTGCGCGATGACTCCTCGACCCTACGCGTGGCCGCGCGCGAATGGCCTGGGCCATTGCTGTCGCATGACCCGGGCAGGTGGTGTCGCCTGCAGAAGTGGGCGGTGGCGCTCTCAGGCTGGGGCAGACGCGACGCGGCGCAGCACCACGGTCCAGTCGTCCTCGCTCGGCCAACCCGTCAAGTCGGCGAGCTGCCACGTCTCGTCGCCCACGGGGAAGGTCTCACCAACGCGGAGGGTGTGATCCTGCTCTTCGGTGGCGAAGGTCGCGAGCTGAACCCTGACCGAGGCGTCGGACTCCCTGTAGATGTCCATCACTACGAACCTCGCGTTCTTGGACTTTCGCTGAATCCCGTGCCATAGATGAATCGTGTCGGCACTACTCACTTCTCATCCTCCAAAGACGTGTACTGGTTGCTGCAGTATTTCATGAATTCCTTGATGGTCAGCGGCTGGGGATGCTTCCAGTTATGCGGATTGCGCAACTGAATCAGGCCCTTGTCGTCGATCGAGACGATCTCGTAAACGTGGGAACTCAGGAGGCCCTTCTCTATCTTGTTCTCCACACCCGTGCCTCTGGAACGGGTGCCGATGACGACCGGTCTGCCACTTTCCGTGAGTTCCCGCAGGTGGGCCAGGAGTTGCTTTTCTGCGCTGCGGCCGTGCATATCGTACTGCGTCGGGAAATCGTGGTTCACCGACGTACGTCCCGTGAGCTGGGCGAGCAGCTCGGCACGGTCGCCCGAAGTGGAGCCCTGGGTGATACGGGAGTAGCCCGTCAGCAGGTTGCCGTCGAAGTCCTTGTAGCGGGGGAACTGCGACAGGTGCTCGCGCTCCTTGTCGTCCCAGAACTGGTCCAGGCCCGCGATGGCCTTCTCCATGATCGCCGGCCAGGCCACCCCCACGTCGTTGGCGTCGGCGTAGACGGTGATGCTCGGGAAGTCGCTGTACACGGGCACGTCGGGAGTGACCCGCACGGTCAGGATGCGCCCGGTCGGAGCCTGGTTGCCGTACTTGTTGCGCCGCACCTCATGGAAACGGACCTCGTAGTTGCCGTCCTCCGTCTCCCGGATCATGTCCTGGAGGAGATCCGGGTACCTGCTCGCGATGGCGCCCAAGGTGGCGATGACGCCGCAGTCACCGATTTCACCCTGCTGCGTCTGCTCACGCGATGGAGGCCCGTCGAACAGTGGCACGCGCGTCCCGTCGCGTCGGTCCAGCGGAGTGCCGTAACGGTCGGGCTGGTGCTCCGGCAGCTTCTGGTGGTTGCCGAATTGCGGGTGGTCCACCTCAGTGGTGATCTCGGTGGGCTCGACCGGGCCTGACTGGGTCAGGGACTGCCAGAGCTGCTTGAACCGGCCTCGCTTTTCCGGCTGGTTGTCCGAGGCGGGTGAGCCCTCGCGAGGCTCGCCGGCGGATGGGTTCGGGGCGCCGGCCTGCTCGCCCGCCCCCGTGGCGGCGGTGGTGGGGCGCGGGGTCTCTCCCGCGTCCGCGAGTTCGGTCTCCTTCTGCGAAGCGTCACGGTTTGAGCGCTGCGAGTCCGCCGGCGCGGATGTTCCGTTGTCCGCAGTCCCGTTGCCCGCAGTCCCGTTTTCCACAGGGGAGTTGACGTTCGCGGGGTCTGCCGAAGGTGTGCGCTCGCTATCGGTCGGGGTGGTGGTGGGTGTGCCGGCGGAGTCCGTCGGGGGCCTGCGGTTTTTGCCTGCCGGGTCGGCCGGAGGACGTCGGTCCGCACCCGCCGGGTCCGATGGGGGTGTACGGCTGGGGTCTGTGGGGGTGGACGGGCCCGACTGGGGTGCCTGGGTGGGCGGTGTGTCCTGGTCGGGGCCTTGAGGCGGAGTCGGGGTCTGCCTCTGGGTGGCCAGGGTTCGCGCCAACTCATCGACGAATGCCAGGTGCTTGCGAAACTCCGCGTCCTGGATCTGCTGGTTCGGCGTGCGGAAATCGCGGGGCCTGTCCGGCTCGGCCGCCTTCAGCTTCTTGAGGTCCGGATCCGCTCGATAGGTAGTGCCGTAGTAGACGGGAACACCGTTCATCGCCTTGGAGTTCTTGATTGTCTTGCTGCAGTTGGCGTGGCCGGTGGGGTGATGGGACACGTTGCCGTCGGCATCAGTGGTTTTGGTGGTGGGCAGGCCACAAGGTTCACGTTCGGTGAAGAGACCCTTGATCTGGACCTTGGACTGCTGCCCAGCTGCCCGATTCTCGTTGAGTTGGTCGATCCACTTGAGAATGTGGGACTCGGAGTGCGCCGATTTGGCGCCGTCCACACCAGGGGGAACCGACGAATCGACGATGTAGTGACTTTCGTTGGTGTCCGGGTCGAAGACTTCCACGACCGCGTAGTTCTTGCCGGAGAGGTCGGGCGAATTGGCCTCCGTCGCCTCGACCAGCCGCTTGAGGTCCTCGACATCCCGAAGGTTCGTCCCGTCCGGGTGTGATGTGAGTTCACGTCGCCAGGCAGCCGCTGATTCGTGGAACTTTCCGTCGCCGTACGCGTCGTTGTTCGCGGCCTGGTCAGGGTTCACGCCGACGGCGTTGTTGGCATGGAAGGACTGGCTGATGCGCGCCATGGCGGCGATCGCGGCGTACCGCTGACCGTCGTTCATCTGCGACCACGCGGGATCAAGATGGTGCCGGAGATCACTGTCGGTGAAGTTCGTCGACGGCATCGGAACGTTCCGGTGCGCCTCCATCGCGGCCGCGTGGGCGTCCTTGGCCGGCTGGAGAGCCTGCTCGGCATTGGCGACCCGCTGCTCCGCCGCGGCCCGCCTGTCCTGAGCTGCCTGCGTCTCTTGGGCGGTTTTTGCCCCCTTCTCGGCGTTTTTCGCCCTGGTCCGCTCTGCCTTGGCGTCGGAGACTTCCTTCAGAGCCCTGTCGTAGTCCTGCCGGGCCGCACGTACCTGCTGTGCCGACTGCGCGTGCGCCTGGCGGCGAGCGATGGACTCCCCAAGTACGTTGGCCAAGGGCGACCGGGGCGGTTTGCCCTTGGGCTGGGCCCACTGCCGCATCTGTTCCTGGACCGGGTCCAGGCCGATGCGATGGACGTTGTGTGAGACCCGAAGGTCGTGCTGCGCCTGGTCCGGAGGGAGGTTCGCATGCTTCTGGTCCGCGGCTTCCGGGGCGGGAAGGCGCTGGTTGCGCTGTGTGCGAGTGGCTTCCGCGCTGGGGTTGTTGGAGTGAGAGGCTGAACCGGCCGGGCTGTGGGGCGCAGGTGTGGTCTGGTTCTGGTTCTGTGTGGTGGGTTGGCCGGTGGTCTGGATGGGCCGGCGGTTGGCGTCCAGCGGGATCGCGAAGACGCCGTTGTTGCCGTTGTGGAGCGGGGTGGTGCTGCTCTGGCCCGTCTGCGGGTCGGCGTAGACGATCTGGCCGTTGTGGTTGACCACGTTCCAGGCGTGGGCACGACCGTCGGCGTTCTGGGTGATGATCACGGCCTGTGAGCCGTGGCCTTCGTTGAGGAGGGTGGTCTCCAGGTTGTTGTACGCGTCGCGGCCGTCGCCGAAGTCGTCGAACTGGGCGCCCAGGGCGTTCTCGATACGGTCGCGGCCGCCCGGCTCGGGGGTATCGGCGGGGGTGCCGTCCTCGTTCGGGCTGCGGCGGGCGGCGACCGTGGGGCTGCCCGCGTACGAATCGGCGAACGCCAGTGCCCCGTCGGGGCAGTTGACGTCGCGACCGGACTCGTCCGGGTTCTGGCCGCGGATGTCGTCGAGCCAGGTGCCTTCGCGCGGGTCAGGGGCCCGCTGGAACGAGCCGTCCTCGTTGCGTGGGAATCCTTCCTGCTGCGCGCGGTTGTCGGCGTCGGTGGGGTCGTCGTAGCCGTCCGGCGGGCCGGAGGGGCGCGTTGCGGTGGACGGGAAGACCGGTTCCGTCGACTCCGGTTGCTGGTCGGTGTCTTGGGGGTTCTGAACCTCGTCGGTGTCCGGGGAGTCCTGGGAATCCAGGGAGTCCTGCGCGGATTGGGATTCCTGGCTGTCCTGCGTGTCCTGATCGGTGTCGGGCTGCGGGCCGTCCTGGTCCGTCGCGTCCGAGTCCTGGGTCGTTTCCGAGTCCCGGTCCGTGGTGGAGTCCGTGTCCGGGGCGGTCACGGATACCTGGTCCGGGTTGGACTCCTGGGTGGTGTTCGTGTCCGGAGAGATGGCCTCGTTCTGCGGTGACGTCGTCTCCGGGGTCGGCGTCGTTTCGGGGGCCGGCGTCGTCTCCGGCGTTGCGAAGGATTCCGGGGTCGTCGACGGCGTTGCCGTGTCGGTGCTGCCGTCGTTCGCGTTCTGTTCTGCGGTCGAGTGGTCGTTGTCGGAGGGCGCCTCGTCAGTGGACGGCGAGGTGTTGGAAGATCCGTCCGACTGAGCGTCGGGTGTTGACTGATCCGTCGACGAGTCCGGGCCCGAGCTGTTGTTGGTGTCCGGAGTGTTCTGAGTGGACGGTTGAGGCGTCGACGGGGTCAGGAAGTACGGAGTGATCGGATTCCGATTGGCGTCCAGCGGGGTGTAGAAGACCTCTTGGGCGCCCAGGTGAATCGGATTCTCGCTGACGAGGCCTGTTTGCGCGTCGACGAACAGGACCTGGCCGTTGTGGTTGACCGCGGCGAAGGCATGGCCGCCACCGCCGGGCCAGCTGACGCCGATCATGGCTGCTGAGCCATGCCCGGCCTGCGACAGCTCGTGGGTGATACGTGCGTACGGGTTGGGATGGTCGTTGCCCGCGTACGTGCTGGGTGCGCCGGCCCAACGCGTCTGGTTGTCGACCGAATCGCGCTCCGCGGAGAAGGTGTTCAGGCTGCCGTCCGCATTTTGGTCCAAAGTGCGCGGGGCGGACACCGTCGGGCGGCCGAACCAGGTCTCGAGGAACGAGCGGGTGCAGTCGGCGCAGTTGTTGGACCGGCCCGGCACCCCCACGCCGCCGTCGTTCTGCAGACCGGCCCAGTTTCCTTGCCGCGGGTCCGCGTACACCTGCGGGGTGCCGTCGGGGTTCCTCGGGTGGGCGTTCTCGAGGTCCTGCTGGTGGGCGGGGTCGGGTGTGGTCAGGCCTTCGTGCGGGATGTTCAGGTCGTTACGGATGTCCGAAAGGTTGTCCGCTTGGGGCGGAGGCGGAGGCGCCGTGGGTTGCTCGGGCGCGCTGTCGTCAGCGGGGGGCTGCTGCTGGTTCTGCTCGGGCGTCTGGTTGGTGGCGTCCGGCTGCTGATGGTCTGGCTGTTGGTTGTCCGGCTGTTGGTTGTTCGGTGCCGGCATCCCCTGGTCGTTCGGTGTGGGAGTGGGGGACTCGGCCGGTGACTGCTGGTTCGTGGGACGGTTGTCCGTCGGACGGTTCGTCGGCTGCTCGCCCCGGGGCGGCGTGGTCGGGCGCCCAGGTGTCTCGGTGCGCGGAGTCTCGGCACGCGGCGTGTCAGTGCGTGGTGGTGTGGTGGGGCGGCTGGGCGTTTCGGTACGCGGTGTGTCAGTGCGCGGCGGCGTGGTCGGCCGGCTCGGTGTCTCGCTGCGCGGCGTCTCGGTGCGCGGCGGCGATGCGGGACGGTTCTGCTGGGTGTCCCGCGACGGCGTCGTGGGCCTGGTGCTCGGCTGTTCCGTACGCGGCGTCGTGGCGCTGGGCGTGGTGGCCCGCGGTGTCGTCGTGGGGCTGCCTGCCGCCGGCGCCTGCGTCGGGATGGGGCCGGCCGCCGGTGGTGGCATGGCACCCGGGGCCGACGTTGAGGGCGTCGCGGACGACGGGGCCGCCTGCTGCGGGATGCCCGCCTCACCGGGCTGCGTACCGGGGGCCGGGGGCGCCGCCGTGGCGACGTCGCCCATGAGGCCCATGTTTTCGTCGTCCGGGTTTTGCGGGGTCGGTGTTGACGGTGTCGGCGCGTGGCCCTGACCGGGGCTGGGGTGTGCGGTGGGCGTGTTGCCGGGCATGGCGCCGCTCGGCATGGATCCGCGGCCGCTGCCCTGGTTCTGGTTGTCGTTGTTGTTGCCGTCGTTGGAGTCGCCCGGCATGGGGCCCTGGGCCGGTGCGGGCATGGTGGTGACCGAGTCGCGGTCGACCTGGTGCACGCCCGGTTCGGGGCGGGAGTTGTCGGGAGCCGGGGCCGGTGCGGCCTCGGGGCGGTCTGTCTCCGGCGGCGGGGACGGCATGGGCGCGGGCTCGGTGTTGCGCGGGTCCGGGATCGACGTGCCCTGCTCCGGGGTGTGGACGTCGACGCCTTCCGGGCGGCTCGGGCGAGCGCTGTCCGGGGTGTTGTCCGGCGCCGGGGAGCCATCGACATCCGGCGTGGTGCCCGGGGCCTCGATGGGCGAGGAGTTGGAGGGCATGGACGGCTCGTTGCCCGGTGCCGTGCTCGGCGGGGCGTCCGGTGTGCTGTCCGGACGGGCGGAGTCAGGGGTGGTGTCGGGGACCGGTCCGCCCTCGACGTCCGGCCTCGTCGTGTTGGACGGCGCGGACGAGTCCGGAGACGGGTCAGGGGTGGACGAGTCGTCGCCCAGAGGACGACCGATGCTCTCGTTGTAGGCCTGGGTGCCCACGTCGAAGGGGCTGGGCGAGTCGGAGCCACGGCTTGGTGAGGGCGAGGACGACGAGGGGTTCGACGAGTCCGGGCTGCCGGTGCTGTCCGTGCTGCTGTTGGACGGCGTACTCGAGGAAGAGGAGGGCGAACTCGAAGCCGACGGGCCATCGGACGACGAGGACGGGCTCGACGACGAGGACGGGCTCGACGAAGAGCTGTCCGAACCGCTCGACGGAGACGAGGACGACGGACCGCCGATATCCGGTGCCCTGCGCCCGGAGTCGCCGCTGCTCGAACTCGGCGAACTACTGGAACTCGGGGAGTTGCTCGACGAACTGCTGTCGTTCGATGACGAGTTGGACGAGCTCGGTGAGCTCGACGAATTGGAGGAGCTGGAGGAGCTGGGGGAGTTGTTGGACGAACTGCTGTCGTTGGACGACGAGTTGTTGTTCGACGACGAGGAATCGTTCGACGGCGAATCGTTGGACGAAGAGTCGTTGGAACTGCTGTCGTTCGACGACGAATCGTTGGAGTTCGACGAGCTGTCGTTGCCGGAGTCCGACGAGCCGTCGCCGCCGTCGTTTCCGCTGTTGGTCAGTCCGTCGCGGGCGCCACGCCCCGCGCGGGAGCCGGCGCCGTCGCGCAGGGACTCGCCGAAGGTGGAACCGGAATTCTTTAGGGCCTCCTTGCCCTCTTCGTAACCCTTCTTGGCGGTGCGGCCCAGGTCGTAGCCCGACTGCTTGCCGAAGTTCTGCTCGACGGTCTGGGCGACCAGGTCGGAGACCATGGCTTCCAGAGCGGAGACAAAGGGTTCCTTGGCGGTCTCCAACACCGCCTGCAAGATCTGTTGGGCTATCTCCTTGAGGAGTTTGCGCAGGATCATCCGCGTGGCGGCGGCCGCGCCCATCGCGCCGAGCTCGGACAGACCCAGGGTGAATGGAGCGGCGGCCTGGGCTGCGATGATCTCGATCGCCAGGATGATCAACTGGGCGATCACCGCCACTTTCAGCCCGATGATGAGCATCGCCGCGGCGTCCATGCACATGGCGATCAGCTCGGCACCCTGGCGGGCGTCGTCGAAGTAGCCCGAGCCTCCGGAGAACTTCTCCCAGGTCTTGTTGAAGCCCTCGATGGAGTCGCCGGCGCTCTCGGCGAGGACGTTGCCGGCGGCGCTCGTGCCACGGGCCTGGAGGGCCTCCACATCAGCGGCGAACTGGCGCCAGGTGTTGGCGCACTCCATCATCTTGTCTTCGTTGCCTGTGGGCCATTCGAAGCCACACATCTCGAGAACCCACTCAAGTGAGTTCGGCAGCATCAAAGCCATGACGAAGACCCCCGTTGTCGCCCATGTAATTCGTGTCGTCCCGGCCCTGTGGGCCGACCGACCCCATCCGCCTCACCGCCGGCGGAAGGGCCCTGCTTCTCTGGTGCTGCCGGAGGCGCCATTCGGAGCCTCGTGAGTGCTCAACCGGCTTGCGTCGGCGCAGAGCCATGCCCATGCCAGAGCCTACCCAAAGGCCCTTGTGGTCCCTCAACTCTGTTGTGTCACAGTGCTGCAGCAGACATCCGGTCCAAAGCCGTCCAGCCCTCAGGCGGCAGCCCTAGCCATTGGACCGGCGCAGGCTGCGGTACAGCTCGATCGCGGAGTCCGGCGGAAAGTTGGGGACATAGGTGACGGCTCCGTCGCTTTTGGAGATCACCATGTGACTGCCACCCAACGGCGCCTGAGTGCCGGGCGGGGGTGGGGGCATGACGGCGTGTACGAGGAAGCCGATGTCGAACTCCGCCACGTACAACGGTGCCGGGTTTCCTTCCAGATCCAGTACTTCGAATCGGGCGCGAGCGGCAGCCAATGCCTCTTCGGCAGTGGCGGGGATGGGCTGTACCGGTTCTGGCGCGTCGGGATGCGACACGGACTCTCTCCTATCAGTGAAGGGGCGGCTGTGGGTCAGGCGCGGTCATGCGGTTGAACTCGGGCTTGGCGCGGGGCAGTTGGCCGTCGAAACGTCGAAACGTCGAAATGTCCCAACGTCGAAACGTCGAGCCGGAGCCGAGCCGACGCCGAAACCGATACGGCGCAAACTCTCGACCCTGGCTGCCGCGACCGTGCTGCTGTGGCGGCCCTGCAACCCCGCTGTACGGTCGCCACACGCCCCCATGGTGCGGGCCGTGTCACTTGCTCGTGGACTTCAGAATCTGAAAATCGCCGCCGAACTGGTTCTCCGGTTTGTGCTCCTTGATCAGAGCGTTGTTGAAGTCCTCGTTCTCCTCGTGGTTCTTCGCCATCCGCTCCAACGCCTTGCCGATTTCGTTGAGCTTGGTGGCAAGGTGCTCCATCGAGTCCGTCATGCCGTCGCGCAGGCCTTCGTAGACCACGCCGAACTTCTCGCCGAGCTCGTCGTCACCCCACGGTGGGGTGCCTGCCTTGTCGCTGAAGGTGGTCAGGCCCTTCCAGGCGTCCTGGGCGACACTTGAGAACGTCGTCTCCTTCGGCGCTTCGCCTCCGCCGCCTCCACCGTCACCCTGCGCGGCCAGGCCGTTCTTCAGCTTGGCGGTCGCCTGGTAGAAATCCCTGCCGATCTCGGAGAAGCTCTTCCCCTCGGCCTTCAGCATCTCCGGATTGCTCTTGAACCCGTCGCCCATGACTGCGCCCCCGTTCACCAACCGGCGTCATCGAGCTGCCGGTTCACGTCCGTTTCATGTCTGTGCCAGCGTACCCAGAGGCACTGACAAGCCCTCAACCCCTGGGTGTCACAGTGCTGTCCCGGGGGCGTCCGGCCGATACACCTTCCGAGACAAAGCATTCGCCGTGTTCGGGGTAGCCGATGTCGAACTCGGCACCCGCAACGGCGTCTGGGCGCCGTCGCCCGGTAGGACCGAAGAAGGGGCGGGCCATTTCGAGGGCCTCCCCATCCTTCGCCG
Organism: Streptomyces sp. NPDC050636; assembly: GCF_040654775.1. Lineage (NCBI taxonomy): Bacteria > Bacillati > Actinomycetota > Actinomycetes > Kitasatosporales > Streptomycetaceae > Streptomyces > Streptomyces sp. NPDC050636. The sequence continues at coordinate 236,247 of NZ_JBFAIP010000005.1, forward strand.
GTAGGCGGTGCGCCGGCGAGACGGCCCGAGCCTCCGTGGGCACGGGCCCTTGGTCCGTATCCGGCCCCGGGCTCAACCCCGGTGTCCACCCCGCCCCCGCTTCTTCGGCCCCGTGACCAGGTTGGTCGAAGGACCGTCGTGCTCGGCGCGCTCCTGCTGCTCTTCCTCGTCCCGCTTGCGCTCCCACTGCTCGCGCTTCTCGCGCTCGGCCTCGCGGTCCTCCATGGTCTGCGACTCGGCGGCGCGGCGGATCTCGGTCATGCGGTCGCCCAGCGCGTCCATGTAGCGCTCGTTCTTGATGGCGTCGGCCATTCCCATACGTCCCGACAGGATGCCTTGGGCCATCTCCTGGAGCGGTCCGCTCACATTGGGGTTGTTGGCCAGAGTGCGCAGCGCCTTGTGGAGGCTGTGAGCCTGCTCTGGGTCCTGCGCGACGTCCCTCAGCTCGGAGTCGTCGATCTCCCGCTCGCCCGGTCCCGGTCCGCTTCCCGGCCTGTTGGTCATGAGAACCCCCATCGAGCCCAGAGGGCCGTTCGCGCGCACCGAACGCGGCTTTCGCACTCGCTACAGCCTGCTACAACTGTTGACGAGCCTAGGGCCTGTCCGATGGGTCATGGCCGGGCCCGTGGCGTCTGGCACGGAACCTCGCGGCGTTGCCGAAACGTCCCAATAGCTCCGCTATCGGGCCGCTCCGGCGCCTTGCGATGCTCCACCGTAGCCCTGAACGGGCACGGGAGGTGCCCCCACCACCAGACGCCGCGGCCTTTCCGACCCTGACCCATCGGACAGACCCTAGCCAGCCGACCGTTCGGACCGTCAACCCGGGCGCATCCGCGCACCGCTCGCCGTGCTCCCGCACCTCTCCCGTCCCAGTCCTGTCCCGATCCGGTGTCGGCCTCGTACCCGCCCACATTCCGTTCTCCACACAACCTTGGCCAATGGGGCACAACCAGGAACTGGTGCCGAATACAAGGCCCGGACCCGTGTGCTGGACCTGATCAAGCCGTGTCGCAATGCCCTTCACTTCAGGGTGATGCCCTTGAGAAGCCGTATTCCTATCGATCACGAGGTCGGTTCTGATCGAGCAGGGTGCCTGGTCGAGTGATCTTCGCGGGTGGGTGCATGAAGGCAGGGCCTCTGGTGCAGCACGAGGATTGGGATGCCAACTCGTGAGACCGGCGGCCCTGTTGATGCGGCTGTACGCGGTTTCGCCCTCAGGGTTCAACAGGGCGCCGTCGGCGTGCGGTTGTCTCGCGCACCGGTTCGGGAACGCGGCCGACCGGCCGGAGAGGGTGCGACGGTATCCATCGGACATGAGCGACGCGGAGTGGGCGGTGGTGCGTGACGCGATGCCGGTTCTGGCGTGGCTGGAGGGTCGGGGCGGGCAGCCGGAGGCTACTGTCACCGGCAGATGATCGGGCCAATGCCGCGAAATTCAGGGCCCGTTGGCGGTGTCAAGGCCTCATGGAGCTCGCCTCGACGTTGAATATTTTGGGCAGCGAGGGCACCAAGATCCGTGGCTCGCTCGGGGCGAAGGCGTGGGCCATACGGCGGCGCAGGATCTCGGAGGCCGACGGGGCCGCGCAGGCGGCCACCGAGCGGATGTCGCTTCCCGTGGTGGGGCTGTTCGCCGCATTCCCGATGGATCGGGCACCACGCCGGCGAGTCCGACAAGTCTCTGACCAGGCAAGACCGGGCCGAGCCTGATCACGGATCATCACCCGTCACGATCTTGCACCACCTCGTAATGCGTAGGTCTCAGGTTCGGAGCCTGTCACCCGTGAAGCAGGCCGGGTCCCCGCGCATTCCCCGTTGGCCGGGTGAGGATGCGGATGAGGACCTGGCGGGCACCGCGAGAGCTACCCGACCGCGGCACCGCCGCCAGGCGCCGCTCCGGGTGAACCAGCCCTGGAACAGCGCCACTTGGCGGCGTCCCTGCACTCCCTAGTAGGAGTAGAACCCCGACCCCGACTTGCGGCCCATCCGCCCCGCGTCCACCATCCGCTGGAGCAGCGGCGGAGCGGCGTACAGCGGCTCCTTGTACTCCTCGTACATCGAGGCGGCGACCGAGGCGACGGTGTCCAGGCCGATCAGGTCGGACAGCTTGAGCGGGCCCATCGGGTGGGCGCAGCCCAGCTCCATGCCGTTGTCGATGTCTTCACGGCTGGCCATGCCCGACTCGAACATCCGGATCGCGGAGAGCAGATACGGGATGAGGAGCGCGTTGACCACGAAGCCGGAGCGGTCCTGCGCGCGGATCGCGTGCTTGCCCAGCACGTCCTGCACCAGTGCCTCGGCGCGCTTGATGGTGTCCTCGCCGGTGGTCAGCGCGGGGATCAGCTCGACCAGCTTCTGCACGGGGGCCGGGTTGAAGAAGTGGATGCCGATGACCTGGTCGGGGCGCGAGGTCGCGACTGCCAGCTTCACCAGCGGGATCGACGAGGTGTTGGACGCCAGGATCGCGTCCGGGCGGGTGATCACCTGGTCGAGGACCTGGAAGATCTCGGTCTTGACCTGCTCGTTCTCCACCACGGCCTCGATGACGAGGTCGCGGTCGGCGAATTCCCCGAGGTCGGTGGTGAAGCTGAGCCGGCCGAGCGTCGCGTCGCGTTCCGCGGCAGTGATCTTGCCGCGTTCGGCGGCCTTGCCGAGGGAGTTGGTCAAGCGGGTACGGCCCAGCTCCAGGGCTTCGCCGGTGGTCTCGGCGACCATGACGTCCAGCCCGGAGCGGGCGCACACCTCGGCGATGCCCGCGCCCATCTGGCCGCAGCCCACCACTCCGACGCGTGCGATGTCGGTGATTGTGTCCGTCACCTCGTACCTTTCGCTGATCTTCAGGACCGGCGGTGTGCCGTAAGGGTCCGGCGCCCGCCTCGGCCCCGACGTTACTCCGCACGGTGCTGTGCTCCGGGCGTCGGGGCGGGCATCCTGAGCCCTGAGTACGGGACGAACCGGACATGTTGGGGGCATTACATGAGGCGGATCACACGGCGCGGGTTCACGGTGGTCGCGCTCGGCGCGGCCTCGTCGTTGTGCGGAACGGGCGCAGCCGGCCCGGCGGGCGCCACGGTCGGGGACCGGGTGAGTGATCACCGTCCGCCTCGGCGCGAGCTGCGGGGCATGTGGCTGGCGACGGTCGCCAACCGCGACTGGCCCTCCGCCCCGGGGTTGGACCCCGCCCAGCAGCAGAACGAACTGCTGGCCCACCTCGACACGGCCGCAGCACGCCGGCTGAACACGGTGTTCTTCCAGGTCCGGCCCACCGCCGACGCCCTGTGGCCCTCCCCGTACGAGCCCTGGGCGCAGTACCTCACCGGCGAGCAGGGCAGGCACCCCGGCTGGGACCCGCTCGGCTTCGCGGTCCGCGAGGCGCACCGGCGCGGCCTTGAGCTGCACGCCTGGTTCAACCCGTACCGGGTGGCGAACCACACCGACCCCTCCCGGCTGGTGCCGTACCACCCCGCACGCCGGCACCCCTCCTGGGTGCTCCCATACGGCGGAAAGCTCTACTACAACCCCGGGCTGCCGCAGGTCCGCCGCTTCGTCGAGGACGCGATGCTGGATGCGGTACGGCGCTATCCCGTCGACGGGGTGCACTTCGACGACTATTTCTATCCGTATCCGGTCGCGGGCCAGACCTTCGACGACGACGCGGCGTATGCGGCGTACGGCGCGGACTTCGCGGACCGCGCCGACTGGCGGCGGGACAACATCGACCGGCTGGTGCGGGAGATGGGGCGGCGGATCGCCGGTACCGGGCGCCGGGTGCGGTTCGGCGTCAGCCCGTTCGCCGTCTGGCGCAATCGCGCGACCGACCCGGAGGGCTCCGGTACCCGGGCCGGGACACAGACCTACGACGATCTGTACGCCGACACCCGCCGCTGGGTGTGCGAGGGCTGGATCGACTACATCGTGCCGCAGGTCTACTGGCACATCGGTTTCGCAGCCGCCGACTACGCGGAGCTGGTGCCCTGGTGGTCGCGGACCGTGTCGGGCACCGGCGTGGACCTCCATATCGGCGAGGCGCTCTACAAGGCGGGCGACCCGGCGCAGCCGGCCGCCTGGCAGGATCCCGCCGAACTCTCCCGCCATCTGACCTTCGCCCGCGACTTCCCGCAGGTCGGCGGGCATGTCTTCTTCTCGGCGAAGGAGGTCGCCGAGGATCGGTCGGGCGCCATGGCCCGGGTCGTACGCGACCACTACGGCGGCGTGGCGCGGCCGTAGTGGCACGGGTCCCGGCCAGGGGGAGTCCGGTGGGGTGGGTCGGTGACGACGGGTCCGCTACCGGATGGTGCGGCTACGAGTGGACTTGTGGTGCTGGACGACCGAGTCGGGACCGGGAGACATGATCGACTCATGCCCGTCCTCGGCGCGGACGCGGTAAGGCGGATCGCCGTGCTCCCCCAGCACCTCGATGATCTCGACGGCGTGGTCCTTCTGCCCGACGGTCCTGCCGTGCACCACGAGCCGGTCGCCCTTGCTTGCGTGCATCAGGGGTGTCCTCCCGCTTCGGGCGGCCGTGTGACCCGGACGGCCGACAGCGCGGCGGCCGAGCGGTGGAACGGCCTACGGTTTGCGGGCCAGTGGGACGGCCCGGACGGCATACGTGCCGTCGCGGCAAGTTTACGTCCGGGGGCCGATGTCGCATCCGGTGCGGATCGGACCGGGCGGGAGCCGGCCGTGGCGCGATCGCGGCGAGGGCCTGGTGCGCGGGGATGCCGCGTCCGTCAGCCGTCGGTCAGCCGCCCGTCAGCCGCGCGTCCGCTGGGTGACGGCGATGCACACCAGGACCGCCAGCGCCGCGACGGGTGCGGCCGGCGGCAGGTGCTCGCCGAGCAGCAGTACCGACCACACCAACGTCAGCAGCGGCTGGGCGAGCTGGAGCTGGCTGGCCTTGGCGACGCCGATGGCCGCCATCCCCCGGTACCAGGCCACCATGCCGAGGAACGTCGAGCCGGTCGCCAGCCACAGCAGCCCGCTGACCGAGTGCGCCGTGAGGTGCAGCGGCTCGGTGGACAGCGCGACGGCCGCGCCCGCCAGCGTCAGCGGCAGGGCCAGCACCAGCGCCCAGCCGATCACCTGCCACCCCGGCAGATGGCGGGCCAGCCGGCCGCCCTCGGCGTAACCGGCCGCGCACACCAACAGCGACCCGAACAGGAACAGATCGCCGGAACTCATCGTCCCGCCGCTCTGCTGCACCGCGAAGCCGATGACGACGACGGCGCCGGCCAGCGAGGCGATCCAGAAGGCGCGGGACGGGCGGGCGCCGGTCCGTACGGCCGAGAAGGTGGCGGTCGTCAGCGGCAGCAGGCCGACCACGACGGCCGCGTGCGAGGTGGTGGAGGTCTGCAGGGCGAGGGTGGTCAGCAGCGGGAAGCCGAGTACGACGCCGCCCGCCACCACCGCGATTCCCGCCCAGTGGCGCCGCTCGGGGACACGGACCCGGAACGCGACCAGGCAGCCGCCGGCGAGCGCCGCGGCCAGCACGCTGCGGAGCGTCACCACCGTCCAGGGGCCCATGCCCTCCAGTGCCCAGGCGGTCGCGGGAAAGGTCAGCGAGAACACGGCGACGCCGAGCGCTGCGAGGAGCGCGCCACGGGCGAAGGGGGTGCTGGGGGCGGCCGGGGAGGCGGGAGCGGAGGGGCTCGGGGACGCGGCCGGGGCGATGACTGCTATCGCAGCCGGTGCGATAGCGCTATCGTTGTCTCTCATGCAAGAGCGTAGCAGTGTCGCCGAACTGGCCGCGATTCTTCGTAATGGACTGAACCGCTACTCTCCGGGAGAGAAGCTGCCGTCGAGCCGTGCCCTCGTGGAGCGGCACCGTGTGAGCCCGGTGACGGTTTCCCGGGCGCTCGCCGAGCTGGCCGCCGAGGGGCTGGTCGTCACCCGGCCCGGCGCCGGGGCCTTCCGGGCCGAGCCGCGCGGCGAGGCGCCTCGGCCGGTCGACACCTCCTGGCAGGAGATCGCGCTCAGCGCCGAAGCGGCCGGCGACCATGTGCCGCGCAGCGTCGACGCATCGGGCGTGCTGGCGACCCTCGCCGCCCCCGCCCCCGGCGTCATCGAACTCAACGGCGGCTATCTGCACTCCGATCTCCAGCCCGAACGCGCCCTCGCCGCGGCGCTCGCGCGCGCCGGGCGGCGGCCGGGCGCCTGGGGCCGGCCCCCGGTCGAAGGCGTACCGGAGCTGCGCGCCTGGTTCGCGCGGGAGATCAGCGGCCCCGGCGGTGCGCTCGCCGCAAGCGACGTCCTGGTCACCGCCGGCGGTCAGAGCGCGCTGACCGCCGCGCTGCGCGCGCTGGCCCCGCCCGGCGCGCCGGTGCTCGTCGAGTCCCCGACGTACCCGGGCATGCTGGCCGCCGCCCGCGCCTCCGGCCTGCGCCCGGTACCCGTACCGATGGACGCGGACGGCGTACGCACCGATCTGCTTGCCGACGCCTTCCGGGCCAGCGGCGCGCGGGTCTTCGTGAGCCAGCCGCTGTTCCAGAACCCGACGGGCGCGGTGCTCGCCGGGGAGCGGCGGCGCGAGGTGCTGCGGGTGGCGCGCGCGGCCGGCGCGTTCGTCGTCGAGGACGACTTCGCCCGGCGGCTGGTCCACGACGACGCGCCCGCGCTGCCGCCGACCCTGATGGCGGACGACCAGGACGGCACCGTCGTACATGTCTGCTCCCTGACCAAGGCCACCTCGCCCAGCCTGCGGGTGGGCGCGTTGGCCGCCCGGGGCCCGGTCCGCGACCGGCTGCGTGCCATCCAGGTCGTCGACAGCTTCTTCGTGCCCGGCCCGCTCCAGGAAACCGCTCTGGAACTCGTCGGCTCGCCCGCCTGGACCCGCCATCTGCGCCTGATCTCCGCCGAGTTGACCGTACGCAGGGACGCCCTGGCCACCGCCCTGCACCGGCAGCTGCCCGCCCTCGTCGGACAGGGGTCCGGGCAGGGTGAGGCGCACGGCCTGGGCCGTCCCCAGGAGGGCGGGCTCTTCGTCCCGCCGGGCGGCTATCACCTCTGGCTGCGGCTGCCGGACGGTACGGACGAGGAGGCGCTGACCGGCGCGGCACTCCGCGCGGGCGTCGCGGTCGCGGCCGGCCGCCCCTATTTCGCCGCCGAGCCGCCCGCCCCGCATCTGCGCCTGAGCTTCGCGGCCGCGGCCAGTGCGGGCGCAGTCACCGAAGGTGTCCGCAGGCTCCGCGCGGCGTGCGAGGAGCTGGCGGTTCCGACGGGCTGACGCTTCCTGTGGACTGAGCATTCCGACGGGCCGGGGGTTCCCGCAGGCCGACGGTTCCTATGGACTTGTGCTCACTCCGTACCGGCAGTTCCGACGGGGGCGGGTCGGCCTCGAACGGGCCACCCCGCCACCCGGGCCACCGGCCGTCACTCGCCACACGGTTCGACGCCGGCCCCGCCCTTCTGCGAACCTCGCGGCATGAACGATCACGCCCTCGACGGCTACGAGATCTCCACCGACCCGGCCCGCCTGGACGCGGACCTCGTCCACCACTGGCTGTCCACCGACGCCTACTGGGCTCTGGACCGCCCCCGTGAACTGCACGACCGCGCCGTCGCGGGCTCACTCAACTTCGGCCTGTACGCGACCGGTTCGGGACGCCAGGCGGCCTATGCCCGGGTGGTCACCGACCGCGCCACCTTTGCCTGGCTCTGCGATGTGTATGTCGCCCGCGACGACCGGGGCAAGGGTCTGGGCACCGCTCTCGTCGAGGCCATCGCCGACCATATGACGCCCTGTGGGCTGAGCCGGATCACGCTCGCCACCAAGGACGCCCACGGTGTCTACGAGAAGGTCGGCTTCCGGAGCCTGGTGTCGCCGGAACAGTGGATGACCTTGGGGCTGATCGATCCGGGCCCTATCGACATCTGACCCGTCCGCGCCGATTCCAGTCATTCCCTCCACTCCCGCCCTTTCTTCCTCATCCGATGAGAGGGGTTGATCGGAGCGGCCGTCCTCTTACCATCAGCGAATGAATGTTCGCCTCAAGCTGCTCGCCGCCGCCCGCAGCTCCTCGCTGCTTGAGACGCGGTTCGACGACGACCGCCCGCTCGACGCCGCCGGATGGCACGAGGCCGAGCGCGCCGCCCCCGTCCTGTGCCGGCTCGCCGCCGCCGAGCTGCGCTACCGCTCGCCGTCCGCGCGCTGCCGGGAGACCGGGGACGCCCTCGGTCTCACCCCGCTGGCCCAGCCGGCGCTGCGGGACTGCGACATGGGGCGCTGGCGGGGCCGGACGCTGGGCGAGGTGGCCGCCGCCGAGCCGCGGGCGGTGGACGCCTGGCTCGCCGACCCCCGCTCCGCGCCGCACGGCGGGGAGCCGTTGATGGCCTTCATCACCCGCGTCGGCGGCTGGCTGGACACCCGGCCCGCCAACGAGGGCGCCGGACTGCTGGCCGTTGCCGACCCCGGGGTCGTCCGTGCCGCCCTGGTCTATGCGCTCCAGGCGCCGCCGCACACGTACTGGCGTATCGACGTCCAGCCGCTGTCCGTGACCACCCTGACCAGGCGGTCCGGCGCGTGGAGCCTCCAGCTGGAGGGGTGAGCCGGGCTCCGGGGGCTCCGGACGGGGCGGTCGGCTCCCGCCACCCGTAAAGCCCAGCCGGAGGTGCGGGCGCCGGGCCCGGGCGTTTCGCTCGGTGTATGCAGATACGCCACGTGATGCAGACGAGCCCTGCCCTTCGATACGCCTCGGTGGCCGGCGCCCTGGCGGCATCCGTCACGCTGTCCGGCGCCGCCACCGCGACCGCCACCGTGACGGACACCGCCTCCGGCGACCCGAAACAGGTGATCATCCAGCCCGATGCGGTGGCGCCCGGCGGCGACTTCTCCGTCTTCGACGGCGGCAACTGCACAGGTGAGTCCGGCGAGGCCAGCTTCGAGGGCGGGAGCATCCCGACGCTGCCGCTGTCCATGCTGAACAACCAGGTCGGCGGTACCGGCACCGTGCCGCAGACCACCAAGCCCGGTACGTACAAGGTCACCGTCACCTGCGGCGCCGCCGCTCCCGACCGGCCCGGCGAGGAATCGAGCGAGAAACCGGCGGACGAGGGCGCCCAGGCATACGGCGCAGAACAGGGCGTACAGCAGGGCACGGGTAAGGATGCAGAACAGGGGGCGGATGAGGGTGCAGAACAGGGCGCAGAACAGGGCACGGAACACGGTGCCGAGGAGGGCAGGGAGCACGGCGACGGTCAGCACAAGTTCACCGGCACCCTGACCGTTTCGGGGACGGCCGCGGGCGAGTCGCGCACGGCGGGGGACTCCGAACAGGTCGTCCCCGGAGGCGGTTCGAACACCGGCCTCGGTGGAGGTTCCGGCTCCGGTCTGAACACCGGCATCACGGTGCTCGGCGGCACACTGCTGGCCGGCGCGGTCGGCTGGGCAGTCGTCATCCACCGCCGCCGGACCCGCGGCGGCTGATGTCGGAGGGGCCCGCCAGGACAGGCCCTGGCTTGGGGTGAGACAACCAGGGGGAGGTGAGGTCCGTGAAGTACCGACTGCGGACTCTGCGTTTCGACGCACAGGAATTCAAGTGGACCGCGACGGCAGGCATCCGGCACGACACGTCGGACTGCAAGCGGATCGTCCGGCTCCGTGTGTGGGGCAGCGGCGGAAAGAACGGCCGGGTCCTCGACGCCCTGCTGGTGTCGGCGAGTCCGCCGGGGCCGTGGGGAGCGTGCACGGACGATGTGTACCCCACGCCGCGTGATGTGCGGACGGTGATCGAGTACGCGCTCACGCGGGGCTGGGATCCGTCCGCCCGCGGCGGCACGTTCACCCTTGCGGCCGACGGGGACGGCGAGGGCCCGGCCGACCCGACAGGTCTGGCGACTTCACGCTGTAGCCGCGCGTGCCCGCCCCGCGCCACACGCACCAGAACCTCGTCGACGAGGCCCGCGTCGAGGCACTGGCGGGCCGTGTCGGCGCCCAAGGGATCGCGCGGCCGGCCGGGAGCACGGGCGCCCTGGGGTTCGGCGCCCTACGGCTTCAGATCGAGGGCCGCCAGCCCCGACCCGTCCATCAGGAACGGCACCGAGTCATGGGTATGCGTGATCTTCCAGGTGCCGTCGATCTTGCGCAGGCCGACGGTCGCCCGGCTCCACAGCTCCACCTCGTGGCCGTCCGCCTTCGTCCCGTGCATCCGGTTGATGCTGTGGCTGAACGCGACATCGTCGCCGACCGTGATCTCGACCTGGCTGAGCGATATCTCGATGGCGCCGTCCCAGGTCGCGTACCAGGCTTCCACGGCCCCTTGGTCCAGCGCCTCCGAGCCCCTGAGCTGCAAGGGAGGGGCGAGGTCGAACTGCACGGCATCCGGTGTGCAGTAGCCGAGAAACCGGCGCGCGTCGCGCGCCGTCGTCGCTGCCGCGCGGTCCTCCAGGAGCGCACGGATCCGGGCCTCGTCCGATTTCCGCTCGGTATCGGTGGTCATGGCAAACCTCCCGTTGACCGGCGCCGCAGCGCCCACGTCCGTGTTCACACGGGTAGACGCCGACGGCCGCCGGAACTCATCGGCCGCCCGCCGGTCAGTCCTCCGCCAACGCGACGCGGAGCGCCGCCAGCCAGTGATCCGTGGTGCGCCGGGCCAGGGCCGTCTCGGGTGCGTACGCCTCGAACAGATGCCAGGCGCCGGGGACGTCCTTGACCTCGACCGGCACATCCGCCTCCGCCAACCGGCGGGCGTAGTCGAGCCCTTCGTCCCGCAGCGGGTCGAGTCCGCAGGTGAGGACGTACGCGGGCGGAAGCCCGGAGAGGTCGGTGGCGCGCGCGGGCGCCGCGTACGCGGGGACGTCCGGGCCCCGGTCGGCGCCCAGGTAGTTGTCCCAGGTGTGCCGGACCCCGGCGCCGTTGGTGATCCGCGGGTCGTCGATCCGCACCATCGAGGCGGTCCGCGCCCGGTCGTCCAGGCAGGGGATCAGCAGTGCCTGGAAAGCGATCCGTGGCCCCTGGCGGTCACGGGCCATCAGGCACACGGCGGCGCTCAGGCAGCCGCCCGCCGACGCTCCGGTGACCGCCATCCGCCCGGCGTCGATGCCGAGTTCACCGGCGGTCGCGGCCATCCACTCCAAGGCGGCGTAGCAGTCCTCGACGCCTGCCGGATACCGGTGTTCGGGAGCCAGCCGGTAGTGCACATTGACCACGACCGCACCGGCCGCCACACAGGCGTCGCGCGCCATCGGGCTGGGCCCGTCCAGCTCCCCGTACGCGAACCCGCCCCCGTGGAGGTAGAGCACGCCCGGCAGGACGCCTTCGGCTCCGGCAGGGCGCAGCACCTGCGCGTCGAGTGTGTTGCCGTCCGGCCCGGGAATGGCCGTGTGCTCGATGGTCACCCGGGGGTCGTTGCCGGGAATCCGCGCTCCCAGAAATGCCTTGAAGCCCGCGCGCGTCGCCTCGATGTCGGTGTACGGGTTCGTGGGCCGCTCCGTCATGGCGGCCAGGGTTTCGGCCAGTTCCGGATGAACCTTCTCGTGCGCGATCACGCCGCTCACCATCCCCCTCCGGAGATCCCGTCCGGGATCGTCCACTGCTGAATCATCTCATTGATATGGTCTCAACGGGATGGAAGATATGGTCTCATTGAGATGGTGTCAAGGGGAGGGAGCGGGGATGGCGGAGTACAGCCCGGCGAGGTATGTCGTGCTCGGTCTGATCGCCCGGCACGGCCCCATGACGCCGTACGAGCTGAAGGCGCGGGTCGAGGACGACATCCAGCCCTTCTGGCCGATCCTGCATGCGCAGCTCTACCGGATTCCGCCGGAACTGGCGCAGGCCGGCCTCCTCCGGGAGGAGGCCGAAGCGGGAGGCCGCCGCCGACGGATCTTCCATCTCACCGACGACGGTCGTACGGCTCTGGAGCGCTGGGTGGCCGACCCGGACACCGGCGAACCGGAAACCCGCGACCCGGCTCAGCTGAAACTCTTCTTCGCCGACCTCGGTGCCCCGGCGGACATCGTGGCCCTGGCCACCCAACAGGCCGCCCAGCACCGCAAATGGCTGACGCACTACCAGTCGCTGCGTGCCGAGCTCGAACCGGCAGAGGACTCCCGGCAATCGGCCCGCGCGCGCCTGCTGAGGCTCGGTGTGCTGCACGAGCAGACCTATGTCGACTTCTGGGAATCCCTGGCCGCCGACCCGGAGCGGCTCGACGACTGAAGGGCCGGGCGGTCACGCCAGCCGCGCCGGCACCCCGCGCGTCAGCCAGGCATTCGCCGCCTCGACCCGCCCGCCGACCCGGAGCTTCGCGTACGCGTGCTCCAGGTGCTTGTCGACCGTGCGCGGGCTGATCGACAGCCGGTGCGCGATCTGCTGGTTCGTCAGACCGTGGGCGAGCAGCGCGAGAACGGCGGATTCGCGACGGGTGACCAGCTCAAGTTCCGTTCTGGGAACGGGTGTTGGCGGGGCGAGCCGGTGCAGGACGCGGCTGAGCCGGGTGCGCAGCAGCTCCGCCGCCGCCACGTCGTCTTCGGTGAAGTCGCTGCCGCTGCGCCCCAGCGCGACACAGACGCTCCGCGGCACCCCGGCCGCGTAGCCCGCGGGGAACGACATCGCGAGCTGCTGCTCGGCGCCGACCGGCCGGTACACGTCGGCGTACACGGCCAGTGAGTGGTACTCGCTCCGGGTCTGCAGCGTCGAGCGGCGCATCGGCACGCCGCTGCCGACGGTGGTGTGCGCGACGAGGCAGTCGTCCGGCGACTCGCGCGTGAACGCTTCCAGCAGGTCCTGGCTGAGCAGGTCCGACGGCAGGGTGAGCAGCGGGTGGACCGGGTCAGGCCGGGGCGACCAGACGATGGTGTCGCTCGGCAGGGCGCGCAGCAGCAAGGGAAGCAGCGCCGGCACGAGAGTGTCCTCGTCGACGGCGTCGATCAGGAGGTCAACGACGGCGAGAATGCGTCGCAGGCCGACCTCCGCGGCCGCACTCATGTTTCCAGCGTGGCCAGCGGGTCAGGGCGAGTCAAGGGACACCCGGCCCCCGGTCCCCGGCCCAAACGGTCCCGCCCCACAAGGCCGCGGACCAAGGGGGACACCCGGCCGGCCGGGGGAAGACCGGCCGGGCGCGTCGGTCGCGTTAACGGCCGACGTCATAGACGCGGTTGACCGGGCTCTCGGCGGCGAGCCGCCAGCGGTGCAGCCCGGCCTGTTCCGCGAGGTCTTTCATGGCCTCCTCGCCCGCGTGGTTTCCCAGCGCCTGCGGGCCGTGCTGGGCCAGCGCGGCGGGCAGGCAGACGACGACGGAAGCGGAGGTCAGTGCACGGCCGATCGGATTGGCGTTCTCCTGGACGTCCGCTGAGGCGTTGGGTTCGACGATCAAGCAGGTGCCGTCGTCGGCCAGGGCCCGCTCGGCGCAGCGGAGGGCGCCGAGTGGATCGCCGGTGTCGTGCAGGCAGTCGAAGAAGGTGATCAGGTCGTAGTCCTTGCCCGGGAAGTCCTGTGCGGTCGCCACGTGGAACCGGGCCCGGGCGCTCAGCCCCTGCTCGGCCGCGATATCGCGGGCTGCTTCGACGGAGGGGCGGTGGAAGTCGAAGCCGTGGAAGTCCGATGCGGGGAACGCCTGCGCCATGAGCATCGTGGAGTAGCCGTAGCCGCACCCGATGTCCGCGACGCGCGCGCCGCGCTCCAGCTTCTCCACCACACCGTCCAGCGCGGCCAGCCACTCCGGTACCAGCGCGGCCGTATAGCCGGGCCGGAAGAACTTCGCGGTGCCGGCGAACAGCGCCGGTCCGTGTTCCTCCCACCCCACACCGTCGCCGGTGCGGAACGCGTCCATCAGGGCGTCCTCGGTGGCGTAGAGGGCCTGCAGCATCGTGTAGAAACCGGCGGCGTAGCTGGGCTGTTCGGGGTCCGCCAGTACGGCGGCGTGCTCGTCGGGCAGCAGGTAGGTGTCGGTGTCGGGCGCGTACGTCACATACTCGCCGGCCACCTGGGCGGCCAGCCATTCCCGTACGTAACGCTCGACGAGCCCGGTCCGGACGGCGAGCTGTGCGGAGGTGAGCGGACCGGCGCCGGCCATGGCCGCGTAGAGGCCGAGCCGGTCGCCGAGTGAGGTGCACAGTCCGGCGGCCGCGGCTCCGCCGTCGGTGATCACCCGTTCCAGGAAATCCCTCACCCGGTCCTGGTCCAGGTCTGCGCCGTGTTGGACGTCCGCGGAAGTCGCCATGCCCTCACCTCCTCGTCCTCCTCCTACTGCACCAGCGCGGGCCGGGCTTCCGCCATACGGGATTCGCCGTATGGGGCACGTGTAAGGAGATGTCCGACACTTGAGGCACAGGGATGCGACAACGCTCGTGATGCGCACGAGGTGCCGCGGCACGCCTGAGTCGCGGCGCGGTGGGGTCGCGGCGCGGTGGAGCCGACGGGGTGAAAGGCGTGAGGGGCGGCCCCCGGGCAGCGGTGGCCGCAGCCGCTGCCTGGACAGCGGATGTGGGTTCCCGGAAGCCCGGGGCCGGGGGAGGGCGTGGCGTCTAGAGGCTGGTCATCTTGCTGTACGGGCTTGTGATCCGCTGCTGCATCGAACCGAAGTCGACAAGCACCGCGATGCCTTCCTCGATGGCGGTGACCCGGCCGAGGCCGTACACGTCGTGGGAGACCCGGCTACCCACGGTGAAGTGCTTGTTGGGTGGCGCGACCGGACTCTTGAAGGGGCTGGTGGGCAGGTGGCGTCTGGAAACCGCTCGCTTTGTCATTAGCGCCAGTATGCGCCCACCGCACCGGCAAACCAGCCGTTGCATAAAACTACCTTCTTCCGTATAGTCATGCCATCGATGAGGAGGGTCCATGACGGTACGAGCAGCAGTGGCCGGTGCGAGCGGGTACGCAGGGGGTGAAGTGCTGCGTCTGCTTCTGGGGCACCCGGAGGTGGAGATCGGCGCGGTGACCGGGTACTCCAACGCCGGACAGCGCCTCGGAGCCCTGCAGCCGCATCTGCTCCCGCTGGCCGACCGGGAGCTCCAGCCCACCTCGGCCGAGGTGCTGGCCGGACACGACGTCGTTTTTCTCGCGCTGCCGCACGGACAGTCCGCGGCCGTCGCCGAGGAGCTCGGGCCCGATGTGCTCGTCGTCGACTGCGGCGCCGACTTCCGGCTCCAGGACGCCGCGGACTGGGAGACGTTCTACGGCTCCGCTCACGCGGGCACCTGGCCGTACGGCCTCCCGGAGCTGCCCGGGGCCCGTGCCGCGCTCCAGGGGGCCAAGCGCATCGCGGTCCCGGGCTGCTACCCCACCGCCGTCTCGCTCGCGCTCTTCCCCGCGTACGCGGCCGGCCTCGCCGAGCCCGAGGCCGTGGTCGTCGCGGCCACCGGCACGTCCGGGGCGGGCAAGGCGCTCAAACCGCATCTGCTGGGGTCCGAGGTGATGGGCTCGATGAGCCCGTACGGCGTCGGCGGCGGGCACCGGCACACCCCCGAGATGATCCAGAACCTGAGCGCGGTGGCGGGCGAGCGGGTGGCGGTCTCCTTCACCCCGACCCTCGCCCCCATGTCGCGCGGCATCCTCGCCACGTGCAGCGCGAAGGCCAGGCCGGGGACGACCGCGACGGAGGTCCGTACCGCATACGAGAAGGCGCTGGCCGACGAGCCGTTCGTACGGCTGCTGCCCGAGGGCCGGTGGCCCGCGACCGCGTCCGTGTACGGAGCGAACTCCGCGCAGATCCAGGTCGCGTACGACGAGGCCGCCGGCCGGATCATCGCGATCAGCGCCATCGACAACCTCACGAAGGGCACCGCGGGCGGCGCGGTGCAGAGCATGAACATCGCCCTCGGTCTCGACGAGACCACCGGACTTTCGACGATCGGAGTCGCGCCGTGAGCGAGCGCAGCGAGGGAACCATGGAAGGGTGCGTGCGACGCGAATGCGGTCGCGCCGAGCGGAGCGAGGCCACAGCATGAGTGTGACGGCAGCAAAGGGATTCACGGCGTCGGGTATCGCCGCCGGGATCAAGGCCCCTCTGGCTAACGGCAGCGGCGGCAACCCGGACCTGGCCCTCGTGGTCAACAACGGGCCCCGACTGGCCGCCGCCGGCGTCTTCACGTCCAACCGCGTCAAGGCCGCCCCGGTCGTCTGGTCCGAACAGGTCCTCATGGGTGGCCGGGTCTCCGCGGTGATCCTCAACTCCGGTGGTGCAAACGCCTGTACGGGCCCGCTCGGCTTCCAGGACACCCACGCCACCGCGGAGAAGGTCGCCGAGGTGCTCGAAGGGCACAGCGCCGGCGAGGTGGCGGTCGCCTCCACGGGGCTGATCGGTATCCGGCTCCCGATGGACAAGCTGCTGCCCGGAGTCGAGCAGGCCGCCGCCGAACTGACCGAGCACGGTGGCGAAAAGGCCGCCATCGCCATCAAGACCACCGACAGCGTGCACAAGACGGCGCAGGTCACCGTTGGGGGCACCGACCGGCCGGAGGCCGGGGGAGGTTGGACCGTCGGCGGCATGGCCAAGGGCGCGGGCATGCTCGCACCGGGCCTGGCCACCATGCTCGTGGTGCTGACCACCGACGCCGATCTGCCGTCCGCCGACCTCGACACGGCGCTGCGGGCCGCGACCCGTACCACCTTCGACCGGGTCGACTCCGACGGCTGTATGTCCACCAACGACACCGTGCTGCTGCTCGCGTCGGGCGCCTCCGGTGTGGTGCCGGAGAAGGACGCCTTCGCCGAAGCCGTCCGCACGGTCTGCGACGACCTCGCCCGGCAGCTGATCGGGGACGCCGAGGGCGCCAGCAAGGACATCCGCATCGAGGTGATCAACGCCGCCAGTGAGGACGACGCCGTCGAGGTCGGCCGCTCCATCGCCCGGAACAACCTCCTCAAGTGCGCCATCCACGGCGAGGACCCCAACTGGGGCCGGGTGCTCTCCGCGATCGGCACCACCTCCGCCGTCTTCGAGCCCGACCAGCTCAACGTCGCCATCAACGACGTCTGGGTCTGCAAGAACGGCTCCGTGGGTGAGGACCGGGACCTGGTCGACATGCGCTACCGGGAGGTGCGGATCACCGCCGACCTCGCCGCCGGCACCGAGTCCGCGGTCATCTGGGCCAACGACCTCACCGCCGATTACGTCCACGAGAACAGCGCGTATTCGTCATGAGCGAGCGAAGCGAGCTCATCATTCACAGGTGCGTGCTGTGCTCACAGCCCGCCGCGCGAAGCGAGGCCGCCGCATGAGTACCCGCAAGCACACCGCGCTCCCCAAGGCCCGCACCCTCATCGAGGCGCTGCCCTGGCTGACCCGTCATCACGGCAAGACCGTCGTCATCAAGTTCGGCGGCAACGCGATGGTCGACGAGGACCTCAAGAAGGCCTTCGCGCAGGACGTGGTCTTCCTGCGGCACGCCGGGCTGCGGCCGGTCGTCGTGCACGGCGGCGGTCCGCAGATCAGCGCCCAGCTGGACCTGCTGGGGCTGGAGTCGGAGTT
The DNA here is from genome assembly GCF_040654775.1 of Streptomyces sp. NPDC050636. Lineage (NCBI taxonomy): Bacteria > Bacillati > Actinomycetota > Actinomycetes > Kitasatosporales > Streptomycetaceae > Streptomyces > Streptomyces sp. NPDC050636. The sequence continues at coordinate 253,649 of NZ_JBFAIP010000005.1, forward strand.
CAAGGGCGGGCTGCGGGTCACCACGCCCGAGGCGATGAACGTCGTACGGATGGTGCTGGCCGGCCAGGTGCAGCGGGAACTGGTCGGACTGCTCAACGAGCACGGCCCGCTCGCCGTCGGCATGACCGGTGAGGACGCCCACCTGATGACCGCGACCAAGCACTACGCCGAGATCGACGGTGAGCGGGTGGACATCGGCCGGGTCGGCGAGATCACCGCGATCGACCCCGGCGCGGTCCAGGCGCTGCTGGACGACGGCCGCATCCCGGTCATCTCCTCCATCGCCCGCAGCAGCGACGACGAGGACACCGCATCCGGCGCATCCGGCATCTTCAACGTCAACGCCGACACCGCCGCGGCCGCGCTGGCCGCCGCGCTGGGCGCCGAGACGCTGATGGTGCTCACCGACGTCGAGGGCCTCTACGAGGACTGGCCCAACAGCGACGAGGTGATCTCCCGCCTCACCGCCACCGAACTGGAGAAGCTGCTGCCCGACCTGGCCAGCGGCATGGTCCCCAAGATGCGGGGCTGTCTGCACGCCGTCCGCAACGGTGTGCACACCGCCCGGGTCATCGACGGGCGGGTCCAGCACTCGATCCTGCTGGAGATCTTCACCGACGAGGGAATCGGCACGATGGTCGTGCCGGACACGAACACGATCGAGGGGGCGACATGAACGAGCCGCTGAACAACGCGGGTCTCACCCGGCGCTGGCAGGGCGCCATGATGGACAACTTCGGCACCCCCCGCATCCCCCTCGTACGCGGCGAGGGAGCCAAGGTCTGGGACGCCGACGGCAACGAGTACCTCGACTTCCTCGGCGGCATCGCGGTCAACGCGCTCGGCCACGCACACCCCGCGGTCGTCCGCGCCGTCTCCGACCAGGTCGCCACCCTCGGCCATGTCTCCAACTTCTTCGTCGCCGAGCCCACGGTGGCCCTGGCCGAGCGGCTGCTCGCGCTGGCCGGACGCCCCGGCCGGGTCTACTTCTCCAACTCCGGCGCCGAGGCCAACGAAGCCGCCTTCAAGATCGGCCGGCTGACCGGGCGTACGCACATGGTCTCCACGGCCGGCGGCTTCCACGGCCGCACCATGGGCGCCCTCGCGCTCACCGGTCAGCCCGCCAAGCAGGCCCCGTTCGCCCCGCTGCCCGGCGACGTCGACTATGTCCCGTACGGCGATGCCGAGGCCCTGCGCGCCGCCGTCACCACCGACACCGCCTTCGTCATCCTGGAGCCCGTCCAGGGCGAGAACGGCGTCGTCGTGCCGCCGCCCGGCTACCTCCAGGCCGCCCGGGAGATCACCGCCGCCACCGGCACGCTGCTCGTCCTCGACGAGATCCAGACCGGCATCGGCAGGACCGGCCACTGGCTGGAGTCCCTGGCGCAGGGCGTCGAGGCGGACATCATCACCCTCGCCAAGGGCCTGGGCGGCGGCCTGCCCATCGGCGCCACCCTCGCCTTCGGCCCCGCCGCCGACCTCCTCACCCCCGGTTCGCACGGCTCGACCTTCAGCGGCAACCCGGTCGTCTGCGCCGGCGCCCTCGCCGTCCTCGACACCATCGAGGCGGACGGCATCCTCGACCACGTCAAGCGGGTGGGCGAGCGGCTGCGGGCCGGGATCGAGGCGCTCGGGCACCCGTTGGTCGGCCAGGTCCGCGGTGCGGGGCTGCTCCTGGGTATCGTCTTGACCGAGCCCCTCGCGCCGAAGGCGCAGCAGGCGGCTCAGGACGCGGGTCTCCTGGTGAACGCGGTCGCGCCGGACGTCATCCGGCTCGCCCCACCGCTGATCGTCTCGGACGACGAGGCGGACACGTTCCTCCGGAGGCTCCCCGCAGTCCTGGACACGGCCCTCGAAGGGGCCCACGGGGAACAACGATCCGGAGACTGACGACAACGATGACCGAGGCGCAGGACAACGAGACGGTGAACGGCGGCCAGGCCGTGCCGCAGACCCGCACCGCACGCCACCGCCGGATCGTGGACATCCTCAACCGGCAGCCGGTCCGCTCCCAGAGCCAGCTCGCGAAGCTGCTCGCCGACGACGGGCTGTCCGTCACCCAGGCGACGCTCTCCCGGGACCTGGACGAGCTGGGCGCGGTGAAGATCCGCAACACGGGTGGCGAGCTGATCTACGCGGTGCCCAGCGAGGGCGGCGACCGCAAGCCGCGCGCGCCGCTGGGCGAGTCGGCCAAGGAGGAGCGGATGCGCCGCCTCTCCGGCGAACTCCTGATCTCCGCCGAGGCCTCCGCCAATCTCGTCGTCCTGCGCACCCCGCCCGGCGCCGCCCAGTTCCTGGCCTCGGCCATCGACCAGGCCGAACTCCACGACATCCTCGGCACCATCGCGGGCGATGACACCCTGATGCTGATCAGCCGCGACCCGGCGGGCGGCCAGGCACTGGCCGATCACCTCCTGCGGCTGGCACAGAAGGCACACTGAGGACGGACGGCATACACGGCCGCCTGGAGTACAGTCCGGAAGTCACGCACTGCGTGATCCGGGTGGGCGCGATCGAGCCGTGACGGGTCAGCCGGGGCGGGGGACGAACTCGCGGGGGGAGGTGGGGACATGGCGCGGCGGACGGTACGGCTGCCTGCCCCTGTCCCTGCCCGCCCCGCTGCGTACCGCCCGGCCCCGGGCCACGCGCTACGGACGCTGCTCGCCGTCGCGGTGCTCCTCTTCGGCGGGATGCTCGCGCCCGCCACCGCCGTCGGCGCCACCGCCCCGGCGGTCACCGCGCACGCCGTCCAGGACGCGCACCCATCCGCCCACCCGCACGTCCACACCCGCTCCACCCCGCCACGCCTGGCCGGTACCTCCGGTGACGACCCGCACCACTCCACCCACCCGGCGCCCGGCACACCGCCTCCGCACCGCCACGAGCCCCGGCTCCGGGCCGGTGCCTGGACCCCGCAGCTCCGAGCCGCCTCCGCCGACCGTCTCGCGTACGCCGGACGGTGCCTGGACCGCGCCCCGCCCCACTCCGACAGGTAACCGACGCCACCGTCGTTCTTCTCCACCGCGTGCCCCGACTGACGGCCGCGGTGGGCCTGTTGGAGGCATTTTGATGACCCGCGCCACAAGGGTGCGGGCGCTGCTCGCGCTCGCGTTCCTCGCCCTGTCCGTCTATCTCGCCGTGACCCAGCCCGTGCGGCTGGGCCTCGATCTGCGCGGCGGTACGCAGATCGTCGTGGAGACCCGCGATTCCCCCACCGCCAAGGCCGACCAGGACGCCACCGACCGCACGCTGGAGGTGCTGCGCCGCCGCGTGGACGCCCTCGGCGTCGCCGAACCGAACATCGCCCGCTCGGGCGAGCGTCGCATCGTCGTGGAACTCCCCGGCCTGCAGGACCCCGATGAGGCCGCCAAGGTCCTCGGCCGCACCGCCCAGTTGACCGTCCACCCCGTCCTCGGCACCCAGCCCGCCACCGGCTCCCGGACGGGCCCGGAAGCCAAGTCCCCCCAGCACACTGATTCCCCCGAGTCCACCGAGTCCCCCAAGGCCCACAAGATCCTCCCCGACGCCTCCGGTACCCGGCTGCGGCTCGGGCCGCCCGCGCTGACCGGTGCCGAGGTCGAGGGCGCCGAGGCGCAGCTCGACGCCGAGAGCGGCGCCGGCTGGTTCGTGGGACTCGATCTGCGCGGCCCGGGGGAGCGGTCCTGGGCCCGGCTGACCGGCAAGGCGGCCTGTGCGCCGGCCGGCGACCCGACCCGCCGGGCGGCCATCGTGCTGGACGAGAAGATCATCTCGTCACCGCAGGTCGACAGCTCGGTGGCCTGCGGCACCGGAATCACCGGCGGCACCACACGGATCACCGGCGACTTCGGCCAGGAGGAGGCGCGTGAGCTGGCGCTCCTGGTGAACGGCGGCGCGCTGCCCGTGCCGGTGGAGATCGTCGAACAGCGGACCGTCGGCCCGACGCTGGGCGCCGCCGCCATCGCCTCCAGCGCCCAGGCCGCGGTCATCGGCATCGGGCTGACCGCCGTGTTCATCACCGTCGTCTACCGCCTGCTGGGCGCCCTCGCCGCCCTCGCACTGGCCGGCTACGCGCTCATCTCCTACGCCGCGCTGCTGGCCGTCGGCGCCACCCTCACCCTCCCCGGGCTGGCCGGTTTCGTCCTCGCCATCGGTATGGCCGTGGACGCCAATGTGCTGGTCTTCGAACGCGCCCGTGAGGAGTACGCGGCCGGCGGTGGGAGCCGCGCCGGCACCGGCCGGCCCAGGACCCTGCGCACCGCGCTGACCAGTGGTTTCCGCAACGCCTTCAGTGCCATCGCCGACTCCAACATCACCACCCTGCTCGCCGCGGGACTGCTGTTCTTCTTCGCCTCGGGGCCGGTCCGCGGCTTCGGTGTGACGCTCTCCATCGGCGTGCTCGCCTCGATGGTCAGCGCGCTGGTCATCACCCGGGCGCTGGCCGAGTTCGCCGTTTCCCGGCGGTCGCTGGAACGCCGCCCACGGCTCACCGGCCTCGCCGGCCAGGGCCGGGTCCGCAGCTGGCTCACCCGCCGCGATCCGCGCCCGATGCGCCGCCGGCGCCGCTGGCTGGCGCTGTCCGCCGTCGCGTTGGCCATCGCCACCTGCGGGATCGCCGTCCGCGGACTCGACTTCGGGGTGGAGTTCACCGGCGGCCGGCTGGTCGAGTACGCCACCACCGCGCCCGTCGACGCCGACCGGGCCCGTACCGCACTGGACGACGCCGGTTTCCCGCGCGCGGTGGTCAGCACCTCGGGCGACGACGGACTGTCGGTACGCACCGAGCGGCTCTCGGCGGACGAGGAGCACGAGGTGAGCGCGGTCGTCGAGCAGCTCGGCGGCGGGGCGGAGAAGGTACGCGACGAGCTGATCGGGCCCAGCCTCGGTGATGAGCTGCGACGCAACGCCCTGATCGCGCTCGGCGTGGCGCTCGCCGCGCAGATGGCGTATCTCGCCGTCCGGTTCCGGTGGACGTTCGGCGTCGCCGCGGTCGCCGCGATGGCGCATGACGTCCTGATCCTCGTCGGCGTCTTCGCCTGGCTCGGGAAGCCGGTCGACGGGGTGTTCCTCGCGGCCCTGCTGACCGTCATCGGCTACTCCGTCAACGACTCCGTCGTGGTCTTCGACCGGGTCCGCGAGCTGTGGGCCGCGGCCCGCCACAGGCCCTTCGAGCGGGTCGCCGACGCCGCGCTGGTACAGACCGTGCCGCGCACCGTCAACACCGGCATCGGCGCGGTCTTCATCCTGGCGGCGCTCGCCGTGCTGGGCGGCGACTCGCTGGCGGACTTCGCGGTGGCGCTGCTGATAGGCATCGCCGTCGGCACATACTCCTCGATGTTCACCGCGCTGCCGCTGGCCATCGAACTGGAGGCACGCGGCACTGTCCCGCCGCCGAGGCCCGCCACCAAGGGGCCGGGCCGGTCGGCGGCCGTACACGGCGGCCGGCGCCCAGGGCGTCGGCGGGCCGCCGACAACGGCGCCAGGGTCTGACGGAAAAAGCCCGCAGGCCAGGAGATTCATCTCCTGGCCTGCGGGCTTCTCACACCGTCGGGACGACAGGATTTGAACCTGCGACCCCTTGACCCCCAGTGACTGAAAGCCAGTCCGTACCGTTCAGCCAGTCCAGAGGGTCCGGGAGACGTCCAGGTCAGAGGCGTGCGTTCGGTTGTGTCACGCCGAGTGTGTGACACGTCGGTGACACGGTGGGGGTCTTAGGGCTGGGAGCCCCCGAAGCCCGGTCTTAGGGAATCCGGAACCTCGCACACGTCGGCCCCCGCTGTGTGCGCGAGCCACACCGATCCTGAGTGCCGTCGCCGGCGTTCAGGGCCATGATGCTGATGCCTGCGGCTTGTGGCGGCAGCGACATCGGGATACTGACCCGCTGCTCGACCACGCCCTTGTCGTTGGGCCTGAGCTCACTTGAGTAGTCGTCGACCGAGCCATGGACAGACTCGTCCAAGTCGGTCTTTACAACGGTTACGAACACTTCGATGCCGGCCCACGTCTCGACGCCGTCAGCGTGAACATCGAAACTCACTTTCAGGTTGGACCGAGGGCCGTCGACTTTGATGTTGGTGATGGTCGGTCGCCCGTTGCCCCCGGCAGCCTTGGCCGCGCCGATCACCGCCACGCTCAAAGCCACCATGTAGAAGATCACCCCGAGAATGAGCACCACGGTCTCCCACAGGTTGCCCCGCCGTGTGGGGTGGACGAGCAGAGCCACGATGCTGCACACGATGGCGAGGATGGCGCAGAGCGAGGCCACATAAATGGGCCACGACTCGTTGTTGAGAGCCACGAACACGATGTCGCTGCTCAGGCCGAGCGTGGTCATGATTCCGGCAACGGCGACCAGGGCGCCGGCCAGGATCTTGGCAACGTCGTCCAGGCGCTTTCCGATTCTGGCCTGGATCTCTTCGGGTGTCGGGACAGGTTCTTGCTTACTACCCGTCTTCGGCACCCCGCTCATTGTGCCCCTCCCTACCGAAGGCCCAGGCAGTCAACGGCACACGCCACAGGCCAGCCCTAGTGGAAAACGCTAGGTTCGCGCGAGAACCCCAGCGACCCGTGGATAGGCTGAACGGAGGAACGATCAGGCAGCAGGGAAGGCTTCGGAGATGGTGTCGGCGGGATGCCCCTGCGGGCCACCAGAGGCTCTAGGAAGCACTCGTCGGGTGATGGCGGATCTTTTGGTCATCTGGCGCGAAGCGCCTGTTTAGTGGATCTATGCGACCCCACACGGGTACGCCACAGCGGCCTCGCCGGATGGCTGGCCCTGAGGCTTTACCCACCTGCCTCGTGCCGGGGCCCGACGCGGGACATCCACTATCGGGCGTTGGGGGCAGCCGGACTGCTACCCGATTCGACGCAAGCCTGTGGATGCCTGCTCCCAACACGATGCAGCGCACCGACCAAAGCCTCCCCTTGCCCTTTGAGACAGCGCTTCTCGCCCTCCACGCTTGCCAGGCCAGGGAGAGACTCGCTGCCGGGGAGGCGTACGAGCTCTCCGGCTACGTTGTCGTGGACGAGTTGGGACGGCTGTTTAAGACCGACAAGCTGCGACGCGTTGCGCACAAGCTGATGGCACAAGCCGGCGTCCGCAGGATCCGCCTCTACGACGCTCGCCACGCGGTGCTGTCCTGGATGGCCAACAATGGCGTCCCCGGCACCGTGGTCTCCGCCTGGGCGGTCCATAGGGACTGTGACCAAATGTGACACGACCGCCCCGGAAACGATCAAGGGCCCTGCCTCACCGAAGTGAGACAGGGCCCCTCATCTGGGCCGAAGCCCTTACTGCACCGTCGGGACGACAGGATTTGAACCTGCGACCCCTTGACCCCCAGTCAAGTGCGCTACCAAGCTGCGCCACGTCCCGGTGCTCGAACCGGCCGGAAAGTTCCCGGCCGGGGCGTGCAGAAGAAAAATACCCTGTCCGGGGCCATGAATCCAAAGCGGGTCCCCTGAGGGCCGTATCCGGGCGGTGTCCGGGCGGTATCCGGGCAGGCTTCCGGCCCTCCGGCGGGAGCCGGGCTTCCGTGCTTCGATGAGGTTATGGCCGGAAAGTCCCCGCATGCCGATATCCGGGTGCGCCGGGTGTACGACCCCGCCGAGCCGTCGGACGGCGCCCGGGTGCTGATCGACCGGCTGTGGCCGCGCGGCCTGTCGAAGGCCGACGCGCTGCTCACCGAATGGTGCAAGGACGCGGCCCCTTCGACGGAGCTGCGCCGCTGGTACGGCCACCGGGGCGAGCTTTTCGAGCGGTTCGCGGAGAGCTATCGGGACGAGTTGGCGCGGGACCCGGCGCAGGCGGCGCTGCGGCATCTGCGGGAGCTGGCGGGGGAGGGCCCGCTGACGCTGCTGACCGCGACGAAGGATGCGGCGCGGAGCCATGCGGCGGTGCTTGCCGAGGTCCTGTGTGAGGCGCCCTGAGGCCCGTACCGCTCCGTTGAAGCGCCGTTGACCTGCGCTTTCGAGGAGGCGTTGACGAAACATACGGTGGAATGCATACTTATACCTATCAGCGTATGCACCGTGAGGAGAAACCCGTGACCGAGCGCGTCGTACTCGCCTACTCAGGCGGCCTGGACACCTCTGTCTGCATCGGCTGGATCGCCGAGGAGACGGGCGCCGAGGTCATCGCCGTTGCCGTGGACGTCGGTCAGGGAGGCGAGGACCTGGACGTCATCCGTAAGCGTGCGCTCGCCTGTGGCGCCGTCGAGGCGGAGGTCGCGGACGCCAAGGACGAATTCGCCGACGAGTACTGCCTCCCGGCGATCAAGGCCAACGCCCTCTACATGGACCGCTACCCGCTGGTCTCCGCGCTCTCCCGGCCGACCATCGTCAAGCACCTGGTCGCCGCCGCCAAGAAGCACGGCGCCTCCACCGTCGCCCACGGCTGCACCGGCAAGGGCAACGACCAGGTCCGCTTCGAGGCCGGCATCTCCTCCCTCGCCCCCGACCTTCAGTGCATCGCCCCGGTCCGGGACTACGCGATGACCCGGGACAAGGCCATCGCCTTCTGCGAGGAGAAGAACCTCCCGATCGCGACCACCAAGAAGTCGCCGTACTCCATCGACCAGAACGTCTTCGGGCGGGCCGTGGAGACCGGCTTCCTGGAGGACATCTGGAACGCGCCGATCGAGGACGTGTACGAGTACACCCAGAACCCGGCCACCGAGCGCGAGGCCGACGAGGTCATCATCACCTTCAACGAAGGTGTGCCGGTCGCCATCGACGGCAAGCCCGTCACCGTGCTCCAGGCGATCCAGCAGCTCAACGAGCGGGCCGGCGCGCAGGGCATCGGGCGGATCGACATGGTCGAGGACCGGCTCGTCGGCATCAAGTCCCGTGAGGTGTACGAGGCGCCGGGCGCCATCGCGCTGATCACCGCGCACCAGGAGCTGGAGAACGTCACCGTCGAGCGCGAACTGGCCCGCTACAAGCGGCAGGTCGAGCAGCGCTGGGGCGAGCTGGTCTACGACGGCCTGTGGTTCTCGCCGCTCAAGCGGGCCCTGGACGGCTTTATCAACGAGGCCAACCAGCAGGTCAGCGGGGACATCCGGATGACGCTGCACGGTGGTCGCGCGGTCGTCACGGGGCGGAGGTCGGACCAGTCGCTGTACGACTTCAACCTCGCGACGTACGACACCGGCGACACGTTCGACCAGTCCCTCTCGAAGGGCTTCATCGAGCTCTTCGGCATGTCGAGCAAGATCGCGTCCAAGCGCGACCTGGCCTGAGCCCGTCTCGTTACCCACGTACGGCAGCCGCCCGCCCGCCCTCGCGGCAGGGAGGCGGCTGCCCGGTCCGGCGGTGTCGCCCGGACCGCGCCGTCACAGCAGCCTTGAGGAGCAGAGCACAGTGAGCAACGGAAACACCGGCGACGTCCGGCTCTGGGGCGGTCGTTTCGCCGACGGTCCCGCCGAGGCCCTGGCCAAACTGTCGGCGTCCGTCCACTTCGACTGGCGACTGGCCCCGTACGACATCGCCGGCTCCCGCGCGCACGCTCGCGTCCTGCACAAGGCGGGCCTGCTGACCGCCGACGAGCTGGAGCGGATGCTCGCCGGCCTCGACCAGCTCGAAGCCGATGTCGCCGACGGCTCGTTCATCGGCACCATCGCCGACGAGGACGTACACACCGCCCTGGAGCGCGGTCTGCTGGAGCGGCTCGGCCCGGACCTCGGCGGCAAGCTGCGGGCCGGCCGGTCCCGTAACGACCAGGTCGCCACGCTCTTCCGGATGTATCTGCGCGACCACGCGCGGATCATCGGCGGGCTGATCGCCGACCTCCAGGAGGCGCTGGTCGGCCTCGCCGAGGCGCACCCGGACGTCGCGATGCCGGGGCGTACGCACCTCCAGCACGCCCAGCCGGTGCTCTTCGCCCACCACGTCCTCGCCCATGTGCAGGCGCTGTCCCGGAACGCGGAGCGGCTGCGGCAGTGGGACGAGCGCACGGCCGTGTCCCCGTACGGGTCGGGAGCGCTCGCGGGATCGTCTCTCGGGCTCGACCCGGAGGCGGTCGCCGCGGATCTCGGCTTCGAGCACGGCAGTTCGGGCAACTCGATCGACGGCACGGCCTCGCGCGACTTCGTCGCCGAATTCGCCTTCATCACGGCGATGATCGGCGTCGATCTCTCCCGGATCGCCGAGGAAATCATCATCTGGAACACGAAGGAGTTCTCCTTCGTGACCCTGCACGACGCCTTCTCCACCGGCTCGTCGATCATGCCGCAGAAGAAGAACCCGGACATCGCCGAGCTGGCGCGTGGCAAGTCCGGCCGTCTGATCGGCAATCTGACCGGCCTGATGGCGACCCTCAAGGCGCTGCCGCTCGCGTACAACCGCGATCTGCAGGAGGACAAGGAGCCGGTCTTCGACTCCTGCGACCAGCTGGAGGTCCTGCTTCCGGCGTTCACCGGGATGATGGCCACGCTCACGGTGCACCGCGAGCGCATGGAGGAGCTGGCGCCGGCCGGCTTCTCGCTGGCCACCGATATCGCGGAATGGCTGGTCAAGCAGGGTGTGCCGTTCCGGGTGGCGCACGAGGTCGCGGGGGAGTGCGTCAAGGAGTGCGAGGCGCACGGCATCGAGCTGGACCAGCTCACCGATGACCAGTTCGCCAAGATCTCGCCGCATCTGACCCCCGAGGTCCGTACGGTCCTCAACGTCCCCGGGGCGCTCGCCTCGCGCAGCGGCCGCGGCGGCACCGCGCCCTCGGCGGTGGCGGTCCAGCTCGCCGAGGTGCGGACCGACCTGGTGACGCAGCAGGAATGGGCGTCGGCCAAGAAGTAGCGCGGAGTACGGACGTACGGCCTCCACCCAGGCGGGTGGAGGCCGTAGTCGTGTGCCCGGATGCCGGATCCAGTCGGTCATGACGGGGCGCTCGCCCTTGCCCCGCCTTCGGCGTCCGCAAATTATGAGACAGCGATGTCTCATTCGGTTAGTCTTTGTCTCATGGCCGTGGATCGTGAACAGGTACTCAAGGAAGCCGCCGCGCTGCTCACCCGCCGGGCGACGACGTCGATGGACGAGATCGCCCGAGCCGCCGGCATCAGCCGGGCGACCCTGCACCGGCACTTCGCCGGGCGGGACGCGCTGATACGGGCCTTGGAGGACCTGGGCATCGAGCAGTTCACGCAGGCGATGGACGCCGCCCGGCTCGACGACGGGGACGCCGCCGACGCGCTGCGCCGGCTGATCGCCGAGGCCGAACCGGTCGCCGGCGTGCTGGCGTTCCTCTTCACCGAGAACCAGCTCTTCGAGAGCGGCGAGATCAACGCCGGCTGGGCTCGGCTGGACGACCGGATCAACGCGCTCTTCCGCCGCGGCCAGGAACAGGGCGACTTCCGTATCGACCTCAGCTCCGCCTGGCTCACCGAGGCGTTCTACGGCCTCATCGGCGCCGGCGCCTGGGCCGTGCACGAAGGGCGGGTCGCCCGGAACGACCTCAACCACTCGATCGCCGAGCTGCTGCTCGGCGGCATCCGACGGAGCATGGAGAAATGAGCGAGACCATAGCGTCAGGACCGGCCGGTTCGGCCCATGTGGACGACCAGCCCCGCCCGGGCCGCTGGCTCGCGCTCTCCATCCTCGTCCTCGCCGTGCTGCTCGTCGGCGTCGACGCCACCGTCCTCGGCCTCGCCACCCCCTATCTCAGCGAGGATCTCCGCCCGTCGGGGACGCAGCTGCTGTGGATCGGTGACATCTACTCCTTCGTCATCGCCGGACTGCTGGTCTCCATGGGCAGCCTCGGTGACCGGATCGGCCGTAAGAAGCTGCTGCTGATCGGCTCCGTCGCGTTCGGCGCGATGTCCGTACTGTGCGCCTACGCCACCAGCCCGGAGATGATGATCGTCGCCCGCGCCCTGCTCGGCGTGGCCGGCGCGACGCTGATGCCGTCCACCCTCGCGCTGATCCGCAACCTCTTCCACGACCCGCAGGAACGCAGCCTCGCCGTCGGCATCTGGGGTGCGATGGCCTCGGCCGGCACCGCCGTGGGCCCGGTCCTCGGCGGTTTTCTGCTGGGCCACTTCTGGTGGGGCTCGGTCTTCCTGATCAATCTGCCGGTGATGGCGCTGCTGGTGGTCGTCGGCGCCAAGGTGATCCCGGAGTCCCGCAATCCGGATCCCGGTCCCTGGGACGTCCCCAGCGTGCTGCTGTCCCTGGTGGGCATCGTCGGCGTCGTCTACGCCATCAAGGAAGCGTCGGCGCACGGCTATCGCTGGGACATCGGGCTGGCGGGCGTCATCGGGGTGCTCGCGCTGATCGTGTTCGTCCGCCGCCAGCTCATCCTCGACTCGCCACTGCTGAACATGAAGCTCTTCCACCACCGGGGTTTCTCCGGGGCGGTGCTGGCCGATCTGCTGACCATCCTGGGACTGTCCGGGCTGGTCTTCTTCCTCTCCCAGTTCCTGCAGATGGTGCAGATGCGCTCGTCGCTGAACGCCGGGCTCACCGAACTCCCGGCCGCGGTCGGCGCGGTGGGGGCGGGCCTGGCCGCCGGGTATGTCGCCCGGCGGCTCTCCGTACGGATCGTGGTGGCCGGCGGCCTCGCGGTGGTCGGGCTCTCGCTCGTCGGCTGTACGACCCTGCACGCCGACACCGGGACCGCCGCGCTGGCCGTGATCCTCTTCGTCGTCGGCATCGGCGCCGGCTTCTCGTTCACCGTCACCGCCGACGTCATCCTCTCCAGCGTCCCCAAGGAAGAGGCGGGCGCCGCCTCCGCGGTCTCCGAGACGGCCTACGAGCTCGGCGCCGCGCTCGGTATCGCCCTGCTCGGCTCCATCGTCACCGGCATCTACCGCGGGTTCGAGGCGCCGCCCGGTGTGCCCGCCGACGCCGCCGACGCCGCCCGCGAATCGCTGGGCGGCGCCTTCGAGGCGGCCGGTGAACTCCCGGCCGACCAGGGCGCGGCGCTGATGAAGGCCGCTCAGGACGCCTTCGTCTACGGGCTGGACATCGCGTCCGGCGTGGCCGCGGCGATCCTGCTGGCCGCCTCGGTGGCGGCATGGATCCTGCTGCGCGGCCAGAAGCTGGAGTACAGCCCGGTGACGACGGTGGCCGAGCCCGAACCCGAGCCGGAGCGGGAGTCAGGGACCGTATAGCCCGTACCGCGGGGCGCTCCGTACAGCCCACATCGCGGGGCGCTCCCGCGTGCGAACGAGGGACAGCGGCCGACCGCCGAGCCTCTCAGGGCGTGTCCTGTCGATCAAGCTGTCGCGCACCCGTTTGACTCTCCCGTCGTCCCCTACGGCCGGCCCGCTCAGGAGAGTGACGCAGTGCGCGACATCGGACGACGGTCCTTCCTCACCACGGCGGGGGCACTGGCCACCGCGAGCGCCATCGGCAGCGATGCCTACGCCACCGGCCACGCCCGCGACGCGGCCACCGCCGACGAGTACGTCGACGTACAGCTGCTCAGCATCACCGATCTGCACGGCTTCCTCCAGGGCGCCCCGGGAGGCAACTCCGTCATCACCGGGGCGGGCGGCAGGAAGTACACCGTGGGCGGCGTCGCCTATATGGCCGCGCATCTGGAGCGGCTGCGGGCCGGCCGCCGCAACTCCCTGTTCTTCGCGCCCGGAGACCTCTTCTCCGGCTGGGAGTTCGATGTGTCCTCCTTCGCCGACGAGCCCACCATCGAGGCGCTCAACGCGATGGGCCTGGACTTCGCCTCGGCCGGCAACCATGAATTCGACAGGTCCGTGAAGTTCCTCACCTCGCACATGGAACAGGGCGTCTCCTTCCCCGTCGTCGGTCGCGACGACTCCTTCACGGACTCCACCGGCCGCCGCTTCCCCGGCGCCGACTTCCCCTACTACAGCGCCAACATGGTGTGGAACGAGACCGGCAAGACCGTTCTGCCGCCGTACAACATCGCGTACGTGGACGACGGCCGCGGCCGCGAGCTGCCGATCGGCTTCATCCATCTGACCGCCATGGGCACCGAGTCCTTCCCCGGCTCCTACCACCCGGGCCTGCGCACCCTGGAGGAGCTGGAGACCGCCAACCGCTGCGCCGCCGAACTCACCTCACGCGGCGTCAACGCGATCGTGCTGAGCATGCACGACGGCGCGGTCGCCGGCAGCGACTTCACCAGCGGCAGCAACCCGTCGGGCCCCGCCTACGACCTGGCGCTGCGCGTCTCCCCGGACATCGACGCCATCGTCACCGGACACTGGCACCGCGCCTTCACCATGATGCTGCCGGACCCCGACGGCAACCCCCGCCCGTTCGTCGAAGCCGGCTGCTACGGACAGCTCGTCAACGAGATCAGTCTTCGGCTCGACCCCGACACCGGCTCCGTGGTCCGGTCCCTGACCACCGCCACCAACCACCCCAACACCCGGGATGTGACGCCCCACAAGGGGCTGCGGTCGATCGCCGACTACTGGGCGGGCCACGGCGCCCGGCGCGCCCGTACCCCGATCGGCAAGCAGACCGCCTCCTTCACCCGGCGGCGCAACGCCGCGGGCGAGAGCACCATGGGCGACCTCGTGGCCGACTGGGCGCTGTGGGCGGCGGGGCAGCCGCCCGGCCCGATGGACGACCAGGACAGCGGCACCGGCGGTACCGCGGAACTCGCCGTCATCGCGGTCGTGCCACGCGTCGGACAGGCCGTCATCGCCGGGGACCTGGTTCGTGACGAGGCGTCAGGCGGCACCGTGACCCTCGGGCAGGCCTGGAACTCCGTCGGCTTCGGCGACCCGGTCATGACGGTCACCGTCACCGGCGCACAGATCCACGACGCGCTGGAGGAGCAGTGGGCGCCGACCCGAAGCGGCGGTCTGGGCTTCGCGCCGCTGGCTGTCTCCGCCAACGTCCGCTACGCCTTCGACGCGGCCGGACCGGTCGGCCGGCGCATCGCCCCCGCCGACGTGCACATCAACGGCACCGCCCTCGACCCGGAGCGCCGCTACCGCCTCGCCGCACCCTCGTACACCCTGATCAACCAGGACGGCTACAGCGCCTTCAACGGATTCACCACACCGGTCCGGCACGCCCGCGACTTCGAGAGCTTCGTCTCCTTCGTCCGCGCCCGGCAGCGGCTGGCGCCCGCACCGCTGGACCGGGTGACGGTCAAGAACGCGGAGGTGCCCGGCGCCCGGATCGGTACCGTCACGGAACGCCCGCAGGTGCTCCAGGCCGACGGCAGTGCGATGCCGCGGCCCGAGGCGGCGCTGCGTACGGCGTCGACCAGCGGGCCCGAAGGCCAGCGCGCCTTCAACGGCTTCCGGGTGCCCTGCTGAGCCCCGGAGCAACGCAACGGGCCCCATCCGAGGAGCGGATGGGGCCCGGCGTACGGGGAAGGAATCAGGCCGCCCGGGCCTTCGTGGCATACACGTCGACGTACTCCTGGCCGGACAGCCGCATGACGTCGCTCATCACCTCGTCGGTGACGGCCCGCAGGACATAGCGGTCGCGGTCCATGCCCTCGTAGCGGGAGAAGTCCAGCGGCTCACCGAAGCGGATGGTCACCGGGGCGATGCGCGGCATGCCCTTGCCGTTCGGCTGGACCTTGTCGGTGCCGATCACCGCGTACGGGACGACGGGGGCGCCGGTCATCAGGGCCAGGCGGGCGACTCCCGTACGGCCGCGGTAGAGCCGGCCGTCGGGGGAGCGGGTGCCCTCCGGGTAGATCCCGAAGACCTCGCCCTCCTCCAGGACGCGGCGGCCGGTCATCAGCGCCGCGACGCCGCCGTGGCCGCCGTCCCGGTCCACCGGGATCATGCCGCCGGTGGAGAAGAACCACGCCATCAGGCGGCCCTTGACGCCCTTGCCCGTGACGTACTCGTCCTTGCCGATGTAGAAGACCTGGCGCTTGACGCACAGCACCATGAACAGCGAGTCGATGAAGGTGACGTGGTTGCCGGCCAGGATCACCGGTCCGCTGCCGGGAATGCGCTCCATGCCCTCAACCGTCGGGCGGAAAAGGACACGCATGACGAATCCGAGAATCGCCTTCAGCACAATGCGGGACAACGGGTCCTCCGGGTAGTGGCTGGTCAAGGTCGAGCGAGCGCAGAACTCTGCAGCCCAGGACCATACTCGCGGGTTACCCCCGTGCGCACATCGGGTTCACGAGGTCGATACGCAGAGTTGACACGCATTTTCCCCTTGTTCCCCCGGATGCCGTCGGCCGTCTCCCCGGCGGGATCCGTCCACGCATACGATTTGGTCCGTCCCGTTGACAGGTGCGGGACAGGTGGGGAGCAGCCGGAACTTCAGGAATGCGATGGCGTGCCCGGGAATGTCGCCGGGTGTATCGGTACGTCCTGGAAGTTCGCGGAACACCTCCGCAGTACGACCCCTCAGAACAAGGAGTGCGGGTATGCAGAAGCGGCAGCAGCCGGGACGGCGAACGGTGCTGGGAGCCGCGGCCCTCGGCGCGGGAGCGGCAGTGTTCGGCGGCGCCGGCCAGGCGAGCGCGAGCCAGGAGAGCGCCGGTGCGCGCGGCGCCGCGGGCCGGGGGCTGCCGGTCCCGTTGGTCGTCGGGCACCGAGGCGCCAGCGGCTACCGCCCCGAGCACACCTTCGGCTCCTACCAGCTCGCCCTCGACATGGGCGCGGACATCATCGAGCAGGACCTCGTCCCGACCAAGGACGGGCATCTGGTCTGCCGTCACGAGAACGACATCACCGCCACCACCGATGTCTCCGACCACCCCGAGTTCGCCGGCCGCAAGACCACCAAGACCGTGGACGGCAAGGACCTCACTGGCTGGTTCACCGAGGACTTCACGCTCGCCGAGCTGAAGACGCTGCGCGCCAAGGAGCGCATCCCCGACGTCCGCCAGCACAACACCCTCTACAACGGCCGCTGGCAGGTGCCCACCTTCGAAGAGGTCCTGCAGTGGGCCGAGCGCGAGGGCAAGAAGCGCGGCCGCCCGGTGTGGCTCTACATCGAGACCAAGCACCCCACCTACTTCCGCAAGCTCGGCCTCGGCCTGGAGGAGCGGCTGGCGAAGGCGCTGCGCGCCCACGGCCGGCACCGGAAGAGCTCCCCGAACTTCCTGCAGTCCTTCGAGCCCGGCAGCATCCAGCGGCTCGGCGAGCTGGGCCTGCACTGCCCCAAGGTCGTCCTGCTCGACGAGCCGAGCGTCCGGCCCTGGGACTTCGTCGAGTCCGGTGACCCGCGCACCACGGCCGACCTGCTCAAGCCCGAGGGGCTCAGGTG
Source organism: Streptomyces sp. NPDC050636 (assembly GCF_040654775.1). Lineage (NCBI taxonomy): Bacteria > Bacillati > Actinomycetota > Actinomycetes > Kitasatosporales > Streptomycetaceae > Streptomyces > Streptomyces sp. NPDC050636. The sequence continues at coordinate 270,803 of NZ_JBFAIP010000005.1, forward strand.
GCTCGCCGGCTTCGCCCAGGGCATCGGCCCCTGGCTGCCGCAGGTCATAGCGCAGGACGAGAGCGGCAAGCTCGGCGAGCCCACCACGCTCGTCCGCGACGCGCACGCCGCGGGCCTGGCCGTCCACCCGTACACCATGCGGAACGAGAACAGCTTCCTGCCGCTCGACTTCCGGGTCGGCAAGGACCCCGACGCCTACGGTGATGTCTTCGGCGCCCTGAAGGCGTACTTCGCTACCGGCATCGACGGCATCTTCTCCGACAACCCGGACACCGCGCTGCTCGCCGCGGCGGACTTCCGCAAGAACTGACCGGTAGCCGCACCCGGCTTCCGGCTCCCGGACCGGCCCCACCTCCCCGCATTCCCCCGAGTTGGGAATGTCACAAGGGCGGTTGGGGTCGGTCCGTTCCCGTTGTCCGGAATGCGTGTGCGGAATACCCGCCGCGGAGATTGCCGCTGTCGAATTCCGGGGACTCCGGAAGCACCGAGCGAACCGACAAGGGGAGGCATACGCGCATGGGCACGAGCGTGACCATCTCTGCGGCGACCGACCAGGACGCCGAGCAGATCCTCAAACTCCAGTACCTCTGCTACCAGACGGAGGCCGCGCTGTACGACGACTACGGCATCGAGCCGCTCACCCAGACCCTGGACTCCCTGCGGGCCGAGCTGGGTGAGGGCTGTGTCGTGGTGGCCAGGCTCGGCGAGGAGGTGGTCGGAGCGGTGCGCGGCACCGTCGACGCGGCCGGCACCGGCGAGATCGCCAAGCTCATCGTGCATCCGCGGATGCAGCGGCACGGCCTGGGCGGACGGCTGCTCGACGCGGTCGAGGGACGGCTGGCGGCCGAACGGTCCGCCAAGCGCTACCGGCTCTTCACCGGCCACCGCAGCGAGGGCAATCTTCGGCTGTACCGCAGCCGTGGCTACGCGCCGGTCGGGACCGAGCAGCTCACCCGCAGACTGAGCCTGATCACGCTCGAAAAGGCTGTGCTGGAAGAGGGCGCGGCCGCCGTGGCGGCGGTCACCGGGGCGTAGGGGAGAGGATGGGGGTCCCCCTGCTCCCTAAGAGCTTCGGGGGACCCCGTGCATCGTCAGCCTTCGGTCGTGCGGGCCCGGCGCAGCCAGATCAGCCCGGTGACGGGCAGGAGGATCGGGATGAAGAGATAGCCCATCCCGTAGTCCGACCAGACGGTGGCGTCGGGGAACGCGGACTTGTCGGCCAGCGTCCAGGTGCCGATGCCCAGCACGCCGACAAGCTCCAGCGCGCAGCAGACGATCGCGGCCTTGCGGGCGCCCTCGCCGCCCCGTACCAGCGAGAACGTGATGAAGCCGTAGACGACCGCGGAGACCGCCGAGAGGCTGTACGCCAGCGGGGCCAGGTCGAACTGCGCGATGACCTGGAAGGCGGAGCGGGACGCGGCCGCGACGGTGAAGACGCCGTAGAGGGTGACCAGCAGCCGTCCGGGGCCGGTCCCCAGGGTGGGGGTACCTCCCAGGCCGTTCGGGCTCTGGGGGAGCTTCGCCGGTGCCGCGCCGGCGGCATGGTCGGCCGGTGCGGGCGCCGCATTGGTCGCCGAGGTCTCAGGCACTGCCGCCTCCCCAGATGTCGAACAGCCGGACTTCCAGCACCGCCAGCACCACGGCGCCCGCCGCGACGGTGGCCGAACCCCAGCGGGTGCGCTCCGAGAGCGACATGAACCCGGTCCCGGGCACGCACACGGCCGCCCCGAGCAGATAGGCCACAAAGATCGCGGTGCCCTGCTCCGGCGATTGTCCGCGTGCCAACTGCACGACGGCGATGACCAGTTGGACGATGCCGAGCAGTGACACGACGGCCATGCCGATGAAGTGCCAGTCCTTCGTCGGCTGGTCGCGGTACGCGGCGAAACCGCACCATGAGGCCAGGGCGAGAGCGGTGACCGCGACCGCGATCGTCAGCGCGTCGATCATCGGGACCTCCGGGCGGCGGGGCCGCGCGCCGTGGGGTTGTGGAGCATGGGGCGATGCTAATCGGCGCGCAGAGGGCGACTGCGGCCGACCCCGCCGTGGCACGTACCCTCGTGAAACATGAAGATCTCCGCTGCAGCGCTCCTTTTCGACAATGACGGCACTCTCGTCTCCTCCATCGAGTCCGTCGACCGCTGCTGGACCCGGTGGGCGAAGGAGTACGGCGTCACCGCGGAGGACTTCGTCCGGGTCGGGCTGCACGGGCGTCCGGCGGCCGAGATCGTCGCCGATCTGGTGCCCGCGGACCGGGTGCCGGAGGCGCTGGCCCGGATCGAGCAGCTGGAGGTCGAGGACGTCGAGGGCGGGGTGGCCGCGCTGCCCGGCACCCACGCGCTGCTGGCGAGCCTGCCCGCCGAGCGGTGGGCCGTGGTCACCTCCGCCACCCGCCGGCTGGCCGAGGCCCGGCTGGCCGAGGCCGGGGTGCACCCGAAGCACCTGATATCCGCCGATGACATCAGCCGCGGCAAGCCCGACCCGGAGCCGTTCCTGCTGGCGGCCGCGCGGCTCGGTGTGGACCCGGCCCGCTGCGTCGTGTTCGAGGACGCGCCGGTCGGGCTGGCCGCCGGCCGTGCGGCCGGGATGACGACCGTGGCATTGACCACAACGCACCCTGCCGGGGAGCTGGCCGCGGACGTCGTCGTCCCGGATCTGTCGGCGGTATCCGCGCAGGCCATCGACGGCACGGTGGAGATCACCGTCGCGGACTGAGCATCCGTCCACGGGTCGGTCAGTCATGTCCGCTATTCGGACAGGCTTGATCGGCCCGTACTCGTGTCTGGTTTACTTGCCGCCATGACCACGACGAGCAGCCGCACCCTTGCGACCGAGGCGATCACGACGCCCGGTGCTCGTTGCATGTGTCGAATGTGTGACTGCTGAGGGCCCCCGCCTGAGCCTCGCGCCCCGAAGCGAGACCCCGCTGCCATGCGCCGTCCCCGACGCCGTCGGCCGCCCCGCGTCACCGGAACCCGGAGCCGGGCCCCGCGCCCGCCGCCGCTCCCCGTTCCCCTCTGCCGCACTCGCAAGAATGCCCCGTGCCCGGCGGGCGAGCCGCCGAGCACTCGACAGTGACGGAATTCCCTGTGATCACCACAACGGGCCTGACCAAGGTCTACCGTTCAGGCGACCGCGATGTCACCGCCCTGGACGGCGTCGATCTGCACGTCCGCGAGGGCGAGGTGTACGGCGTCATCGGCCAGAGCGGTGCCGGTAAATCCACCTTGATCCGCTGCCTCAACCTCCTGGAGCGCCCCACCTCCGGCACGGTCACCGTCGCCGGCCAGGACCTCACCGCGCTGGCCGGCAACCAGAAGCGCGCCAACGCCGCCCTGCGCGCCGCCCGCAGCCATATCGGCATGGTCTTCCAGCACTTCAACCTGCTGTCCTCGCGCACCGTCCAGGACAACGTCGAACTGCCCCTGGAGATCCTCAAGGTCGACCGCCGCGAGCGCTCCCGCAAGGCCCTGGAGCTGCTGGACCTGGTCGGCCTCGCCGACAAGGCCAAGGCGTACCCGGCGCAGCTCTCCGGCGGCCAGAAGCAGCGCGTCGGCATCGCCCGCGCGCTGGCCGGCGACCCCAAGGTGCTGCTCTCCGACGAGGCCACCAGCGCCCTGGACCCGGAGACCACCCGCTCGATCCTCCAGCTGCTGCGCGACCTCAACCGCCAGCTGGGCCTGACCATCGTCCTCATCACGCACGAGATGGACGTCGTCAAGACGATCTGCGACTCGGCCGCGCTGATGAAGAACGGCCGCGTCGTCGAGCAGGGCACGGTCGCCGAACTGCTGGCCACCCCCGGCTCCGAACTGGCCAGGGAGCTGTTCCCGGTCGGCGGCGAGCCCTCGTCCGACGACCACACCGTCGTCGACATCACCTTCCACGGTGAGGCCGCCACCCGCCCGGTGATCTCCGAGCTGTCGCGCACCTACAACGTCGACATCTCGATCCTCGGTGCCGCCATGGACACCGTCGGCGGCAAGCAGATCGGCCGGATGCGGATCGAACTCCCCGGCCGCTTCGAGGAGAACGTGGTGCCGATCGGCTTCCTGCGGGAGCAGGGACTCCAGGTCGACGTCGCAGAGGTGGCCGACACAGCCGACACAGCCGACACATCCGAGACAGCCGAGTCAGCGGATACAGCGGATACAGCGATCCCGGCGCCCGCCGCCGCGCTGCTCAAGGAAGGTGCCAAGTGAGCTGGACCGAGATGCAGCCGCTGCTGTACGACAACACGCTCGACACCCTCTTCATGGTGTGGTGGGCAGCGTTCTACGCCGTACTCATCGGCATCCCGGTCGGCGTGCTGCTGCATCTGACCGACCGCGGCGCCATGCTGCAGAACGTCGTGGTGAACAAGGTCCTCGGCGCGATCGTGAACATCGGACGGTCCTTCCCGTTCCTGATCCTGATCGTGGTGCTGATCCCCTTCACCCGCCTCATCGTCGGCGTCTCGATCGGCCCGACCGGCGCCGTCGTCCCGCTCGCCATCGCCGCCATCCCGTTCTTCGCCCGCCTCGTGGAGGCCGCGCTGCGCGAGGTCGACCACGGCCTCGTCGAGGCCGCCCAGGCCATGGGCGGCGGCACCTGGACCATCGTCTTCAAGGTGCTGCTCCCGCAGGCGCTGCCCGCGCTGGTCGCGGCCGTCACCACCACCGTCATCACGCTGATCGGCTACTCCGCGATCGCCGGCGCGGTCGGCGGCGGTGGGCTCGGCAACCTGGCCTACACCTACGGCTACCAGCAGTACGAGACCTCGCTGATGATCACCACCGTGGTGGAGCTGATCCTCCTCGTCACCGTCGTGCAGCTGCTCGGCGACCTCGTCGTCCGCCGGCTCGCCGGCCGCGGCGGCCGCTCCTCCGCACGTCGAGTGCTCGGCGGTACGCGCCGCGCACGGACCGAGGAGCCGGCCGTCGCCACGAGCGAGGCCGCCTGACCCCCGAACCCCACCCGCACCACAGAAGCCCGGACCCTTTGCCGGGCATACCACCACGCGGCGCCAACCAGCCCGTGTGAACAAGAAAGAGGCACTCTTCGTGCGCAACACCGTCAAGATCTCCGTGGCCGTCGCCGCCGCCTCCGCCGTCGCCCTCGGCGCCGGCGCCTGCAGCGCCCCCTCCGACACCACCGCCAGCAGCGACAAGGGGGACAAGAACGCCCCGCTCGTCGTCGCCGCCAGCCCCACGCCGCACGGCGCCATCCTCGACTTCGTCAAGAACAAGCTGGCGGAAAAGGAAGGCCTGAAGCTGGTCGTCAAGCCGTTCACCGACTACAAGATCCCGAACAAGGTCACGGACGACGGCCAGGTCGACGCCAACTTCTTCCAGCACAAGCCGTTCCTCGACACCTTCAACGAGCAGAACGGCACGCACATCGTGCCCGTCCAGAACGTGCTCATCGAGCCGCTCGGCCTCTACTCCAAGAAGCTCGACAAGCTCTCCGACCTCAAGTCCGGCAGCACCGTCTCGGTCCCCAACGACCCCTCCAACGAGGGCCGGGCGCTCAAGCTGCTCGCCGACAACGGCGTGATCACCCTCAAGCCCGGCGTCGGCTCCGACGCCAAGCTGACCGACGTCAAGGACGACAAGGGCATCAAGATCACGGAGCTGGAGGCCGCGCAGACCGCGCCGCGCATCGACGACGTCGACGCCGCGATCATCAACGGCAACTTCGCCATCGGCGCCAAGCTCAAGCCGTCCACCGACGCGCTGGCCCTGGAGAACGCGAAGGACAACCCCTACGCCAACTTCCTGGCCGTCAAGAAGGGGAACGAGAACGACCCGCGGATCAAGAAGCTCGCCAAGCTCCTGAACTCCGACGAGGTCAAGAAGTTCCTCCAGGACAAGTACAAGGACGGCTCCGTCATCCCCGCCTTCGGCCCCGCCAAGAGCTGACGCACGCCTTTGTCCTGATGGGCCCCGGCTCCGCGCACCGCGCGGCCGGGGCCCATCGCGTGGCGAACCCGCAGGCAGATGCTGCATGCTGGTGCATTCAAGACGGGCCGGACGGCCCGCGAACTCACGGAGAAACGGCCCGTGATGTCCCGGCACACCATGGTCAACGGCGTTGGAGCAGCGGCATGACATCCACCTTTCCGGACATCTCCATCAGCACGGACCGGCTGGTGCTGCGCCCCTTCGAAGAGGCCGATGTGCCCGCCCTCGCGGAAATGATGACCGACGAACTCGTCACCGCCTGGACCGATCTGCCGCACCCCTACACCACCGCCGACGCCCGCGCCTGGGCCACCGGCAAGGCCGCCGCCGTCCGCACCGAAGGCCGCGGCATCGCCCTGGCCGTCACCGAATTCCTCACCCAGCGCCTGGTCGGCACCATCCACGTCGACCACACCGACTGGCGGGTGCTTAGCACCGAGATCGGCTATGTCACCGCCCCCTGGGCCCGCGGTGAGGGCTACGCCTCCGAATCCGTGCTCGCGGTCGCACAGTGGCTCTTCCACGACCTGAAGTTCGAACGCATCGAGCTGCGCACCGCCGCCGACAACACCGCCGCCCAGCAGGTCGCCCAGAAGATCGGCTGCATCAGCGAGGGCGTGCTGCGCAACGCCTGGATAGCCCGCAGCCGCACGGAGGACGGCGGCTGGACGGACATCCGTACGGATCTGATCGTGTGGAGCCTGCTGCCCGAGGACCTCGACGGGGTCCCCGGCCGGCTGGCCGACGCCAACGGGTTCGCCTACCCCGAGTGGAACTGAACACGCCTCGCTCAGGTCTGGACCTCCCGGGGTAGTCTCGGCCTGCGGGCACCTCCGCGACCAGCGCGGACCCCCGCCACAGCCCCGCGGAGCCGGCACCCCGCCCGCGTATCCACAGCAGCCCCAGGAGACTGACGAGCATGGCCGACCGGGTCACGGTGATCGGATGGGACGGCTCGCCGCTGACCGCCGCCGCCCGCTCCGCCCTGGGCGCCGCGACGCTCGTGGCCGGCGCCGCCCACCACCTGGCACTGCCCGAGGTCCCGCCGAACGCCGAACGCATCCGGCTCGGCAGCCTGTCCCTCGCCGCCCGCCGTATCGCCCAGCACCGCGGCACCGCGGTCGTCCTCGCCGACGGCGACCCCGGCTTCTTCGGCGTCGTACGCACCCTCCGGGCGCCCGAATTCGGCCTGGAGGTGGAAGTGGTACCGGCCGTCTCGGCCGTCGCGGCCGCCTTCGCACGGGCCGGAATGCCCTGGGACGACGCCCAGATCGTCGTCGCCCACAGCCGCGATCTGCGCCGCGCGGTGAACGTCTGCCGCGCCCACACCAAGGTCGCGGTGCTCACCTCGCCCGGCGCCGGGCCCACCGAACTCGCCCTGCTGCTGCGCGGCGTCCACCGCACCTTCGTCATCTGCGAGGAACTCGGCACCGACCGGGAGCAGGTGACGGTACTCACATCCGACAAGGCCGCCGACCACGTCTGGCGCGACCCCAATGTCGTGATTGTCATCGGCGGTTCGCCCGGCGGCGCCGCGGCTGTCCACTCGCGGGGGACCGGCTGGATCGCCGCCCACGAGGTGGGCCATCCGACCGGCCCGCGCGGCTGGGGACTTCCGGCCCGCGCGTACGGCGGCGTCCTGGACGAGGGCGAGTCCGTCCAGCTGCGTACGGCCCAACTGGCCCGCATGGGGCCGCAGGTGGGCGATCTGGTCTGGGACATCGGCTGCGGCAGCGGCGCCGCGGCCGTGGAGGCCGCGCGGTTCGGCGCCGCGGTCATCGCGGTGGACGCGGACGCGGACGCCTGCGGGCGCACCACCGCGGTCGCCCGCCGCCACGGCGTCCAACTCCAGGCCGTGCACGGGCGTGCGCCGCAGATCCTGGAAGACCTGCCCGAGCCGGACGTGGTGCGGGTCGGCGGCGGGGGAGCGGCGGTCGTGACCGCCTGCGCGGCCCGCCGCCCCGAGCGGATCGTGACCCACGCGGCGACCCGCGACGAGGCCGAGTCGGTGGGCCGGGCGCTGGCCGACGGCGGCTACGAAGTCGAGTGCGCGCTGCTGCAGTCCGTCGACCTGGACACCACGGCCTGGGTCGAACGCGAGCGTTCCGTCGTCTTTCTCCTGAGCGGCTATCGCGTTCCTCACCCGTGACCAGGACGGCAACCCGCGGAGGGTAGGCTGGCGGATCGTTGCGCCGCCGTTCCGCGTTCGGCTTCGTACGCCAATATCCGGAAAATGCCGTGGTTTTGGCCGAAAATGAAGCTCTGGAGAGCAGACGTGCCGCGAGGCGTGCTCGCTCGTTCTAGCTATCGGGGCGTCGGCGCGCCCCGGTCGAGCGCGTCGCACGAGCGGTTTGGAAGGAGCACTACCAAATGGGCGAGGGGTACGCATGACCGACACCGGCCAGGTCCCGGGCGAGGGACAGCCGGAGAACGCAGGCGGACATCCCGGGCAGCCGCAGCCGGCGGCCGTTCCCTCCCCTGCTGACGCCGGACCGATGGAGCAGCAGGGGCAGCCAGGAATCGCCCCTGCTCCGGACGCGTACCCCTACCTCGACCCGGCCGACGGCGCCGCCGAGGACGACGATCTGCTGCTGATGCCGGGCGCCCAGGGCGCCTGGAGCGAGCAGCAGCCGCTCCCACAGCCACACGAGACCCAGCATCAGGTCCCGGCCCCACAGCCGCAGCCGGGCGTACCGGGGCAGGGCGCGCCGTTCGCCGCCCCGGGAGCCGCCGGCTTCGAGCCGATGCCCCCGCAGGCCGGCGACCACGAGAGCGGCGGCCGGGATTCCGGTTCGGTCGATCTCAGCGCCGTCCGCATCCCGCAGCCCGCGGTACCGCACCAGCAGACGCCGGCCGCGCCCACGCGCCGTCCCCTGCACATGGGCCCGCCCGTGCCGGACGCGACCGGCGGCGTGGTCCGCTCGCTCGCCGACCGCGGCCCCGCGGGCACGCCGCCGCAGACCGCCGCGCGGCACGCAGGGCCGGTGGCCACCGGCCCTGAGTACTTCGACACCCCCGCCGACACCCCCGCGCCCGCCCCGGCCGAGCAGCCGGTGGCCACCCCACCGGCCGAAGCCCCGCCGGTCGCCACGCAGACGGCGCCCGGTCAGCAGCCGTACGCCGAGCAGAACTTCGTCGATGTGGCGTACGCCGAGCAGTCGCCCGCGGCGCCGTCGTACGGCGAGCAGCCCTACGGCGGGCAGGTGTACGCCGAGCAGTCCTACGGTGCCGCGGGCCAGGGTCCGCTGCCGGGCCCGCAGCTCGGTGAGATCCCGTCGCAGGTGCCATCGCAGGTACCGCCGTGGGGCGAGGCCTCCGCACAGGCGGTGGCGGCCCCTGTTGCAGAAACGGTCGATCCTGCAGGGGCGCCCGTGGCGGAGACGGGTGCCGTCGCAGACGTGGCTGCCGTCCCGCACGACGTAGCGCAGCCCGCCGGGCAGCCGCTGCCGATCCCGGCTCAGGGCGCCCCGGCGGCCGTCGCGGCCGCCGCAGTAGCCGTAGCCCCCGTCCAGGAAGCCCAGGCCACGCAGGCCGAGGCTCCGGCGGAGGCGCAGCCTCAGCAGCCGCAGGACATGGTCTCGGACGCGCTGCCGGAAGTGGCCGTGGCCGGTCAGGACGGACAGGTCGCACCGGAAGCCGCACCGCAGGCTCCCGCGCCGGACGCTGCCGTCCCCGCCCAGCGGCCCGAGGCCGTCGCCCCGCAGCAGCTCGCGGATCAGGTCCTGGCCGCCGAGGCCCAGCTTGCCGAGGCCCCCGCGGAAGCGCAGGCGGAGCCGTTCGTCGTCGCCGACCAGGCGCCGCAGGCCGTGGAGCCGGCGCAGCCTGTCGACCCCGCCGCCCAGCTCGTCGCCCCCGCTCAGCCCGTCCCGGCCGACGCCACCCCGACCGGCACCGAGGCCGTTCCGCCCGCCCAGCCCTTGGAGGCCGTCGAAGGCCAGCAGCTCCCGGCGGCGCAGGGCGGTGCACCGTCCGCACCCGAGGGCGTCCCGGCGGCCGCCATCCCGATGCCTGCCGCCGCACCCCAGGGCCCCATCGCGATGCCCTCGGCCGAGGGCGACGCCCCCGAGGCGCAGGCCGCCATAGAGCACCCCGAGGTGCAGGTTCCGGACGCCGGGCAGCCGCAGCCCGGTGCCCCCGTGGACGCCGCCGTGCAGCAGACCGCCGCAACCGGCGAGGTCCCAGCCCCGGAGACCGCTCCCCAGGACCAGGTCGCCCCGGCCGAGCAGCAGCCCGTACCGTCCGGCCCCAACGAAGCCGGTGAGGCGGACAACCCGCCCGGCCCGGCCGACGCAGCGGCCGAGGCACCCCAGGGCACCGCCCCCGCCGCGGAAGCCGCGCCCGTCGAAGCCGTCGAAGCCGTCGAAACCGTCGCAGCGGCCGAACCAGCCGCCGAACCGCAGCCGGTGCCCGCTCCCGTCCCGGACCAGGCCGTCAACGGTGAGCAGCCCCCCGCGGACGACGACTCCCAGCAGGCGGTCACCGTGACCGCGGCCGCCGGGCCCGACGCCGACCAGGCCACCGGAAGCGACCAGCTCCAGGCGGGGACCCCGGCCGAAGGCGCCCCCACCGACGATGCATCCACCGAGGCGGCCGCCCAGCAGGACGGCGCGGAACTCGTCCAGCTCGGCGAAGGCCATGAGACCGACGGCCACGATGCCGACGGTCACGAAGTCGACGGTCCTGAACTCCACGGTCCTGAACTCCACAGCCCCGAGGCCGTAGCCCACGCCGCCGAGGGACAAGAAGCCGCAGGCCAGGAGCATGATCAGCGCCAGGCAGCGCCCCAGCACGGCCCGGAGTCCGCTCCCCAGCAGGACGGCGCCGACGACGCAGGCCCTGCCGTACCCGGCCCTGCCGTACCCGACGAGGCCGGCGCCCCCGTCCACGCCGTGCTCCCCACCCCCCAGCACCAGGACGGCCCCATGGCGGACAACGTCACGGACTCCGACGGAGTCCCGATCCAGGCCCCGGCCGCCGGATACGACGACTCCGAGCGCGCCGCCGTGCACCGCGTGATGCGCGAGCGCCGCGACATCCGCAACGGCTTCCGCGGCGACCCGATCCCCCACGACGTGCTGCTGCGCGTCCTGGAGGCAGCACACACCGCCCCCAGCGTCGGCCACTCCCAGCCCTGGGACTTCGTCGTCATCCGCTCGGCCGAGACCCGCGAGAAGATGCACCAGCTCGCCATGCAGCAGCGCGAGGCGTACGCCAAGTCGCTGCCCAAGGCGCGGGCCAAGCAGTTCCGCGAGCTGAAGATCGAGGCGATCCTCGAAACGCCGGTGAACATCGTCGTCACCGCGGACTCCACCCGTGGCGGCCGGCACACCCTCGGCCGCCACACCCAGCCGCAGATGGCCCCGTACTCCTCCGCGCTGGCGGTCGAGAACCTCTGGCTCGCCGCGCGCGCCGAGGGCCTGGGCGTCGGCTGGGTCAGCTTCTTCGACGAGCGGGAGATGGTCCGCGAGCTGGGCCTGCCCGACCACCTGGAGGTCGTGGCGTACCTCTGCGTCGGCTACGTCGACGAGTTCCCGGACGAGCCAGAGCTGCTGCAGGCCGGCTGGTCCAAGCGGCGCCCGCTGTCCTGGGTCGTCCACGAGGAGACGTACGGCCGCCGCGCGCTGCCCGGCGAGGACCCGCACGACCTGCTCCAGGAGACCCTCCAGGGCATCCGCCCGCTGGACGCCAAGGCGCTCGGCGAAGCCTGGGAGCGGCAGAAGCGGATGACCAAGCCCGCCGGGGCACTGGGCATGCTGGAGATCATCTCCGCGCAGCTGTCCGGGCTGTCCCGCAAGTGCCCGCCGCCGATCCCGGAGCCGGCCGCTGTCGCGATCTTCGCGGGCGACCACGGTGTGCACGCCCAGGGCGTGACCCCGTGGCCCCAGGAGGTCACCGGCCAGATGGTCGCCAACTTCCTGGGCGGCGGAGCGGTCTGCAACGCCTTCGCCAACCAGGTCGGCGCAGAGGTCTGCGTCGTGGACGTCGGCGTGGCGGGCGAGCTCCCGGCCACCCCGGGTCTGCTGCCGCGCAAGGTCCGTCCCGGGACCGACGACTTCACCGCGGGCCCGGCGATGACCCAAGAGGACGTGCTGAAGGCCATCGAGGTCGGCATCGAGACCGCCCGCGACCTGGTCGCAGCCGGCAACAAGGTGCTCCTCACCGGCGAGATGGGTATCGCCAACACCACCACCTCGGCCGCCCTGATCGCCGTCTACACCGGCGCCGACCCGACCGAGGTCACCGGCCGCGGCACCGGCATCAACGACGAGACGCACGCCCGCAAGGTCGATGTCGTCCGCCGCGCCCTGGAACTCCACCAGCCCGACCCGGCGGACCCCGTCGGCGTGCTCGCCGCGGTCGGCGGCCTGGAGCACGCCGCGCTCGTCGGCCTGATCCTCGGCGGCGCCTCGCTGCGTACACCGGTCATCCTCGACGGCGTCAGCGCCGGTGCCGCCGCCCTGGTGGCCCGCGCCATCGCCCCCGAGGCGCTGGCCGCCTGCATCGCCGGCCACCGCAGCGCGGAGCCCGGCCATGTCGCGGCGCTGACCAAGCTGGGCCTGCGCCCTCTCGTCGACCTCGATCTGCGCCTGGGCGAGGGCACCGGCGCGCTGCTCGCTCTCCCCGTGGTGCAGAGCGCCGCCCGCGCCATGCACGAGGTCGCCACCTTCGACTCCGCCGGAGTGACGGAGAAGAGCTGACGGAGCTGACCGGGGACTGCCAGGACGTGGCCGTCCCCACATGACCACCGGCCCGCAGCCCCATAGGCTGTGGGCCGGGGCCATAACCCTCACCAGGGGCCCCGGGGCGTACCACCTCTCATCAGCCGCTCCAGAGCCGCAGCGGCTGAGCTCGTCGCCGAAATCGCACCACCCGCACAAGGAGCCGTATCACCATGGCTGAGCACGTTGCCGAACACGCCGCCTACCCCGTCGGACTGCGGCTGTCCGGCCGCCGCGTGGTCGTCCTCGGGGCGGGCCAGGTCGCCCAGCGCCGGCTCCCCGCGCTCATCGCCGCCGGCGCCGACGTCCTGCTGATCTCCCCGTCCGCCACCCCCTCCGTCGAGGCGATGGCCGACACCGGCGAGATCCGCTGGGAGCGCCGCCGCTACCAGCCGGGCGACCTCGCCGACGCCTGGTACGCGCTGATCTCCACCGACGACCCGGAGGCCAACGCCGCCGCGTCCCAGGAGGCCGAGGACCGCCGGGTGTGGTGCGTCCGCTCCGACGACGCCGAGGCGGCCACCGCCTGGACCCCGGCCACCGGCCACAGCGAGGGCGTCACCGTCGCGGTGCTCACCGGCCGTGACCCGCGCCGCTCCGCCGCCGTACGGGATGCGATCGTCGAGGGCCTGCGGGACGGCAGCATCGCCGCCCCGCACCACCGCACACGGGCCAAGGGCGTGGCCCTGGTCGGCGGCGGCCCCGGCGACCCCGACCTGATCACCGTCCGCGGCCGCCGCCTCCTCGCCGAGGCGGACGTCGTCATCGCGGACCGGCTCGGCCCCCGCGATCTGCTCGCCGAACTCCCGCCGCATGTCGAGGTCATCGACGCCGCGAAGATCCCCTACGGCCGCTTCATGGCGCAGGAAGCCATCAACAACGCCCTGATCGAGCACGCCAAGGCCGGCAAGGCCGTGGTCCGCCTCAAGGGCGGCGACCCGTTCGTGTTCGGGCGCGGCATGGAAGAGGCCCAGGCGCTCGCCGAAGCCGGCATCCCCTGCACCGTCGTCCCCGGCATCTCCAGCACCATCTCGGTCCCCGGCGCCGCGGGCATCCCCGTCACCCACCGCGGCGTCGCCCATGAGTTCACCGTGGTCAGCGGCCATGTCGCCCCCGACGACGAGCGCTCGCTGGTCGACTGGCCGTCGCTCGCCAAGTTGCGCGGCACCCTCGTCGTGCTGATGGGCGTCGAGAACAGCGCCGCCATCGCCGCCAAGCTCATCGAGCACGGCCGCCCCGCCGACACCCCCGCCGCCGTCATCCAGGAAGGCACCACCGCGGCCCAGCGCCGCGTCGACGCCACCCTGGCGACCCTTGGCGAGACCGTACGGGCCGAGGGCGTCCGTCCCCCGGCGGTCATCGTCATCGGCGACGTCGTCGGCCTCGCCGCCCCCGATACCGCCAAGTAGCCGATCCCGTACGCGGCATTGGAACCTCGACACCGACAAGGCACTATCTCCCCGTGGCAGAAATCATCACCGTCGATGACCCGGACGACCCGCGCCTGCGCGACTACACCGGCCTCACCGACGTCGAGCTGCGGCGCCGCCGCGAGCCCGCCGAAGGGCTCTTCATCGCCGAGGGCGAGAAGGTCATCCGGCGCGCCGGGCAGGCCGGCTACGAGATGCGCTCCATGCTGCTCTCGGCCAAGTGGGTCGACGTCATGCGCGATGTCATCGACGAGGTCCCGGCACCGGTCTACGCGGTCAGCCCGGACCTCGCCGAGCGGGTGACGGGCTACCACGTCCACCGCGGCGCCCTGGCCTCCATGCAGCGCAAACCGCTGCCCGACCCCACCGAGCTGCTCGCCACCGCCCGCCGCATCGTCGTCATGGAAGCGGTCAACGACCACACCAACATCGGGGCGATCTTCCGCAGCGCCGCGGCCCTCGGCATGGACGCGGTACTGCTCTCCCCGGACTGCGCCGACCCGCTCTACCGCCGCTCGGTGAAGGTTTCCATGGGAGCGGTGTTCTCGGTACCGTACGCCCGCCTGGAGAGCTGGCCCCGGGACCTGGCGGCCGTACGGGAGGCGGGCTTCAAGCTGCTCGCGCTGACCCCGTCGGAGAAGGCCACCGCCATCGACGAGGCGGCCCCGCACACCCTGGAGCGCGCCGCCCTGATGCTCGGCGCGGAGGGCGACGGCCTGACCACCGGGGCCCTGCGGGCCGCCGACGAATGGGTCCGTATCCCGATGGCGCACGGCGTGGACTCGCTCAACGTGGGGGCGGCCGCCGCGGTCGCCTTCTACGCGGTGGCAACCGGCCGGCCCGCCTAGGTAGGGACTGCAGGCAGCATCTTGTCGGTCACGTCGTGAGCCCAGCGTCGTAGGCCCAAAGTCGCGAGCCGAACGTTGTGAGCCCAACGTCGCGAGCCCAACGTTGTGAGCTCACGTCGTGAGGCCAACGTCGCGAGCCGAACGTTGTGAGCTCGCGTCGTGAGTCACGGGAATACCGTCCCGGCACCGCCGCGTTGTGGCCCCGCAGGGGGCGCGTGCATCCCCTACGGGATGTGTTCGCCCGCCCCCTAAGGCGTAGAAACGCTCCCGTACGGCGCGATGGGCACCGGCCGTTCCGCGCCCAGCCCCCGCGCCGGCCCCTGGCAGCCCTGGGCCGCCGCGATACCCAGCGCCACCAGCAGCGTCACCACCACGAACACGATGACCCGCTGCCGCAGCAGCCGGCGGTCGGGGCCGGGGCGGCGCCCGCCCGATGTCGTACGCACCGGGGAGCGCGAACCGTTCCGCCCGCCGGGCCGCGCCCCAGGGACCCGTCCCGAATTGCGCCCGCCGGTCCGTGAGTTCGTGCCCGGCGCCGACGCGGGCCCGCCCGGCCGGGACGTCGCCTCCCGGGGCGACGAGGGCCGGGCCGGCTGCGGACGCGGCACGGGAGTGCCCGTGGCCCGCCGCTCGGTGTGCTGCCGCGCGTACTCCTCGGCCCGCTGCCCGGTCGGTCGGTCCACCGGACGGCGCTCCGCGCGCCCCCAACCGGGCTCGGAGCCCGGGCCGTTCTCCAGCGGGCCGCCGGACAGGCCGTGCGCCTCCCGGGCCGCGATCTCCTTGAGCCGCAAGGACAGCGACAGGGTGCTCGGGCGGTCCGCCGGGTCCTTGGCCAGACACGACGCGAGCAGTGGCGCCAGCGCGTCCGGCACCCCGGCCAGCTGCGCCTCCTCGTGCACCACCCGGTAGAGCATGACCTCCGAACTTCCCTGCCCGAACGGCGAGTCCGCGGTGCAGGTGTAGGCGAGGGTGGCCCCCAGCGCGAAGATGTCCGTCGCCGGCGTCACCGCGGCCCCGCGCACCTGCTCCGGCGCGAGAAAGCCCGGCGAGCCGACGGCCGTACCGACATGCGTCAGCGTGCTGGCGCCGGTGGCCCACGCGATACCGAAGTCGATGATCCGCGGCCCCTTGGGGGACAGCAGGATGTTGGACGGCTTCAGGTCGCGGTGGACGACGCCTGCGTCATGGACGGCCAGCAGCCCTTCGGAGAGCGCGGCACCGATGGAGGCGACCTGCGCCGGGGACAGCGGCCCTTCGTCGTTCACCTTGTCGTGCAGCGAGGGGCCGGGAACATACTGGGTGGCGAACCACGGGCGGTCCGCGTCGAGATCGGCCGCGACCAGCCGGGCCGTACAGCCGCCGCGGATCCGCCGGGCCGCCGACACCTCGCGTGCGAACCGCGAGCGGAATTCCTGATCCTCCGCCAGATCCGGCCGGATCACCTTGAGGGCCACCCGCTGGCCGCGCTTGTCCGAGCCGAGATAGACCACGCCCATCCCGCCCGCGCCGAGCCGGCGGTGCAGCCGGAACGACCCGACGACACGCGGGTCCTCGCGCCGGAGCCGCATCATCGCCATGTCCGTCCCCTACCTGCGGTGGGGAGGCCCCACTCCGCTGCCAACCGTCTGACGTGCCACAGCTTACGGATTGACGGCTCGCTGTGCTGATAGGCCGCGCATGCGTCGCCGACCGGATTGTCAGTGGCGGGTGGCACCCTCGAAGAGCGGACGGGAATCGGCCGCCGTGCGGCCCGAGTTCCCGCGGGGGATCCCAAGGAACCATCGCAGAAGGGAGATTGACGCGATGAAAGATGATCGGGGAGGGATAGTCATGGATGCCGGGGAAATGGCCGAACCTTAAGGCTGGGTGGCGGGTGGGGCGTGTCGCGGGGCCGGGAGGGCCGTGTGCGAGGGAGTGGTCGAAGTGAGCGAAGTCACCCGAAGGCCTGCCGGCGGTAGCCGAACGGGGGAGGCCGCCGCATCCGCCCCGTCCTTCTCGGGGATGTCCCCAGGTCCCGGTACCCGGCTCTCCACCCAGGGGAGTACGCCGGGGCTCCTCACGTCATCCTCCCGGAGGCCCGTCAATCAGTACGACGGCATGACGCCGGGCGCCCGACGCGTGCCTAATGTGGTGTTCAAGCGGCGGGCGCAGCACTCGTCCCCCGAGGTCAGACGCCCGCCGCCCCAGACACGACGGGAGCGGGACAATGGCGGAGACCTCCGGACGGACGGCGCCGGCGCAAGGGCGCGGAGTCGCCTCGGCGCTCGGCGGCCACCAGCCGTCCAGTACTCGCCATCCCCTCGTCGCGGTGGCCATGGTGCTGCCGCTGGCGATTCTCCTCGCCGTGCTCTTCGGCGGCTGGGAAGCCGTGATCACACAGGCGTCGTCCGTGGCCGGAATGCTGGGGCGCTGAAAGGCGCCCCGGTCCCGGGAGAGCGGCCCGGGACGGGGACCTCCGGCCGGAAGCCCCGTGGGGACGGGGGTGCGGCGGACGGCACGAATGGCCGGGCATCTGGGGAGATGCCCGGCCATCGAGTTTTTCCGGCCGCCGCCGGGGACGGCCCGCTCGCACCGCGCGTACGATCCCAGGCCGGGCAGTCCGTATGGGGCACCGCCCGCACCAGGTACGACGCGCGTACGGCTCGCACGACTCGGGGGAACGATGACCGCACCACTCCTCGGCCGCCTGGCGGCCCTTTCGGCGGGCCCCGCCCCGGGAGGCGTTCCGGTACCCCGCACCGCCCCCGAGGTGCTCGCCGACCGCCCCGACGGCACGGTCGTCCGCAGCGGCCGTACGGTCGCCAAGGCCCACGCCCCCGATTGCGACCCACGCGACCTCGCCGCCCGGCTGGCCGTCGCCGCCCACCCCCTTCTGCACGGCATCCTGCTGCCCCCGCTCCCGGTCACCGCCCCCGACGGACACCTCACCCTCACCGAGGACGGCCGCGCACTGACCCGCTGGCCGTACGGCAGCCCGGTCTCGCCCGACGACCCCGACGCCGCGCCATGGGAGGACGCCGCGCGCCTGCTGGCCCGGCTGCACTCCGTGGACGCCGGCCGACTGCCCGGCCCCGTGCCGCCGATGCGCGGCCCGGCCAAGGCCGCCCGCGCTCTCACCCGCCTGCGTACCGCCCTCGCGGCTCACCCACCGCGACCTGGCCCCGGATCCGCTTCCTCGGCCGCCGGTGCCGTCGAGCGTGCCTGGACCCTCCTGCCGCCCTGGGCCCGCGCCGCGGCTCCGCCGCCGCACACCCCGTTCCTCTGCCACGGCGACTTCCACCTCGGCCAGCTCGTCCGTCATCCGGCCGCGAACGGCCCCTGGCTGCTGATAGACATCGACGACCTGGGTCTGGGCGATCCGGCCTGGGACCTGGCCCGCCCCGCCGCCTGGTTCGCCACCGGCCTGCTCGCCCCGGACATCTGGTCCCGCTTCCTGGCCGCCTACCGGGCCGCCGGCGGCCGCGCCGTACGCCCCGACGGCGACCCCTGGCCCGACCTGGAGATACCCGCCCGCGCCCTGACCGTGCAGACCGCCGCGCTCGCCGTCGCCAAGGCCGTCACCGCGTCCCGCCCGCTGGACGAGATCGAGGCGGCCGTGGTCGACGCCTGCGCCCGCATGACTTCCCTGCCGGAGCAGTTGGCGCCCGCCGGCCCCGGCGTAGGGTGAACACCTCATCGCCGGGAGGACGTTCCGGCGGTGCCGCAGTGAGCAGTGATGGATTACAGGAGTTGAGCCGACGATGCAGTGCCCCAAGTGTCATGCACCGATGCATACGTACAACCGCAATGGCGTGCAGATCGAGCAGTGCGCCGGCTGCCGGGGGATCTTCCTGGACTACGGGGAGCTGGAGTCGCTGACCCGCCTGGAGGCGCAGTGGACCCAGCAGGCCCCGCCGCCGCCCGCCCCGCAGGCCTACCCCGCCGCCCCCGCCTGGGGCGCCCCGCACCAGGGCCACCATGGACACCACGGCCATCACCGCCGCAGCTTCGGCCACATGCTCTTCTCCTCCTGAACAGCGACCGACCGTTCCGCGAGGAGCGGCTCGGCACAACGACCGAGGGCCGGAGCGAATGCTCCGGCCCTCGGCTGATGTGTGGACGATACTGGGATTGAACCAGTGACCTCTTCCGTGTCAGGGAAGCGCTCTCCCGCTGAGCTAATCGTCCTCGGGACCACGGATCTCGGTGATCTCCGCGGGTGCTGCGTGCGCGATACTGGGATTGAACCAGTGACCTCTTCCGTGTCAGGGAAGCGCTCTCCCGCTGAGCTAATCGCGCGGGGACCCGGAGAAGACCGGGTCAGTGGACGATACTGGGATTGAACCAGTGACCTCTTCCGTGTCAGGGAAGCGCTCTCCCGCTGAGCTAATCGTCCTTGGAGGTGGAGACGGGATTTGAACCCGTGTAGACGGCTTTGCAGGCCGTTGCCTCGCCTCTCGGCCACTCCACCAGGAGTGAAGGGGTTCGGGAAGATCCCCCACATCGAGCGGACGACGAGACTCGAACTCGCGACATCCACCTTGGCAAGGTGGTGCTCTACCAACTGAGCTACGTCCGCAGGTGTCTCTCCCAGACTACGTCGGGGAGCTACTTGGCCTCCGGGGCGCTTCCGCGTCCCGGCGACGTGTTGAACTCTAGCGGATTCCGGGGCCAGTACAAAAACGCGTTTGTGCAGCGTGCTGCGCTGCTCGCTCGGCCGAGGCGCCCGCCGGGCCCCCGCCATAGACTCACTGACGTGCACGACTTCCCTCCCATGGCCCGCTTCGGCGGTCTCATAGCCACCGACCTGCGCGATGTCACCAGCGATCCCGCGGCTCTGGACTCCACGGGCTGGTGGGCGGTGGTCGCCGACTTCGAGGGGGCGGTGATCTGCGCCCGCTTCGGCGATATCCGCCCCGCCACGGCCGCGGACGAGCCGGCCCCCGGTAACTGGCACGGCCCGATGCCCGGCGACTGGTCCAGCTCCCTGGACCGCGCTTCCTATACCGCGGGCGTACGGCGGATCCGTGAATACATCGCGGCCGGCGAGGTCTACCAGGTGAACCTCTGCCGGGTGCTGACCGCGCCGCTGCCCGACCCCGGCCGCGCCGATGTCGACGCGCTGTCGGCGGTGCTGGCCCGCGGCAACCCGGCCCCGTACGCAGGAACGATTCGACTGCCCGGCCACGGCGTCGAGGTCGCCACCGCCTCGCCCGAGCTGTATCTGCGGCGCGACGGCCGCACCGTCGAGTCCGGGCCGATCAAGGGGACCGGCCGGACCGCCGCGGATCTGACCGCGAAGGACCAGGCGGAGAACGTGATGATCGTGGACCTGGTCCGCAACGATCTCGGCCGGGTCTGCGCCACCGGCACGGTGACCGTCCCGGCACTGTGCGCCGTCGAGCCGCATCCCGGCCTCGTCCACCTCGTCTCCACCGTGCGCGGCGAACTGGACGGGAAGAACCACAAGACGGCCTGGGCGGATCTGCTCGGCGCCACCTTCCCGCCCGGCTCGGTCACCGGCGCCCCCAAGTACACCGCCCTGAAGATCATCGACGAGCTGGAGACCGCACCCCGCGGCCCGTACTGCGGCGGCATCGGCTGGGTCGACGCCGACCGTCGCACCGGCGAGCTCAACGTCGGCATCCGTACGTTCTGGATCGACCGCACCGCACCCGGCGGCCCGGCGCTGCGGTTCGGCGCCGGGGCGGGGATCATCTGGGACTCCGACCCCGAGCGGGAGTGGGCCGAGACCGAGTTGAAGGCGAGCCGGCTGCTCGCGGTAGCGTCGGGCGTGCACGAGGCGAGTGGAGGAAGACGACGATGAAGATCTGGCTCGACGGGGGACTGCGGGACGCCGACGGCGCCCGGGTCTCGGTCTTCGACCACGGCCTGACGGTCGGCGACGGCGTCTTCGAGACGCTCAAGGCCGTCGACGGGCGGGCCTTCGCCCTCACCCGCCACCTGGAGCGGCTGACCACCTCCGCCCGGGGGCTCGGCCTGCCCGCCCCCGACCTCGACGAGGTGCGGCGCGGCTGCGCAGCCGTCCTGGACGCCAACCCGATGGCCCTCGGCCGGCTCCGGATCACCTACACCGGCGGCCTCTCGCCGCTCGGCTCGGACCGCGGCGACAACGGCACGACGCTGGTCATCGCGCTCTCCGAGACCCCCCGGCGCCCCGACACCACCGCCGCCGTCACGGTCCCCTGGACCCGTAACGAACGCGGCGCGCTCGCCGGCCTGAAGACCACCTCGTACGGCGAGAACGTCGTCGCGCTCGCCCGCGCGCGCGAACTGGGCGCCTCCGAGGCGCTGTTCGCCAACACCGTCGGCGCGCTCTGCGAAGGCACCGGCTCCAATGTCTTCGTCGTCCTGGACGGCGAACTGCACACCCCGCTGCTGTCCTCCGGCTGCCTGGCGGGCATCACCCGTGCCCTGACGGTGACCTGGGTGGGCGCCAAGGAGACCGATCTGCCGTTGGACGCCCTGGAGCGGGCCGAGGAGATCTTCCTGACCTCCACGCTGCGCGACGTCCAGGCCGTGACCCGGATCGACGGCCGCCAACTGGCCGACGGGCCGGGCCCGGTGACGGCCGAAGCCATGCGGATCTTCGACGAGCACGCGGCCGCCGACTTCGATCCGCGGTGATGACGAGCCCGGCCGCGGCCGGGTAGAAAGTCCTCGTGACCACAACGCTGCGGCCCGCCGGACCGGAAGAACGACAGGACGGCGGCGGGCGGGCCCGTCCGTACGACGTCTGCGTCAACAGCCGCCGGGTCGGCCGGATCCGGCTGGCCACGGACGCGCGGTACGAGCCGGCGGCGGGCCGGATCGAGGCCCTGGAGATCGACGCCCCGGACCGGCATCGCGGCCGCGCCACGGTCGCCGCGCTCGCCGCCGAGGAAGTGCTGCGCGGCTGGGGATGCCGGCAGATCGAGCTGACCGTCCCGGCCGACGCCGAGGCCGCCGTACGGCTGGCCGCCGCGCTGGGCTACACCGAGCGCAGCCGCCGGATGGCCAAAGAGCTGGGAGCGCCGCCCGGGCTCCCCGTCGGCAGCCGGGACCGGCCGCTGAGCGAGGCGGAGTTCCCGGCCTGGTTCGCCGAGGCGCACGCCGCCTACGTGCCGAGGCTGATGAGGAACGGGATGTCCCGCGAACGGGCCGAGCGGATCTCTGCGGACGGACACCGTGCGGTGCGCCCGGACGGCGCCGCCACGCCGGACCACGCGGTGCGGATCCTCGCGCACGACGGTGTGGATGTCGGGCGAGTCTGGGTCGCGATGCGGAGGCCCGGCCAGCCCGGTGGCTATGTCATGGACGTGAAGGTGGACGCCGAACACCGCGGCCGCGGCCACGGCCGCACCCTGATGCTCGTCGCCGAGCGGGTGTGCCTCGCCGAGGGCCGGCCGGTCCTGGGCCTCAACGTCCATGCCGACAACGCACCTGCCCGCGGGCTCTACGACTCACTGGGCTACCGGCCCTCCGCGTACCTGCTCTGGAAGCCGATCCTGTGAGCCGCGGCCCGCGTCCGTGACGCCGCGGCCTCAGCCCTGCCCGGCCAGCAGCCGGTCGGCGATCTCCTCGATCCGGGCGCGGAGCCCCTCCTGGCTCTTGCCGCCGTCCAGCCGCTCGCCGCCGATCACATAGGTCGGAGTGCCGGTCACGCCGATCGCCTTGCCCTCCGCCTGGTCCGCGTCGACGATCAGCAGATGCCGCCCGTCGATCAGCGCGGTGTCCATCTCCTCGGCATCCAGCCCCAGCTCCCCGGCGACCTTCAGCAGCAGCTTCTCGCCGCCCTTGCCCAGCTCTTCGGTACGCGCCAGCACGGTCTCGACGTACGGCCAGCCCTGGCCCTGCTCCGCGGCCTCCTCGGCGGCCTGGGCCGCGACGTAGGCGTGCTTGTGCTTCTCCAGCGGGAAGTGGCGCAGTCGGATGTCCAGCCGGTCGCCGTAGCGCTCGCGCAGCGCCCGCAGGTCGTCCAGCGCGGCATGGCAGTCCGGGCACTGCAGCTCGCACCAGACGTCGAGGACGGGAGGGGCGGGGACGGCCGGAGACGGTGCATCGGAGGTCATGGCGTCGTTCATGGGGCCAGTCTTCCAGTCCGGTGTCCGGTGCCGAACCGGGACCTCCGGAGGAGCGGAACCCCGAGATGTCCCTGAGGCCGTACCGGAACATGGCCGCAGGCGTACCGGACAAGGCAGGATGGAGAGGAGCAGAACGCACGCTCCCCATCCATCGGCAGGAGGACCGGATGCTGACCTCGACCGTCTGTGCCGCGGTGTCGGCTGCGGGCCTGGGCATTGCCGCGCTGACGGCTTACCGAAAGCGGTTCCTGGCCGCGACCCGCATCGCAGCCTTCTCCCTCTTCCCCATCGGCCTGGTGCTGACCGGTGTCATCGACTGGCTCACCGACATCGTCTTCAAGCCCTCGGTGTGGGCCGGCTTCGGTGTGCTCGCGCTCTCGGCCGTGCTGTTCACGATCGGCCGGGTCGTCGAGCGCCGCCGGGGGATCGGCAGCCGCAAGGAGCGCAAGGAGCGCAAGGCCGCGGCGGCCGCCCGGCCGGACGCGGTGGCACCGGCCGCCTCCGTGCCGTCCCTCGGCGCCGGCCACACCGCCGCCCAGCCGGCCGCGAAGGCGAAGGGCAAGGGTGGTGCACCCAAGGATGACTTCTCGGACATCGAAGCGATCCTGAAAAAGCACGGGATCTGATGAACTACCGCTGCTGAAGCGCCCATTGGGCGCACTCCGACGATCAGCTGCGCCATGATGCGCGCGAGATGAACGATGAGTGCGCCCTGGCCAGGGACGATGCCCCGGCCCCCGAAACGCGCGGTTGTCTTTTCGCGCTGTCCCAGCCGCCGCTGATGCTCTTCCTCGGCATCATCGGCTTTCTGCTCCTTCTCGGCGCGGTACACGACCTCTATATCCTGTGAGGCCTGGGTCACGGCGTGTCGCCGCGCCGTACTTCAGCCGTTCGGCCCTCAGCGCGCCGCCTCCCGGCGCCGTGCCCGGTACGCCGCGACATGCAGCCGGTTTCCGCAGGTGCGGCTGTCGCAGTAGCGCCGGGAGCGATTGCGCGAGAGGTCGACGAAGGCGTGCCGGCAGTCCGGCGCCTCGCAGCGCCGCAGCCGCTCCCGCTCCCCGGCGACGACGAGGAAGGCCAGTGCCATCCCGCCGTCCGCGGCCAGATGCTCGGCGACCGAGGCGCCCGGTGCGAAGTAGTGGACATGCCAGTCGTAGTTGTCGTGGTCGGTCAGCCGCGGTGTGGTGCCGGCCGAGGCGACCAGGAAATTCAGCAGCTCGGCGGCGGTGTGGTCGTCCTCGGCGGCGAAGACCTGGGCGAAGCGCGCGCGGACGCCCCGTACGGCTGCCAGATCGCGCTCGCAGAGGGTGCCCACGTCGCTGACGTCGTTGCGCTTCACGAACTCCTGCAGCGCCGCGAGGTCGGTGAGGCTGTCCGGCGCTCCGGGGGATTCGCCCTCCGGGGCGGTGTTGAGCAGATCGACGACCGCGTCGAGCGCGCACCGGGTGTCATGGGTGATCATCACGGTTCCGCTCCCTGGCCGGGTGGGGCCGGCCGGTTCTGCCGCCCCCGGTGTGGTTGCCGAATGGTCGCCGACTCTAGCGTCTGGAACAAGCCTCGGCGCCGTCTCCGCGGTGGGTCCGCGGCGACGGCGCCGAAGTGTGCCGTGTGAACTTGTCGGTCCTGCGCCGTCTCCCCGAGTCGGACGGTCGCAAGTGAGCGGGTGGGTGCGTTGGGCGGCTGTGGTGCGTCTCAGCTCTCCGCCAGGATGTGGGAGAGCTCGGTGTCGAGGTCGAAATGCCGGTGTTCCGTACCGGGCGGTACGGCCGCGTCGGTCCTCTTGAGGAACGATTCGAGGGCCCGCGCGGGGGCCTCCAGAAGGGCTTCGCCTTCCGGGGAGCTCAGGGCGATACAGACCACGCCCTGTCCGTGGCTCCGGGACGGCCATACGCGGACGTCTCCGGTGCCCGTGGGCCGGTGTAGGCCCTCGGCGAGGAGGTCGCGGGCGAAAACCCACTCGACGGTCTCCTCGGCTCCGGTGTGGAAGGTGGCATGCACGGCATAGGGATCGGCCGTGTCATACCGCAGGCCCGCGGGTACAGGCAGTGAAGACTCGCTCGACACAACGAGGCGCAGGTGCAGCTCGCAGCTGACCGTGGTGTTCATAAGCGCCAGGGCCTTTCGCTCAGTGTGCGCTCGGGGATTCGCACGTCGGCGAAATCGACATGCCACCTACGGTGCCGTTGTAAACCCCTCTGACGGTTTTGGGTGCCTTCAGGTACCTCTTACGGCGGATTGCCAGCTCATCCCCGCCGGTAATTCCGGCGGACGGATCGCGTCCGGTAAGTTGGGCCTCATGAATACGGAGAGTAACGGGGGGCCGGAGGCTACCGAGGGGGGCGCCGCGACGGACGAGCAGCCGCTCGGTTCGCGCGCGCCGCACTTCATCAAGCGCTCCCGGCCGCTGCATCTGAGCTGGCAGGTCGGAATCTTTGTCATCGGTCTCGCGGTGGTGGTCGTCGGCGTGATCATGCTGCCGCTGCCGGGTCCCGGCTGGCTGGTGATCTTCGCCGGTATGGCGATCTGGGCGACCGAATTCGTTTGGGCCCAGCTCGTGCTGCGCTGGACCAAACGGAAGGTGACCGAGGCGGCCCAGAAGGCGCTCGACCCGAAGGTGCGGCGGCGCAACATCATTCTGACGACCATCGGCGTAGTGATCATCGCGGCCGCGCTCGCGGTGTATGTGTGGAAGTTCGGCTTCGCGATGCCGTGGAAGGTCGACGAGTGATCCAGAAATGGTCGGAAGCGCCCGCCGACGTGCGGTAATGTTGGCGGTGCGCCGGGCGATTAGCTCAGTGGGAGAGCGCTTCGTTCACACCGAAGAGGTCACTGGTTCGAACCCAGTATCGCCCACCCTGCCGAGGGGCCCGGGTCAACCAAGAAAAGGCGCGGCGGCCGGGTGTTGGGGGTGG